>NZ_JBEXYP010000030.1:0-63204 GCF_040630995.1 Micromonospora sp. NPDC005710 | reverse complement strand
TCGGTGAGCTGTCGGACGGGTCCTCTGGGTTGTTGACAAGCGGCCAGTTGGCCCGGGAGCCGGGCGGCGCGGCCTCCTGCCCGGGTCGGGGCGTCCTAACTGCTGCTGCAGCTGATCGTCGGCCAGGTCCAGTTGCCGTTGGCCATGACAGTGATCCCGAAGTTGTTGCCGTTGCCGTTCGGTCGCGCGGTGACGGTGCCGCTGCTGCCGCTGACCGAGGCATTCCAACTGTTCTGGATGCTCTGGCCGCCGCCGAGGCCGAGGCTGACGACCCAGTTGTTGGTGCCGGTGACCGCGACGTTGAGGTTGAACCGGTCACCCCACTGCTGTCCGGCGGTGATCGTCGCGTTGCAGGTGCCGGTCCCGGGGTTTCCGGTGGTCGGCCCGGAGGTCGGGTTGCCGCCGCTGCCCTCCCGGACGGTGATGTCGGAGCTTCCGCTGCTCTGGTAGCCCTCGGTGGCCATGACCTGGTAGCTGTGGTTGGAGCCGAGGTTCAGGCCGGCACGGGCCCAGGCGTCGAAGTGGTTGGCGGTGGTGATGGTGCCACTCGAACGCTTCTGCTGGCGGACGCTCCAGAACTGGTAGAACGTCTGGTTGCCGTCGATCGACGGGGCGTTGATCCGCTGGCTGCGGAGGATGTCGTAGGTGCCGCCGTCGGTGGTGACGGTGCCCATCCGGGTGGCGCCGCTGCTCGGGTTGTAGCTGCCGAAGTTCTCCACCACGTAGTACTCGATGAGCGGGTTACGCGTCCACCCGTACAGGGCGAGGTAGGTGTTGTTGTTGCCCGGGTTGTAGCTGCCCGAGTAGGTGACGGTCCGTCGGTTGCCGGTGGCCCAACCCTTGCCGCCGACCCAGTTGTTGGTGCTCCGGTCCCAACTGCTCGTGTATCGGCCGTCGGCGCGCAGCGTCATGCTGGCGTTGCCGCTGTCCTTCCAGAACGAGAAGTAGTAGCCGTTGTGCGTGCCGGTGAGGTTCGAGGTGAGGGTCCGGTCGGCCTCGGCGTACGCGTTGGTGGCGGTCATCGTGCCGGCGACGGCCAGGACGGCGGCGCACGCGGCGCCGACGAGCAGCCGCAGGCGGCCGCGCCTTCGCGGTGTGGTGTGAGTGGTGTCGGTCATGGAACTGTTGCCTCCTCTGACGGCTGGCGGGGGCCAGCGGCGCGGTACGCCTCGGCAGGCTGCCGGTGGTCGGGTGACGGCCACGGCGTCGTACCGCTCGGTGGTGGTGGGCCGGTCGTCCTGCACGACGACCAGATGAGTGGGTCGTGGTGGCTGGTGCTGACGACAATCGAATGCCGTCGATGGCGACCGTATTAACCCGGCTGTCGCCTTGTCAACAATTATCGGAAACAGAGTGGCAACGCCGCCGTCGTCACCGAACGACATCAAGCCAGGTCAGTAGTCGATCAGGGTGAGGACCTGTCGTGACGGAGTCGTACCGGCTGAGCCAGCTCTGGGTGGAGGCCGCCGAAAGTTCCGGAGACTTTTCGGACCACTCGAACCGGTCGGGGTCAGCGGCATGGGGGCGACCCTCCCGAAGGCCCGGACCGGTCAGCGACGTCCGAGGGCGTTGAGCCGGGCGGCCTGCCGGGTCAGGTGGTCGCGTTCGGCGAGGTTGGTGGCCTGCTGGGCGGCCTCGGCGTACAGCAGTGCCGCCCTGATCGGATCGCCGTCGCGCTCGTGCAGGTACGCCGCCACCGCCGTGTAGCGGGGCAGTGCGTCGTCCACTGTCGCCAGCGCCGCCAGGCCCGCCCTGGGGCCGTCGGCCGCACCGACCGCCACCGCGCGATTGAGTCGGACGACCGGATTGTCGGTCAGGCGCGCGAGTTCGTCGTACCACTCGACGATCTGCACCCAGTCGGTCTCCGCGGCGGTCGGCGCGTCCGCGTGCAGCGCCGCGATGGCGGCCTGGGCCTGGAACTCGCCCAGTCGGTCGCGGGCCAGGGCCGCCTGCAGGATCTCCACGCCTTCGGCGATGGCCCGGGTGTCCCAGCGGCTGCGGTCCTGCTCGGCGAGCGGCACCAGGCTGCCGTCGGGCGCGGTCCGGGCGGCGCGCCGGGCGTGGTGCACCAGCATGAGGGCCAGCAGCCCCGCCACCTCGGGATGGTCGATCGTCGCCGCGAGCTGCCGGGTGAGCCGGATGGCCTCGGCCGAGAGGTCCACGTCACCGGAGTACCCCTCGTTGAAGACCAGGTAGAGGACACGCAGCACGGTGGCGACGTCACCGGGTCGGTCGAGGCGCTGCCCGGAGACGGTGCGCTTCGCCCGGCTGATGCGCTGCGCCATGGTCGCCTCGGGCACCAGGTAGGCATGGGCGATCTGCCGGGTGGTCAGCCCGCCGACGGCGCGCAGCGTCAGCGCGACAGCGGACGACGGCGTCAGCGACGGGTGCGCGCACAGGAAGTAGAGCTGGAGCGTGTCGTCCACCGGGTGGCACGGCCCTGCCTCCGGCTCCTCGTCGACCAGGTCCTCGCGCCGACGGCGCGCGGCGTCGGCGCGGGCCACGTCGAGGAACCGTCGCCACGCCACGGTGGTCAGCCAACCCTTCGGGTCGCGAGGTGGGTCGTCCGGCCAGACGCGGACGGCCTCGACCAGGGCGTCCTGCACGGCGTCCTCGGCCGCCGCGAAGTCGATTCCGCGGCGGACGAGGATCCCGAGGACGCTCGGCGTGAGGCTTCGCAGCAGCGTCTCGTCCATCGGAGTCGTCACTCGGTGATGGTGGGCGGCTCGCTCAGGAACGGGCGCAGCTCCAGCCACTCGTGGATCGGCTTCCCGCCGGCCCCCGGAGCCGCCGACAGTTCCCCGGCCAGCTCGACAGCCCGGTCGTAGCTGTCGACGTCGATCACCATCCAGCCGGCGATGAGATCCTTGGTCTCCGCGAACGGGCCGTCGGTGACCGGCGGGCGGCCCTCGCCGTCGTACCGGACCCAGGCTCCCTCCGGGGCGAGTGCCTGACCGTCGACGAACTCGCCGGTTTCCTCGAGTCGGGCGGCGAAATCGCCCATGTACCTCATGTGGGCCGAGATCTCCTCCGGGGTCCACTTGTCCATCGGCACGTCGTTCACGGCGGTCGGGGCGCCCCGGTAGTGCTTGAGCAGCAGGTACTTCGCCATCGTGGTGCTCCCTCGGTGCTGGCGGTGACCCATCGTGGTCACGTTCACTCCGGGGACGAAGCCGGTCGGCGCTTCTCGACACGGCTGTCCGGTTTTTTTCCTCCCGCAGGTTAACCTCGGGTGAATCGTCCGACGTGGGGACACCACCGGCGACACAAAACTTGATTCGTTCCAAAATAGTGAGCTAGTGTTCGTACCCGTGATGTCCGACTTCGAGGCGCAGCTGCGGGCTGCCTCGTTGCGCGTGACCCGGCCCCGGTTGGCGGTGCTCACGGCGCTGCGCGACCACCCGCACGTCGGCACCGACGCGGTGATCGCGCTGGTCCGCGCGGACCATCCCACGGTCTCCCACCAGGCGGTGTACGACGTACTGCGCGTGCTCACCGACGCCGGCCTGGTCCGGCGCATCCAGCCGGCCGGGGCGACCGCCCGCTACGAGTCCCGGGTCGCCGACAACCACCACCATGTCGTGTGCCGCTTCTGCGGTGCCATTGCCGACGTCGACTGCGCCGTCGGTCACGCCCCCTGTCTCACCGCCTCCGGCGACCACGGTTTCACGGTCGACGAGGCGGAGGTCGTCTACTGGGGCACCTGCCCCGACTGTGCGACCGAACGTATGCCCCAGAGATCCGCAAGCTCGGAAGGAAGCCCATGAGCGACACCCAGGACAACGGCCCCACCAGTGCGCAGGGCGTGGACCAGAAGGCAGCGGCCGGCTGCCCGGTCGCGCACGACTCGGTGACCGCGCACGGCAGCGAGAGTGAGAACCCGGCGATCGACGCGCCGACCCCGAAGACCGGCGGTCGTCCGCGCACCAACCGGGACTGGTGGCCGAACCAGCTCGACCTCTCGGTGCTGCACGCCCACTCGAACAAGGGCAACCCGCTGGGCGAGAACTTCAGCTACGCCAAGGAGTTCGCGAAGCTCGACGTCGAGGCCCTCAAGCGCGACGTCGCCGAGGTGCTCACCACCTCGCAGGACTGGTGGCCGGCCGACTTCGGCCACTACGGCGGCCTGATGATCCGGATGAGCTGGCACGCCGCCGGCACGTACCGCATCGAGGACGGTCGCGGCGGCGCCGGTGACGGCGGGCAGCGGTTCGCGCCGCTGAACAGTTGGCCGGACAACGCCAACCTGGACAAGGCCCGCCGGCTGCTCTGGCCGGTGAAGCAGAAGTACGGCCAGAAGATCTCCTGGGCCGACCTGCTCGTGCTGGCCGGCAACGTCGCGCTGGAGTCGATGGGCTTCAAGACCTTCGGTTTCGGCTTCGGCCGCGAGGACGTGTGGGAGCCGGAGGAGATCTTCTGGGGTCCGGAGGACACCTGGCTGGGCGACGAGCGCTACGCCTCCGAGAAGGAGATGTCGGCCGGCGTCGGCTCGACCGAGATGGGGCTCATCTACGTCAACCCGGAGGGCCCGCGCGGTAACGCCGACCCGGCCGCGGCGGCGCACTTCATCCGCGAGACCTTCGGCCGGATGGCGATGAACGACGAGGAGACCGTCGCCCTCATCGCCGGTGGTCACACCTTCGGTAAGACCCACGGTGCCGGCGTCGCCGACAACCACGTGGGCGCCGAGCCCGAGGGCGCACCACTGGAGGCGCAGGGTCTGGGTTGGCTGAGCACCCACGGCAGCGGCAAGGGCGCCGACACGATCACCAGTGGTCTCGAGGTGACGTGGACCGACGTGCCGACGCAGTGGAGCAACCGCTTCTTCGAGATCCTCTTCGGTTACGAGTGGGAGCTGACCACCAGCCCCGGCGGTGCGAAGCAGTGGGTCGCCAAGGACGCCGAGGCGATCATCCCGGACCCGTTCGACGCGGCCAAGAAGCACAAGCCGACGATGCTCACGACCGACCTGTCGCTGCGCGTCGACCCGGCGTACGAGAAGATCTCCCGCCGCTTCCTGGAGAACCCCGACCAGTTCGCGCTCGCCTTCGCCAAGGCGTGGTACAAGCTGTTGCACCGCGACATGGGCCCGATCGAGCGTTTCCTCGGGCCGTGGGTGGCCGAGCCGCAGCTGTGGCAGGACCCGGTGCCGACCGTCGCCCACGAGCTGGTGGGTGACACCGACGTCGCCGCCCTCAAGGCGAAGGTCCTGGAGTCCGGTCTCACCGTCGACCAGCTGGTCTCCACCGCCTGGGCCTCGGCCGCGAGCTTCCGGAACACCGACAAGCGCGGCGGCGCCAACGGGGCGCGGATCCGCCTCGAGCCGCAGCGCAGCTGGGAGGTCAACCAGCCCGAGCAGCTGGCGACCGTGCTGGCCACCCTCGAGGGCATCCAGCAGGACTTCAACTCGGCTGGCGGGGCGACCATCTCGCTCGCCGACCTGATCGTGCTGGCCGGTGCGGCCGCCGTCGAGAAGGCGGCGCGCGACGCCGGCGTCGAGGTGACGGTGCCGTTCCGCGCGGGCCGCACCGACGCGACCCAGGAGCAGACCGACACCGACTCGTTCCGGGTCCTGGAGCCGCGTGCCGACGGTTTCCGCAACTACCTGCGTGCCGGCGAGAAGACCCAGCCGGAGGTGCTGCTCATCGACCGTGCGTACATGCTCAACCTGACCGCGCCCGAGATGACCGTCCTCATCGGTGGTCTGCGCTCTCTCGGCGCCAACGTCGGTGGCAGCCGGCACGGTGTCCTCACCGACCGGCCGGGCGTGCTCACCAACGACTTCTTCGCCAACCTGCTCTCGCCGGGCACCCGGTGGAACGCGTCGAAGTCCGACGAGCACGTGTACGAGATCCGCGACCTGGCCACCGACGAGGTGAAGTGGACCGCCACGGCTGTCGACCTCATCTTCGGGTCCAACTCGCAGTTGCGCGCCCTCGCCGAGGTCTACGCCAGCCAGGACGCCCGTGACAAGTTCGTGGGCGACTTCGTGGCCGCCTGGACCAAGGTCATGGAGCTGGACCGCTTCGATCTCGTCTGACCGGTAACCACCGACGAGCCCCGGCCGATCATTTACTGATCGACCGGGGCTCGTCCGCGTCCGCGGGCCGTTCGACGCGGCACCTGCGCCGTGCACCTCGATGTCATCTCCGGTGCCATTCCCTTCGCAAAGAATCCCATGGATGATTTTCTTGTCTCATTGATCAGCTCGCGGACGGCCCCATCCATGGCAAGGTGTTGACCCTGTCCGGGCGGCGGGCGCGGGTCTAGTCACGCAGGGAGTCAACGTGGGCCATCCCCACCTGCAGGCCGAGGACGTGGACCAGCACGCCGGGAGCCCGCCGATTCCCCGACAACGGGTGCTCCCCACCCCGGTGCCCACGCTGGGCGCCGCCGACAGCGGCACCACCTGGCGTCCACTGCGGATCGCGATGATCGGCCAGAAGGGGATGCCGGCGACCTACGGCGGGATCGAGCGGCACGTGGAGGAAATGGCCAGCCGCCTCGCCAGCTACGGGCACGAGGTCACCGTCTACTGCCGCCGCAGCTACGGCGAGACACCCGCCGACGGCTACCGGGGCGTACGACTGCGCCAGACCCACACGATCGCGAGCAAGCACCTCGACGCCATCGTGCACGCGGCGATCTCGACAGTGGCGGCGATGACGGCACGACCCGACATCGTGCACTACCACGGGCTCGGGCCGGCCCTCGTCGCCCCGCTCCCGCGGGCCCTGTCCCGGGCGCGCGTGGTCCTGACCGTGCACGGGTTGGACAACCAGCGGGGCAAGTGGGGGTTCGCGGCGCGGGCGGTGCTGGGCAGCGCCCACTGGTTCAGCGGGTACGTCCCGCACCAGCGGGTGGCGGTCTCCCAGGGGCTCGCCGCGCACTACGGCGCCCGGTTCGGCCGTCCGACGACCTACATCCCGAACGGCGTGAACCCGGCCCGACCAGCGCGGACCCGTCAGCTCCAGGACCGGTTCGGGCTGATCCCCGGCGGTTACCTGCTGCTCGTCGGTCGGTTGGTCCCAGAGAAGGCAGCCGACCTGCTGATCCGGGCCTTTCGCCGGACGAGGACCCCGATCCGCCTGGCGATCGTCGGCGGGTCGTCGTTCACCGACGACTTCGTGGACCGGTTACGTCGGCAAGCCGGGACGGACGACCGGATCGTCTTCACCGGATTCGCCTACGGCGACCTGCTCGCCGAGCTGTACAGCGGGGCGGCCGGCTTCGTGCAACCGTCCCGGTTGGAGGGACTGCCGTTGACGTTGCTGGAGGCGGCGGCGTACGGGCTGCCGGTGGTCGCGAGCGACATCGCGCCGCACGTCGAGGTGCTGGGGTCCGACGGTGCCGGCGGGCGGTTGTTCCGTGACGGCGACGAGGACGACCTGGTGCGGGTGCTGACGTCGATGCTCGCCGACCTTCCCGGTGAACGGGCCGGTGCCATGGCGCTGGGCGAGCGGATCACCGGCAGGTACAGCTGGGACACCGCCGCCCGCGAGTTGGAGGGGCTCTATCTCCGGCTGTCGCCGGAGCCGGGCCGATGGGCCAGGGCACGAAGCGCCGAGGTCGCCGGCTGACCGGGCGGCCTTCATCGTGACGAGCTCGGGTCAACCAGCAGGAGGACGGAGCGGTCGGTGCAACGGCCCCTTCTGCCGCCGGGGTGACCGGGGCTAGATTGAACCGATCTTGTGCCGGGAGGACATCGGTGGGCCGCGCCCGGCAGCGGCCGGGCAGCGCCGATTCAGTTCAGTGGGATCAGTGGAACAACACACGCAGCAGGTCACCCCGCTCCTGACCAGGCGGCTCGACCCGACCCGCCTGTTCACCGTCGGCGCGGCGCTCGCCGCCGCGGTCGTGGCGGTGATCGCCGGCGTCTCCCTGGCGGCCGGTGACCGTCGGGGCATGGTGCTGCCGCTCGCGGCGGTCGCGGGGATCGCGGTGGCCGTCCTCGCGCTGACCCGGTTCGCCGCGTACGTGCTGTTGATGCTCGCGGTGCGCTCCTGCGTCGACCTGTTCAAGCTGACCGGCCCGAGCGCCGGCCAGGCCGACCCGGCCGGATCGGCGCGGGCGGTGGACCCCTCCACACTGCTCGCGGTGCTGTTCCTCCTCGCCGCCGGGCTCTGGCTGGCCGCGCAGCTCAGCAGACACGGGCGGCTGCACGGATCGCCACTGAGCTGGGCCATGCTGCTCGTCGGCGTCAGCAGCGTGGTCAGCGCCCTCGGTGCCAGTCGGCCGGCGAACAGCCTGTTGGAGGCGTTGCGGATCCTCACCGTGGTGGTGATGTTCGTGGTGCTGGAACAACTCATGCCGGACACCGCGGCGATCCGTCGGGTCCTGCTCGCCTGCTACGCCTCGCTGGTGCTGGCGCTGGGCTACACCGTCGTGCTGTCGCTGCTCGGCAACCCGCCGGCCGAGGTGAAGGGCGACTTCACCAGGATCAGCGGCACGTTCAGCCAGTCGACCACGTTCGGCCGCTACCTGATGTTCATGGTGATCTTCGGGTTCGCGGTGTACCGCTTCCTGGATCGTCGACTGCGGGTGTCCCTCGGCGTGCTGCTCGCGCTCTCGCTGCTGTTCCTGCTGCTCACCAACACCCGCAGCGCCCTGCTCGGCGCGGCGATCGGTCTGGTGGTGGTAGCGGCCCTGCACCGCAGCAAGCGGATGCTCGTCACCCTCTGCGTGGTGGCGGTCGCCGGGGTGGCACTGGTGCCCGCCGTCGGTGAACGCTTCGCCCAACTCGGTACGTCGCGCGCCGTCGGCGGAGACCCCACCGGAAACACCCTGGCCTGGCGGATCGGCTACTGGACCGAGATCGTCACGCTCGCCGACCGGAACCCGGTGACCGGCATCGGGCCGAACATGACCCAGCGCGAGACCGACGAGGCGAAGAAGCCGCACAACGACTTTCTGCGGGCGTACGTGGAGACCGGACTGCTCGGTCTCGGGGCGTACCTGCTGATGCTTGTCGCCTTTCTGCACACCGCGCGCAGAGCGCTGCGGCGTGCGCCTCCGGGCAGCTTCGAGCGTGGCGTCGCGGTCGGCTTCGCCGGCTGCGCCGCCGCCTTCGTGGCGGTCAGCGCCGCGTCCAACGTCATCTCCAACGTGGTCACCCTCTGGTACTTCGTCGCGTTCGCCGCGGCGGCAGGTGTGATCGCTCGCCAACCGGCTCCGAACCCGACCGGCGAGCAGCCACGAGGCACGTCCGTCCCGGTTTGACTGAACGACAGCATTGGGGAAAAAGTGGAGATCGTCGACTACCTGCGGGTCGCCCGGCGGCGCCTCTGGGTACTCGTGGGGGTGCCGGTGCTCGCCACCGGCGCCGCGGCCGCCATCGTCCTGTTCGCGCCACAGCAGTTCAGCGGGACCGCGTACGTGGCGGCGCCGGCGCTGGTGGGCGGCGCCGCCGGGACGCAGTACACAGGTACGCAGGCGGCGAACCAGTTCGTGGCGGCGTTCGGCGCGGCGGTAACCTCGCCCCGCGTCCTCGCCGACGTGGCCGGTGACACCGGGGTGCCGCCGGAGCGACTGCGCGACGGGCTCGCCGTCACCCAGGTCGGCGCGAGCAGCCAGTTGGAGGTGACGTACGCCGCCGGTGACCGGGCTTCTGTCGCACCGGTGCTGACCGCGACCACCACCCGGGCGTTGGCCTTCCTCTTCTCCTCGCAGGTCGGCATCGCCACCGGTGAGGTCGAGGCGGCCAACGCGGACGTCACCGCGGCGACCAGGGCGATCGGCGATTGGGAGAAGACGAACAAGGTCTCCCAGCCGGACCGGATCTACCAGGCGACGCTCGGCGAGCTGACGAGCCTGCGCCAGCAGCAGCTCTCCATGCAGGCGGTTGGCAACAGCCGCGGCGTCGACGCGGCGACCGCCGCGATCACGACAGCGCAGAAGAAGCTCGACCAGTTGGGGCCGAAGCTCCCCGACTACCAGGCCCTGCTCGCCCAGCGGGACGCGGCGACGAACGCCCTGTCCCAGGCGCGGGAGGGGTTGCAGGCGGCGCGGGCGCAGGCCCAGGCCGCCGACCCGAAGCAGGTGACGAGTATCGGCGAGGCGCACGAGGTGAGCCGGGTGACGGAGCTGGTGCGCACCGCCCTGCCGGTCGGCGGCGCCGGTCTGCTGCTCGGCGTGCTGCTGGTGGGCGTACTCGAACTGCTCTCCCGGGGTCGTGCCGCCGCCCGGCCGGTGTCCCCGGCGGCTCCCTCGGTGCCGGCGGAGACCGTGACCGCGGCACGACAGTGACCGTCGCGGAACGGGCCGCCGGGTGGGCGCGGTGACCGGCCGGTCAACGGCCGCGCCGGAGGCCGGCGACCAGCAGGTACGCGGCATGGCCCGCGGTGGTGTGCTGAACCTGGGCACCGCCGTGCTCAGCCAGGTGGCGCTCTTCCTGGTGATGCTGGTGCTGGCCCGGGCCCTGGGGGTACGCGAACTCGGCCGGTACGCCCAGGTCTACGCGGTGCTGTCGTTGCTGGGGTTGCTCTCGCTCTCCGGCTTCCGGGCCGGGCTGACCCGGTTCGTGGCGGTGCATCTCGCCGACGACGAGCCGGCCGCCCTCCGGGGCGCGATCCGGCTCGGGATCGGCATCTCGGCGGTGGCGTCCACTGTGCTCGCCCTGGGCCTGGCGATCGGTGCGCCGTGGCTGGCCGACGCCCTGCACGACCCGCGGCTCACCACCGGGCTGCGGTTGGTGGCGTTGTGCCTGCCCGCCTCGACCGTCTGCGAGGCCGCGCTCGCCGCCACCCGGGGGTGGCGCACGCAGCGGGCGTACGCGCTCATCGGTCAGGTCTACGAGCCGGCCGCCCGGCTGGTGCTCACCGCGCTGGCGCTCGCCCTCGGGGCGGGCCTGACCGGCGCGTTCTGGGCGCTGGTGGTGGCGAGTTGGAGCGCGGCCGGTCTCGCCCTCGTGGCACTCGCCCGGATGGTGCGCCGGGTGCCCGCCGCCCGACCCGCGTACCGGCCCGGCGAGTTGTTCCGGTTCTCGACAGTCAGCTGGGTCTCGTCGCTGTCGTCCACCGGGCTGATCTGGGTGGACGCCCTGCTGCTCGGCTTCTTCGACTACGGTCCCGACGCGATCGGCGTCTACCACGTGGCGACCCGGCTGGTCACTATCGCGGTGTTCGTGCTGGCACCGGTCAACGCCTCGTTCGGTCCGCACCTGGCGCACCTCTACCACCAGGGCCGGTGGGACGAGGTACGCCGGATCTACCGGGTCGCCACCGGTTGGGTGCTGCGGCTGTCGCTGCCGGCCTTCGTGGTGTTGCTGGTCTTCCCGGAGCAGTTGTTGCGGCTGGTCGGCGGGCCGGGTCTGGCCGGGGGAGCGGCGGTGACCGTCGTGCTGGCGCTCGGCCAGCTCGTCAACGCCGCGACCGGGCCCTGCGGAACGCTGCTGAACATGTCCGGCCGGGTCTCGGTGAACATGGTGGACAATCTCGCCGCCCTGCTGCTCAACGTCCTGCTCAACCTGTGGCTCATCCCGGCGTACGGCATCCTCGGCGCGGCGGTGGCCTGGGCGGTCTCGTTGGCGGCGGTGAACGTCGCCCGGGTCTGGCAGGTACGTGCGCAGGTGCACACCGTTCCGGTGACGGCGGGCATGGTCAAGGGCCTGGTCGCCGCGCTTGCCGCGATGGGAGTCGGGTTCGGTGTGCGCTGGCTGGTCGAGGGTTGGACCGCGCAGCTCGTGGTCGGTCTGGCCGCGATAGCGGCGGTGTACCTCGCCGCGGTGCTCGCCCTCGGGCTCAGTCGGGAGGACGTCATGGTGCTGCGCTCGGTGACCCGCCGGGGTGGTCGACGCCCCGACGCCCCTCGCCAGGCCGCCCGGGCCGGCTCGTGACCGGCGGCACGCGACGTCAGGTGACCGACCGGCTGCGCCGGGGTGTCCGCGCGGCGCGGGCCTGGGGACGGGCGGCCCGGCCGGGGGAGCCGGGCCCGTTGCCCGACTTCCTGGTGATCGGTGGGCAGCGCTGCGGCACCACGTCGCTGTACCACCACCTCGCGGCGCATCCCCGGGTGCGGGCGGCCAGCGGCAAGGAGTTGCAGTACTTCAGCGTGCACCACGATCGGGGGGTGCGGTGGTACCGGGGGCACTTCCCGCGCCTCGCGCCGGGTGAGCGGACGTTCGAGGCGAGCCCCTACTACCTGTTCCACCCGAGCGTGCCGGCCCGGGTCGCCGCGATCCTGCCGCAGGCCCGCTTCGTCGCGCTGCTGCGGGACCCGGTCCAGCGGGCGTACTCGCACTACCTGCACACCCGCTCGTACGGCGTGGAGCCGCTGTCCTTCGCCGACGCCCTCGACGCGGAGGAGGAGCGGCTGGCGCGGGCGACGCGGGGTGGCCCGGACACCCCCGCCGCGCACCGGGCCTTACGGAACTATTCGTACGCGGCCCGGGGCCGCTACGCCGAGCAGGTGGACCGGTGGTTCGCGCACGTTTCCCGGGAGCGGATCCACGTCGCCCGGACCGAGGACCTGCACGCCGACCCGGCCGGGACGTACGGCGACATCGTGCGCTTCCTCGGCCTGCCGGCCTTCACCCCCGAGGCGTTCACCAGGCACACCCGTCGCGTCGACACGGGCGTCTCCGAGCTGACCCCGGCGCTGCGGGAGCGCCTGGGTGAGCACTTCGCGCCGCACAACGAGCGCCTGGCCACCCTGTTGGGCTGGCCCGACACCTGGCCCGACTAGCGGACGGTGGCGAGGATCCGCTCCACCGGCTGGTCGGCGCGGAGCAGGACGGGAACGTCAGTCACAGTGGTGCCGCCACCGGCCGCGCGAAGCGGGGAACCCACCGCCCCGGTTCGTCCGCCCGGTGCCGCGGGCACTGTCACCGGCGTTTTCGCCGCCGACCAGAGCACCAGCGTGCTCTGTCCACCCCGGACGAACGCGACCCCGCTCAGCCGGCCAGCGACCGATGCGGGCAGCGGCGTCACAGTGGCGTCCCGGGCCGCGTCGGCCAGGGCCGCCAACATCCGGCCGGCCTCCCGTTCGGTGCCGTCCGGGTCGAGCAGGCCGTAGCGGACCTCGCTGCCGGCCGCGTTGTTCGGGTTGTACGCCAACGGCAACCAACTGATCTCACCGATGCCACCGGCGGCCAACAGGGTGACCGTCTTGACCATCTCGGCCGCCCGGCTGGCCGGGTCACCGTCGCCGTCACGCCAGAACTGCCCGACCTCCCAGGCCTGGATCGGCGTACCAGCCGGTGTGGTGGCGCGCAGGTGGTCCAGCAACGGTGCCACCCCGCTGAAGTGCTCGTAGAAGTGCACCTGCCGGACGTCGACGGTGCGGTCGGCCAGCAGCGACTCGGTCACCGCCAGGAAACGCAGACTGCGGCTGTTGGTCTCGGTGCCGAGCGCCCGGCGTAGCTGCGCCTCCCCGGTCACCGTCGGGATCTGCTGCCCCCGGGTGCCGACCCGGCGCTGGAAGTACGCCTGGTAGGCGCTGACGGCCTCGGGCACCCGACCGGCGCGCACCAGCCGGTCGGCAACCCCCATTCCGTACGCGACGCTGCTGATGCCGGAGTCGACCACCAGCGCCTTCGGGTCGGTCGCGCGGATCGTCTCGGCGGCGGCCCGGACCAGCCGCGCGTAATCCTCGGGACTGCCGGCCCAGTAGCTCGGCGCGTTCACCTCGTTCTCAATGGCGTACTCCCGCACCCCGTACGGGCCGTAGCGCTGCACCACCGAGCGGACGAACCGTTGGTACGCGCCGAGGTCGGTGGGCATCGCCGACTCGGTCTTGTTGGCCGCCCCCCGGGTGTGGCGGGCGGTGCCACCCGTCGCCCAGCACACGCCGGTGCGGATCTTCAGGTGCAGTGTGATCCCCAACTCCCGGCTGCGCGAGGCGATCTCGTCCAGGCCGGCCCAGTCCACCTGCCCGGCGGTGCGTTCGATCTCGCACCAGGAGATCTCCTCGTACGTCGCGGAACCGGCGAGCCGGCGCAGGTACGGCTCGAACTGCTGGTACCGCGACCAGTCCCAGTGCGCGCCGAAGGGGTTGCCCACCCCGTCGACAGTGCCGGTGGCCTGCGGTGCCGCCGTCGGGGAGGGGGTGGCGGCCGGCGGCGGGTCGTCGTCGTGGGCGGTGCAGCCGGCGGTGAGCAGGAGCGTGGCGGCGAGGGCGGCGACGGCGCGGAGCCGCAGCGGGCGGGTCACCGGTAGCCCAGCGCGCGCAGGGTCGGGCCGGAGAAGACCCAGACCAGCAGACGCAGGAACGGGTCGAGTTCGCGGCGGTGGCTGCCCACCCGGGAACCGTAGATCGGTGCGGTGTCGCCGGCCGACGCCCGCCGCCGCTCCGCCTCGGTGGTGTACTTCTGGGCCACGTCGTGCTGCTTGCTGTCGTAGTCGAGGATGCCGTCCTCCCACGGCTCGCCGAGGAACTCGAAGAGACCCCGCATCGTCTTCTCCGGTTCGCTGACCGCCTGCTCGTACCGCAGCTCGTGGTAGCGGTCCGCGGGCAGTGTGGCACCGACAGCCCGCGCGGTGCGGATGTAGCGTGGCCACTTCACCACGCACTTCACGGCGGACCAGTAGCCGAAACGCTTGCGGTGCGAGACCACCACGTCGCGCCCGTCCCGGATGAGGTGCACGATCTGGGCGTCCGGGAAGACCTCGGTGACGAAGTCCAGCGACATCGCGTACAGCGGCGTCTTGTCGGCCCACCGGCTCTTGCCCCGCGCGGCGGCGTAGTCGGCGTGCACGCCGCCGAAGAAGTCCCGGATCCGGCGGAGCCAGTCCTCCCGCGGAAAGCCGAAGCGGGCCAGCCGTTCCCAGTCCTGGCCGACGATCCGTCGCAGGTCCGGCAGGAACCGGGTCTCCGGGCCGCAGCTGATCCGCGAGTGCGAGTCGAGGACGAGGCGCACCATCGTGGTGCCCGACCGCTGGCAGCCGACCAGGAAGATCGGCGCGGTACGGGTTCCGGTGTCAGCCACTGTCGACCGCCTTCGTCGTCTCGGATCGGGCGTCGGCCGCGGCGCGGTCGAGCCGTTCGCTCAGCTCGTCGCAGCGGGCCCGGACGCGCCTGTCGACGGGTAGCCGTCGGTCACCGGTCGCGCCGTGCGACAGGCGTGGGGCGATGTGCGCGTGCAGCCGGGGATGGTAGGGGAAGTCGAGGAAGGCGCAGAGCCGCCGTAGCTGCGCGGCGGGCTCCGCGACCAGGCTGTCGTAGCGGCAGAGCAGCACGTCCGCCCGCCGGTCGAGGCCGAGCTGGAAGACGAGCGAGTTGCGGACGTACCAGAACAGCGCCGCCCCGCTGTGCGGGTCCAACCGTTGCGGGTCGTGGGCCCGGATCAGCTCGACGGTGTCGGTGTCGAGCCGTTGCCCCTGCCACCGTCGCCCGATGCTGCCTTCGGCGATCGCCCGTAGGGCGCGCAGGTTGGCGTCGCCGAACTTGGCGACCTCGGAGCGGGCCCGGTCGTCGACGTCGCGGTAGACCCAGAGCGCCCGCCCGGGCGTCAGCCCCGCAAGGGCGAGCAACTCGTCCACGCGGTGGCTCTCGCAGAGCGGCTTGACCAGGACGTACGCGTGCCGGCTGCGCCGCACCGTGGCGGTCAGCACCGCGTCCGGGCGGAGTTGGAAGCGGTGGAACACCGCCCTGTCGTTCTCGTTGTGGACTTCGAACTCGGGGGCGGCGTCCAGGCCCCGGACCAGCATGTTCGTGCCGGAGCGTTGCAGACCGACCAGGTAGACCGGCATCGCCGTGCCGGGTGGGCGGCCGGCCCGCCGTCGCCAGCGCCGCTTCGCCAGGGCCGTGCCGATCCGGTCGACCGGGTTGAGGCGGTCCTCCTCGACCAGCCGTCCGATCCCCTCGGTGCGTGCCCAGCGCAGATGCCGCCGGACCCGCCGGGCGGTGTACGCGAGCGCGGAGACCTCGTCGTCGGCTGCCACGGGTCCTCCTCGTCGGGCACCGGCCCGGCCCGACACCAGAGCGGGTGCGACCGGCGGCAGCCAGGCTATCGGGAGATCATGGCGGGAGGCCAGGCTGCGGACCGCACGGGTAGACGAAGATCAACCGTTCAGCCACATGCGAAACGTGAGCTGGACTCGCCGACTCAGCCTGCATACCGTGGGCCCTGGCCGGGGCGGGCAGACCCCGGTCATCACCTCCGGGCCGGTTCGCCCGATCGACGTGAGCAGGCCGAGTCGATGCGCGTGCTGCATGTGAACAAGTTCCTCTACCGCCGTGGTGGCGCCGAGGGGTATCTGCTCGATCTCGCCGACCTGCAACGGGCCGCTGGTGACACGGTCGCCTACTTCGGCATGAGCCACCCGGAGAACGAGTCGCCGCTGCCGTACGCCGCGCGGTTTCCGTCCGAAGTGGAGCTGGAACCCGCGCCGAGCGGCCTGCGGCCCCGCGCGGTGGCCGTCGGCCGGATGCTGTGGTCACCGACGAGCCGCCGCGGGCTGGCCCAGGTGATCGACGACTTCCGGCCGGACGTGCTGCACCTGCACAACATCTACCACCAGCTCTCCCCGTCGGTGCTCGCCGCGGCCCGCGCGGCCGGTGTGCCGTGCGTGCTGACCATGCACGACTACAAGCTCGCCTGCCCGAGCTACCAACTGCTCGACCGGGGCCGCCCCTGCCAGGCGTGTGTGACCGGTGGCCCGTTGCAGGCGGCCCGTCGCCGCTGCAAGGACGGATCGCTGTCCCGCAGTGGCCTGCTCGCCGTCGAGTCCTGGTTGCACCGCAAGCTGGACGCGTACGACCCGGTGCAGCTCTTCGTCAGCCCGAGCGGTTTCCTGGCCGACGTGATGCGCCGCGCGGGCGTGTACCCGGACCGGTTGCGGGTGGTGAACCACTTCGTCGACCTGTCCGGCGTGGCCGCGAAGCAGACGCCGGGCGGCGGTGTCGTCTTCGCCGGCCGGCTGGCGGCGGAGAAGGGCGTCGACGTGCTGATCGAGGCGGCCGCCGCGCTGCCCGACGGGGTGAGCGTGGACGTCGCCGGCGACGGCCCGGCCCGCCCGGAGCTGGAGGCGCTCGCCGCGCGGCGGGTGCCCGGCCGGGTCCGTTTCCACTGTCGTCTCGACAAGCCGCGCCTGCACGAGCTGATCCGGTCGGCGGCGGTGGTCGCCGTCCCGTCCCGGTGGCACGAGAACCAGCCGATGGCGGTGCTGGAGGCGTTCGCCTGCGGTGTGCCGGTGGTCGCCACCGACCTGGGCGGGCTTCCCGAGCTGGTCGAATCCGGGGTGGACGGTCACATTGTCGCCTCCGACGACCCGACGGCCCTCAGCGACGCGCTGAACGACGTCCTGGCCGACAGTGAGCGGGCGTACCGGATGGGTCGGGCCGGCCGGGCGAAGATCGCCGCCCAGTTCGCTCCGGACCGGCACCTGGAGCGGATCCGTGGGCTGTACGCGGAGGCCGCCGAGGCGATGCCGTTGCGGCGGCGGTCCGGCCGGGCAGCCGTCGGCGGGGGAGCGGCCCGGTGAGCCAGGTGCGGGTGCTCTACCTCGCCGGCAGCGGTCGCAGTGGCAGCACGCTGGTGACGACCGTGCTGGGACAGGTGCCGGGCTTCTTCGCGGCCGGTGAGCTGCGCTACCTGTGGCGGCGCGGCCTCCTGGAGAACCGGCAGTGCGGCTGCGGCTCCCCGGTGGCCGACTGCCCGCTCTGGAGCCGGGTGCGCGCCGACCTGACCGACGCCGACCCGACCGGGATCGCCGCCCGGTTGGCCCAGCGGCTGCGGCTGCGACGGCTGCCCACCCTGCTGCGTCGCCACCGTCGGGGGCAGCCGCCGGTCGCGGCGCACCCCGACGACACGCAGGTGGCCCGGCTCTACGCCTCGATCGCCGCACACGCCCTGGCCGGCCGGCCGGACGGTGTCATCGTCGACTCCTCCAAGCTGCCGCCGTACGGGGCCCTGCTCGGCAGCCTGCCCGGCATCGACCTGTACGTCCTGCACGTGGTGCGCGACCCCCGCGCCACCGCGTACTCCTGGCGTCGCCGACGCCCCCTGGACGGGCCCGCCGACGACCAGCTCATGAGCCGACCCCCGGTGGGCAAGGCCGCGCTGCTGTGGCTGGTCTGGAACACCGCGACCGTACGACTGTGGGGCGACCCCCGCCGTGCGCCGGGCCGCTACCTGCGGGTCCGGTACGAGGACTTCGTGGCCGACCCTGCCGGCACCACCGCCCGGATCGCCGGCTTCGTCGGCGCGACCCCCGACGAGCTTCCGTTCCCGACACCTGCCACGGTGCGGCTCGCTCCCACCCACTCGGTGGCCGGCAACCCGTCGCGGCACCGCACCGGGCTCATCGACGTGGTCGCCGACAGCGAGTGGGTGACCCGACTACCCACCAGCGCGTACGCGGTGGTGACCGGGCTGACCGCCGTGGCCCTCACCCGGTTCGGCTACCCGGTGCGCCGCCCGGCGTCCGTGCCTCCGGCCACCCGCCTCGCCGCGGAACCGGCCGTGTCCCCGTCACCCGCCACCCGGCAGGAAGGCTGAACGATGCTCTCACTGGTGGTGGGCACCGGTCGCTGCGGTTCGACACTGGTCCAGGAGTTGCTCTCCCGACATCCCGCTGTCGGCTTCGTCTCCGGTCTGGACGACAAACTGGCCCGGCTGAACCCCAGGGGCAGGTTCAACGGCGCGCTCTACCGGCGTTCGGCGCCGCGCCCGGCGGGGATGACCTCGCTGCGGCACAGTCGACGGTTGCTGGAGCGGGGTCGGCTCCGCGTGGCGCCGTCGGAGGCGTACCACCTGCTCGACCGGCAGGTGCTCGCCGGTTTCTCCCGACCCTGCCGGGACCTGCTGGCCGAGGACCTGACGCCGTTCGTGGCCCGGCGGCTGCGGGCCTTCTTCGACGAGCGGATCGCGCGGCAGGGCTGCCAACAGTTGGTGCAGCACGTCACCGGGTGGCCGCGGACCGGCCTGCTGCACGCCGCGTACCCGGATCTGCGGGTGGTCAACGTGGTGCGCGACGGCCGGGCGGTGGCCAACTCGTGGCTCCAGATGGGCTGGTGGGACGGGTGGCGCGGGCCCGACAACTGGATCTACGGCCCACTCCCGTCCGACCTGCGGGAGGAGTGGCTCGAGTCCGGTCGCTCGTTCCAGGTGCTCGCCGCGCTGGGCTGGAAGATGCTGATGGACGCGTTCGCGCAGGCCCGGCTGCGTCACCCGGCCGGTCAGTGGTTGGACGTGCGCTACGAGGACCTGGTCGAGCAGCCGCGCGAGCAGGTCGGCCGGATGCTCGACTTCCTCGGCCTCGACTGGTCGGTCGCCTTCGAGAAGGGCTTCTCCCGGTACGACTTCACAGTGGGTAGGGCGGAGGCGTACCGGGACGAACTCAGCCCGGCGCAGCTCGCCGCCGTCGAACGGGTGCTGGAGAAGTCGCTGGCCGAGTGGGGTTATCCGGTCTACGGCACGCTGCAGGAGTAGAGGATCGCCGTCAGCATGCCGAGCGTGCCGGTGACCGGTGTCGACGTCCAACCGCCCGGGCCGTTGGCCACCAGTCGGAAGGTGCCGCTTCCGATGCCCAGCAACCCCCCGGGGACGGTGACCGAGGTGGCGGTGGCGCCGAGGGTTCCGCCGCCGGTGAAGCCGCCCGACAGCGACCAGGTGAAACCGGTGCGGGTCAGACCTCCGGCGGCGGGCAGCGTCCAGGTGAAGGTCGGCGGGGTGAGGACGCCCGCCGAGCACTGAAGGTTCGTCGGCGGATTGACAGTGCCGGCTTGGAGGGACCCACGCCCGTACTCGGTGGCGGTCCAGGCGGCTAGCGTCGACTGTGGTGAAGGAAGCACGACGACGGTGCCGACGAGGAGCACTGCCACGGCACCTGCGAGCCGACGCATTCGGACGGGGCCGGTCGGCTGCCGGAGCGGCGGGGACGGCACGCGGGGCCGCCTCACGGCCGCTCCACTCTGACCCGGTGGCGGCGTGCGGCGAGCCTCAGCAGCAGACCGGTGCAGAGCGCGCCGCCGCCGGCCAGCAGCGGGGTCCACAGATTGGTGCCGGTGCGCGGAAGTGGGCCGACAGTGCCGCCCGCCGACGCGCTGTCGCCGAATCCGGTCGCCGTGACGATCAGGTCCGCCGACCCCGAGGCGACCGAGTTGGCGAGCAGGCTCGCGGTGACGAGCACCCACCGCTGCTGGTCGGCGCGCATCGCGCTGATGGTGACGGGGCGTCCGGTCAGTCTGGTGGCGGGACCGTCGGCGAGAACCTGCTCGCCCCGGCCGGTGGGGCAGGCTCCGTTCACCCAGCGGAGGGCGCAGATGGCGGCAGCGACCTGAAGTCCGTCCGGCCGGACGGTGAGGGGGCCCAGCGCCGACAGTGAGATGGTCACCTCGCCGGGCTGCCCGGCGTGCGCCGAGACGCCCACCTGCCAGGGCACTGGCTGCTCCGGTGCCAGGTTCGCCATCCGGTCGTCGTCACCGATCGAGACCACTGTGAGGTATCTGCTCCGGGTGACCTCCTCGGTGGTGTCCGCGCGGGCCTGGCCGGGCGTCGCCAGGAGCGCGGCCGCGACGCCGGGCAGCACGGCCAGCACGACGAACATCCGCCCCACTATCGACTCGCCGTGCGCCGCCGTGCCGCTCGGCTCGCCCTCCGGCACCGATCCCGCTTCCTCCGGCACCGCCGAACCCGACGGCCGGCGCCGCCACGTCCCGCGCCGCCGGGCCCCCGGCTCGCCCCCGCGCGGCCAGAACGCCCACGTCACGATCACCGCGGCGCCGATCGTGATCAGACTCGTGGCGTACACGTTCGACACGGAGCGCACCGCGTACCCCAGCCTGGGTGCCGAGAACTCCACCAGCCGCACCTGGTTGACCGCGTACGGCGCGGCGTCGTTCGACTGGTTCGCGTCGCCCCGCAGGGTGAGCAGGCGAGTGGGTCCACCGCCGTTGACGATGTCGACCACCCGGTGGGTGATGGGTGGCAGCGGCGTGCGGTCGACGGTGACGACGTCTCCCACGTGGACCTCGGACGCCGGGATCTCCCGCACCACGGCCAGTGAACCGGCGGGAATGGTGGGGCTCATCGACCCGGTCTTGAACAGGATGAGCGTGATGTCGAAGACGAACGCCAGCGGGACGAGGACGACGCACACCGTCCCACCGACGGCGAGCACCGTCAGCACCAGGTCGCCGACACGGGCGAGGGTGCCGTGCCGTCGACGTGCGCGTCCCACCATCTGAAGGTCCTTTACGTAGACGTGGCAGTGAATTCCCAGGTGACGATCCCGGTCGTGCCCTGGTACGTGTTGCTGGCGCCGGACTGGACCCGGACCTCGAAGCAGAACCGCAGCTGTGGAGTCGCGCCGGCCGGCACGGTGATGGCCGACGAGACCGGCGAGCCGGGCACCGCGGTGATGGCTGAGTAGCTGGGCCCGACGATCCAGGTGGGCGAACCGGAGAAGGCGGCGGCGGCACACGTGGTGCTCGTGGTGGCGGTCCGCACCGCCCGGTACTCGAGCGCGGGCAGCAGGGCACCGGAGTTGTTCGACGAACTCGTCAGCGCGACAGTGCCGCCGACATTCGTCGTGGAGGTCGTCCGGATGTCGAGGAAGGCGTAGAACGACACCGAGGGGGACATCGCCGTCGCGTTGAACGCCAGCGTCGCCGCGTTCGCCACTGGTGTGTGGCTGGCCCAACTGCTGGAGGCGGTCTGCGATTCGGTGCCGAAGATGCTGGCACCGAACGACCCGGTGCCGTACTCGCTGTCGGTCCACGCGGCGAGCGTGGACGTCGTTCCCAGACCGAGAACGAGCGCGCCAGCGAGTACGGCACGGGTCCGGCGAAGCCGTGGTGTTCCGGCCGGCGTACGACGGTTGACCACGGCCACCACCTAGACGGACTCGGCCAGGAGTTGCCAGGTTTCCGTTACCGACGTGCCCTGCACGAGGGTGCCGCCCGCCGTGACGACGAAGCAGAGGTTCACCGCAGCGCCGGGCGTGGTGGGTGGAGTGCCCTGCGTCAGGTTGAACGGCACCGCACCGGCCACCGAGTTGAGCGGGGTGCCCTGCGCCACGATCCAGGTCGGGGTGGTGGGTGTCGCGCTGCAGTTGGCGAAGGCCGGGACCGTCGCGATCCCGTAGGTGAGGCCGACGAAGGCGGGTGGAGCGGGGCTGGCCGACGCCACGGTGACGGTGGCGTCGTACGTGGTGGTCGCGGTCAGCCGCACGGCGAACGGTGCCGCGACGACGTCACCGGGGCTGATGTCGTCGAAGCCGGTGCTGAAGGTCAACGCGGCCGCCGTGCCGGCGGTGGGGTGTTCGGCGTAGGTGGTGCCGTTGGTGCTGCCCTCCATGCTGAACGTGCCCGCCGTGAACGTGCCGGTGGCGTATTCCGAGTCGTTCCAGGCGGCGAGGGTGATCGTCGCGCCGAGGCCGAGGACGATCCCTCCGGCCAGGATGGCCTTCAGCTTGCGGCGAGAGCCTCGACCGCTCGAACTCTGCACTGCCGTCCCTGTCGGTTCACTCAATTTGTCCTCCTCGGTGCAACGCGGTTGGTTGTCGTGGGCCGGTGCCAGCGGCGCAAGCATCACGATAAGGATCAAAAACCCATAAAACGCCCAAAGACCCCAAGTCACCCCGAGGGGGTACGTGGGCGCGCGCGGCCCTATCGACGGGCGTCCAGACCGGCGGCTACCCTGTGGCCCCCAGACCATCGATGTGAGGAGATGCGATGGCGCGCCGCACCGGCCGACCCTCCTACCAACTGGACAAGGCCGACTCGCGCCACCGACGCACAGTGCGCTTCGCGGCCGTCGCGGGCGTGATCGCACTTGTCACCGCACTGCTCGGTGGGCTGATCGGCTACCAGGTGGGCCGTCCGGACGCCACCGAGGCGACGATCGCGAACCTCAAGCAGGACGAGGCGAAGCGGGATGCCCAGCAGATCGCGGAACTGATTGAGACGGCCCGACGCGTCCGCGACCAGGTCGCCCCGGTGTTGGCCGCGATGAAGACGGAGGCGACCGGTGGACGTGCGCCGGACCCGGCGAAGGCGCGCCAGTGGCAGGAGGTCATGCGCCAGGCGGCCGAGCCGTTCGCCGACCCGCCGTCGGGAACCACCGCCACGAACGTGGCGCGGGGCGGGTTGCGCGGAGCGGTCCAGCAGGCGTCACTGGCCGTCGACGCCTACGCGCTGGCCGCCGCCGTCCCGGCCGCGCATCGTGCGGCAGTGCTGGACGTCAGCGCGCGGCAGGCAGCCGAGGCCGCGACCATCTGGTCGGTCGCGGCGACCCAACTCGACCAGATCGGCGTCGATGCCGGGCAGGGCCACCAGCACGTGTTCCTGGACACAGACCCGCACGGAGGGGCCCTCACCCCGGACGGGGCAGCCGAGGGAACCGGTGGCTGAGGCCCGTTGCGGGGCAACTGTCGGGTTTCCCGGCGGGGCTCGACGTGCCGCGTCGGACGAGCGGTCGCCGCGCGATCTGGGGCCGACGCGCCGAATCGGGTACGGTCGCTATCGCAAAGTCTACGAACCAGATTGGCTTTCTAGGTAATGGAAGCCGAATCGGAGGGGCACAGCCGTGAGGTTCCCAAGCGTCGTCCGTCAGGCCGGCCTCGTCGCAGCCGTCGCCGCCCTCGCGCTGACAGCGGGTTGCGCGAAGAAGGACGACAGTGAGGTCCAGGCGAGCGGCGTCAAGCTGGTCGCGGCGGGCAAGCTGACCGTCTGCACCCACCTGCCGTACCCGCCGTTCCAGTCCAAGGACGCCAGCGGCAAGGTGACCGGCTTCGACGTCGAGATCATGGACCTGGTCGCCAAGGACCTCGGCGTCGAGCAGACGATCATCGACACCCCGTTCGAGGGGATCAAGTCCGGTCAGGACCTCAACACCGGCAAGTGCGACGCGGCCGCCGCCGGCATGACCATCACCGAGGAGCGGAAGAAGGTCATCGACTTCTCCGATCCCTACTTCGACGCCACCCAGGCGATGCTCGTCAAGACCGGCAAGACCTACAAGTCGCTCGACGACCTCACTGGCAAGAAGCTCGGCGTCCAGGCGGCCACCACGGGTCGTGACTACGCCAAGAAGCTCGAGGCGGAGAAGGGCCTGAAGCTCGTCGAGTTCGAGGACCTCGCCGCCCTCCAGCAGGCGGTCGCCAACGGTCAGGTCGAGGCCGCCATCAACGACCTGCCGGTCTGGACCGAGTACCTGAAGAAGAACCCGGGCGGGTTCGAGGTAGCGGCCGAGTTCGACACCGGTGAGCAGTACGGCTTCCCCGTCAAGAAGGACGCCAACCCGGAGCTGCTCAAGAAGATCAACGAGGTGCTGGCCAAGGCCAAGCAGGACGGCACGTACAACACGATCTACGAGAAGTGGATCGGCAAGCAGCCGAGCGCCTGAGCCGCAGCGCGGCCGAGCGCCTGAGCACCGCGCAGTACCGGAGGGCGTGCGTCCCGCGCGCCCTCCGTGTCGGTAACCTCCGGGAAGGCAACGAGCGAACGTGAAGCTGCGACGCCGCCAGCGGGAGCGGCTGTCCCTCGGGCTCCAGTACCTGGTCTTCATCGCCATCATCGCCACGGTGCTCGTCGCCGCGGACTGGGACAGGCTGGCCGACGCGTTCTTCCGCGTCGACATCATCAAGTCGATGTTCCCGACGATCATCACCGTCGCGCTGCGCAACACCGTCCTGTACACGCTCGGCGCGTTCGCCTTCGGGCTCGTGTTCGGCACCGTCCTGGCGCTGATGCGGCTGTCCCGGGTGGCGCCGTACCGCTGGGTGGCGACGGCGTACATCGAGCTGTTCCGGGGCCTGCCCGCGCTGCTGGTGCTGTTCCTCGTCGGGTACGGCATCCCGATCGCCTTCCCGGAGCGCGAGATCCCGGGCGGGGTGTTCGGATCGATAGCTATCGGCCTCGGGTTGACCGCCGCGGCGTACATGGCGGAGACCATCCGGGCCGGCATCCAGGCCGTGCCGAAGGGGCAGATGGAGGCGGCGCGGACCCTCGGCATGTCGCACTTCACCGCCATGCGCACGATCGTCGTCCCGCAGGCGTTCCGGATCGTGATCCCACCGCTGACGAACGAGCTCATCCTGCTCACGAAGGACTCGTCGCTCGCCTACGTGCTCGGGGTGACGGCGCAGACCATCGAGATCACCAAGTTCGGTCGGGACATGCTCAACGACCGGGTGAACGCGACCCCGCTGCTGGTGGCCGGACTGGCCTACCTGGTGATCACCCTGCCGCTCTCGCAGGTGGTACGACGCCTCGAACTCCGCTACGCCAAGGCTCGGTGACCCCGATGACGACAAGCCCGTCCCGCCCCGCAGTGGAGATCCGCGACCTGCACAAGTCCTTCGGCCCGCTCAAGGTGCTCAACGGCATCGACTTCGAGGTCGGCCAGGGTGAGGTGGTCTGTGTCATCGGCCCGTCCGGCTCCGGCAAGTCGACACTGCTGCGCTGCGTCGATCTGCTGGAGGAGCCGACAGCCGGCAAGATCTGGGTGAACGGCGTCGAGATGACCGACCCGGACGTCGAGATCGACGCGGTTCGCCGGGGCATCGGCATGGTGTTCCAGTCGTTCAACCTGTTTCCGCACCTGACCGTCCTGAACAACCTCACCATCGCCCAGCGGCGGGTGCTCCGGCGAGGTCGGGCCGAGGCCGAGCGGATCGCGCGGGCCAATCTGGAGCGCGTCGGGTTGACCGACAAGGCCGACACCTTCCCGGCCCAGCTCTCCGGCGGTCAGCAGCAGCGGGCGGCAATCGCCCGGTCGCTGTCGATGGAGCCGAAGCTGATGCTCTTCGACGAGCCGACCTCGGCGCTCGACCCGGAACTCGTCGGCGACGTGCTCACCGTCATGCGCAAGCTGGCCGAGGACGGGATGACGATGATGGTGGTCACCCACGAGATGGCGTTCGCCCGCGACGTCGCCGACCGGGTCGTGTTCATGGACGGTGGCGTGGTGGTCGAGCAGGGCCCGCCGCAGGAGGTGCTCGGCGCGCCGAAGCACGAGCGGACCCGCGCGTTCCTCTCCCGGGTTCTCGACCCGACCCGCGTCGCGCAACTCGGTCAGCCCGACCAGTCGCCCGAGCCACCGCAGGCGCTCGGCCTGCCGGCGGACGACCGCCACCACCTCTGACCCACACTTTCCGTACGCCTGACCGCCGGGTTGCCGCATTGACGGTAGCCCGGCGTCTGCTTGTGTGTCAGCTCCATGTCAATCGATGGACGTCGTGATGTCAAGGTAATCTTTTTGCAATCAGAGCTTTACTTACGTCGATGGATTACATAAGTTGCTGACATCCATCGAAAGTTCTGAGTCTTCCGAGCAAAGTCCGCGACGAGCCTCACCCTCGGTCGTGCCACCGCCCCGTGCTCGGCGGTCGATGCACACTGCCCTCGTCGCGTCTTCGCCCGGTCGGGAACGGAGACCCGTGGACGATCACGCTGGTGGCCCCCACCGCCACCTGTCCCGCAGATCGCTCATCGCCACCGGCGCGCTCGCCGCCGGGGCGTTGGGCGCGTCCGCCCCAACGATCGGCACCGCGTTCGGCGGCAGCCCCGCGCGGGCCGCCGCCGGTGTCACCAAGAAGATCACCATCTACGCCGAGCAGTTGCCCGGCAACCTGTTCGGCTACGGCCTGGCGCCCGGTCAGGCCACCGTTCCGGGCCCGATCCTGGAGATGTACGAGGGTGACACACTGGAGATCACCCTGGTCAACACCACGAACCAGCGGCTGTCGATCCACCCGCACGGGGTTGACTACAGCACCGACTCCGACGGCAGCCCGTTCAACGCCTCGTTCAACGATCCGGGTGAGACGCGGACGTACGTCTGGCGCTCTCACGAGATGGTGGCCGCGGCGGGCCGGCGGTACATGCCGGGCAGCGCCGGCTACTGGCATTACCACGATCACGCGATGGGCACCGACCACGGCACCGGCGGTGTCGCGAAGGGACTGTACGGCGCTCTGATCGTCCGTCGGCGCGGCGACATCCTGCCGTCGAAGCAGTTCACTGCCGTGTTCCACGACATGATGATCAACAATCGGATGGCTCCGGCGACCCCGATGTTCGAGGCGAACCTGGGCGAGCGCGTCGAGTGGATCGCCATCGGCCACGGCAACCTGTTCCACACCTTCCACCTGCACGCGCATCGCTGGGCGGACAACCGCACCGGGATGTTGGAGGGGCCGAGCGACCCGAGCCTCGTGGTCGACAACAAGGACCTCAACCCCGGCAGCTCGTTCGGCTTCCAGGTGCTGGCCGGGGAGGGCGTCGGACCTGGCGCGTGGATGTACCACTGCCACGTGCAGACGCACTCCGACGGCGGCATGGCCGGGATCTTCCTGGTGCGCAACGCCGACGGCAGCATGCCGCCGGGCGCCGAGGAGGCGATCCACCGGTTCCAGGGCCACACCCACACGCACGGAAGCTGACCGAACCGAAAGTGGGGACGGGCATGACCCAGAAGTTTCGACGAACCCTCGCCGCGGTAGCGGCCTTCGCGACTCTGATCCCGGCGACGACGACGGCGGCCGCAGCCGCACCACGAACGGCTGCCGCTCCGCAGGCGGCGCAGCCACGGCAGACCGCTGTGCTGGTGTTCCACGGCCCGGTGGCCGAGCAACAGGACCCGGTCTCGCGCGCGGTGGACACCATCGAACAGCTTGGTGCCGTCCATGACATCGATGTCACGGCCACCACGGACCCGGCTACGTTCACGGCGGCCGGGCTGTCCGCGTACCGCAGCGTGGTCTTTCTCTCCGCGGCGGGCGCCGCGCTGAACCGCGACCAGGAGGCGGCGTTACAGAGCTACGTCAAGGCCGGCGGCGGTTTCGTCGGCATCGCCGACGCGGCCCGCGCCCAGGTCGACTCCACCTGGTTCACGGGACTGATCGGCACCCGCCCGGCCGGCGCCATCCCGGTGGCCGAGCCGGTGGCCCGGGTCACCGCCAGCGGCGAGAACGCACCCAACGAGACCAAGGAGAAGCTGACCGACGGCGACGCCAACACGAAGTGGCTGGTCCGCACCCCGACCGCGTGGGTGGCGTACGAGTTGGCAGCACCCAAGCGGGTCACCGGGTACGCGCTCACCTCGGCGAACGACTCGGCCGGTCGGGACCCGAAGGACTGGACCCTGCAGGGCTCCACGGACGGTCAGAGCTGGACCGACCTGGACCGCCGCACCGGGCAGACCTTCCCGGACCGGTACCAGACCCGGCGGTTCGACATCGCGACGCCGCAGGAGTTCGCGCGCTACCGGCTGAACGTCACAGCGAACAGCGGTGAGCCGTTGGTCCAACTCGCCGACCTGCGCCTGTTCACCGGCAGCACCACAGTCCCGGAGCCGCCCGCTGTGAACCGCGCTGTGGTTGACATCCTGGACCGCAGGCACCCCGCCACCGCGTCGCTGCCGCTCACCATCACCCGGTCCGACCGCTGGGAGAACTGGGACCCGAACCCGGTCGGCACCGTGCACACGCTCGCCCAGGTCGAGGAGCGGCACTACAACCCGGGGGTCGGCGCCAACGGCGCGTTCCACCCGGTGTCCTGGTGCCGGGACTACGACGGCGGCCGGTCGTTCTACACCGGCATGGGCCACACCGAGGGCAGCTACGGTGAGGAGGCGTTTCGCACCCACCTCGCCGGGGCCCTCAACTGGACCACCGGTCGGGTACGCGGTGACTGTCAGGCCACCATCGCCGCGAACTACAAGGTGGAGCGACTCACCGCCGCCAACCAGACCGGGCAGCTGGACCAGATCGGCGAGCCGCACGGGCTCACCATCGCGCCGGACGGCACCGTCTTCTACGTCGGCAAGGCGGCCTGCCCGAGCGGCCCGATCGCGGACTGGAACAACCCGAAGGTCGGCCTGGGCTGCGGCACCATCCACTCCTGGGACCCGCGGACCAGGCAGGTCAAGCTGCTCACCACGCTTGAGGTGATGGGCAACCGGGGCAGCGGCTCCGAGTTGGTCAAGAACGAGGAGGGGCTGCTCGGCATCGTGCCCGACCCCTCGTTCGCCGAGAACGGCTGGCTCTACGTCTACTGGATGCCACACGACTCGGTCGACAGTGTGAAGCGGGTCGGTCAGCGGACCGTCTCGCGGTTCACCTACGACCGTCAGGCGCAGACCATCGACCAGGCCACCCGCAAGGACCTGTTGCAGTTTCCGGTGCAGGTCCACAGCTGCTGCCACGCCGGCGGCGGCATGGCGTTCGACGCCAAGGGCAACCTCTACGTCGGTTCCGGCGACAACAACTCCTCGGAGGGGTCGCAGGGCTACGCCGGCAACAACTGGACGCAGGAATACCAGGGGATCTCGTTCCAGGACGCCCGCCGCACGTCGGGTAACACGAACGACCTCGCCGGCAAGATCATCCGGATTCACCCGGAGCCGGACGGTACGTACAGCATCCCCGAGGGCAACCTGTTCCCGCCGGGCACCGAGAAGACCCGACCCGAGATCTACGTGATGGGCGTGCGCAACATCGCCCGCCTCCAGATCGACCCGAAGCACCAGTGGCTGACCGCCGGCTGGGTCGGCCCGGACGCCTCGTCACCAAGCCCCACCCTGGGCCCCGCGAAGTACGAGACGGCCACGATCATCACCTCGGCCGGCAACCAGGGTTGGCCGTACTGCATGGGCAACCGGCAGCCGTACCGCGACCGCAGCACCACCGACGCGACGGTGCTCACCGGCTGGTACGACTGCGACAACCTGAAGAACACGTCACCGCGCAACACCGGGCTGGAGAACATCCCGGCGGCCCGCGACAACATGATCTGGTACTCGCCGGACGGTGGCGGCCCGGTGTTCCCGAAGCGCACCGACGGCAGCGGTCTCCCGACGTACGTCGCCGCCGACGCCACCTACACGCAGCCGTACCTGCGCGGCGGCGGGCAGGCCATCATGTCCGGCCCGACGTACCACCGCAGCCTCGTCGACACCGCCAGCGGCGTCGCCTGGCCGGAGCACTGGGACGGCAAGTGGTTCATCGGCGACCAGTCGAACGCCACCAACCGGGTCGCGGTCACCGTCGACCCGGCCGGTGTGCCAGTGGCCGCCCCACCGGTGTACGCCGAGTCGCTGCGGGCCATCATCCCGGGTGGGAACGGCGACACCAAGTTGCAGAGCTGGATGGACGCGACGTTCGGCCCGGACGGCGCGCTCTACCTGCTCGACTACGGCGGCGGGTTCTTCAGCCTGCATGCCAACCAGAAGCTGATCCGGATCACCTACACGGGCGGCGCGCCCACCCCGGCACCGGCGGCGACCTCGACCGCCGTCCAGAACAAGCCGCTGACAGTCGCCTTCACCGGTTCCCGCTCCGGCGGCGTCAGCCACCGGTGGGAGTTCGGCGACGGCACCACGTCGACCGAGGCGGACCCCCGGCACACGTACGCCAGTGTCGGCACCTACACCGCGAAGCTCACCGTCACGTACGCCGACGGTCAGACGGCTACGGTGCAGACACCTGTGACGGTGGGCTGTGCGGTGCCCGACGACCGGGCGACAGTGTGGCTCGGCGACACGGACACCGGGGTGCCCAGTCGCACGGTCGGGCAGGGCTGCACGGCCAACGACCTGATCGACGACGAGAGCACCTGGGCCGACCACAACGGTTTCGTCCGCCACGTCACAGCGGTGGCCCGCGCGTTGCAGGACGACGACCTGCTCAGCACCCGCGAGGTGGGCACACTGACCCGCCTGGCGGCCGCGTCCGAGATCGGCCGGGACGGCCACACCGGTTACGAGCCGCTCTTCGACGGCACCACCGAGTCGCTGCGGGGTTGGCAGCAGGCGCCGTCGGGGCAGTTCACCATCCAGCCGGACGGGTCGCTGCGCTCCAGCGGTGGGCTGGGCATGCTCTGGCACACCAGGGAGCTGGGCGACTTCTCGCTGAGGGTGCAGTTCCGCGACATCGCACCGGGCACCGGCCGGGCCAACACCGGAGTCTTCATCCGGTTCCCGGACCTGCGAACCCCCCTCGACCAGCGTCCACCGGACAGTTGCGGCACTGTCGGGTCGGCGCGGACCTCGCCGGCCTGGATGGCGATCTACTGCGGACACGAGATCCAGATCTACGACGGCGACACCGGCGAGCCGCAGAAGACCGGCTCGGTCTACAACTTCGACCCGGTGCCGCTCGCTCAGGCCGGCGTGACGCCGAAGAACGAGTGGAACGACTACGAGATCCGCGTCGTCGGGCAGCACTACACGATGATCCGCAACGGCGTGGTGATCAACGAGTTCGACAACACGCCCGGCAAGCAGTCGTCGCGCGCCGGTGACCCGCCGACCGACCTTCGACAGTTCCTGCGCGGCTTCATCGGCCTGCAGAACCACGGTGACAACGACCTGACCGAGTTCCGCAACATCCGTGTGCGGGAACTCTAGGAGTGACGATGACCCGACGACTCACGGCCGCACTGGCGGCGCTCCTGCTCACGGTGATCCCGTTGACAGTGGCACCCGCCTCCGCCGCCCCGCGTGTCGCCGCCGACCAGGTGTTGACCTGGACCGCCGACGACAGCATCACCCGCTACAAGTCCACGCCCACCACCGCCGTGGCCGGAGCGACCACGATCATCTGGGAGAACAGCGCGGCCACTGGCAACACCACCGGGATGCCGCACACGCTGACCTTCGACACCAGCACCGAGGGCTACAACCACGACGTCACACTCAACATCCTGGCCAGCCCGTTCGACGCCAACGACGGTCGCCACCAGGCGACAGTCACACTGACCCCGGGTCGGTACCGGTACTTCTGCTCGATCCCCGGGCACAGCGCGATGGTCGGTGAGCTGGTGGTCACCGAGGGCGGTGGCGGCGGCGACACCACAGCGCCGACGGTGACCGCCACAGTGGCGGGCGACCAGGACACGGACGGCAACTACCTCGGCGCGGCCACGGTGACCGTCACCGCCACCGACGCCGACTCCGGCGTGGAGACCATCGAGTACCAGGTCGACGACACCAGCTTCACGCCGTACACCGAGCCGGTGCGGGTGACCGCGATCGGTGACCACGCGGTGCAGTTCCGCGCCACCGACCAGGCCGGCAACACCAGCACCGTCGGCTCGGTGTCGTTCCGGATCGTCGAGCCGGGGGAGGAGGACACGACCGCGCCGGTGGTCACTGCCGCACTGGCTGGCGACCGCGACGACGACGGCAACTACGTCGGTACGGCCACCGCCACGGTGACCGCCACCGACAGCGGGTCAGGTGTCGCCACCATCGAGTACGCGCTGGACGGGGCGGCCTTCACCCCGTACACCGATCCGATCGTGGTGAACACGGCCGGGATGCACATGTTGCACTACCGGGCGACCGACGTCGCCGGGAACACGTCAGCCGAGCAGATGGCCCACTTCACGGTCGTCGAGCCGCAGGCCGAGGACACCACCGCACCCACCGTCGGGGCCACCGTGGCCGGTGACCGCAACGAGGACGGCGGGTACGTAGGTGGCGCGACGGTGACGGTGACCGCCACCGACACCGAGTCGGGGGTGGCGACTGTCGAGTACGCGCTCGACACCGGAGGCTGGACCGCGTACACCGCTCCGGTCGCCGTCCGCGCACCCGGCGCGCACACGGTGCGGTACCGGGCGACCGACACGGCGGGGAACTCCTCCACCGAGCAGTCGACCAGCTTCACGGTGGTGGCCGACGGCACCGACCGCTGCCCCGACTCGGACACCCGGGCCACTGTGGTCATCGACGGCGACGACACACGTGTGGCAAACGTGGACACCGGCGACGGCTGCACAGTGAACGACCTGATCGACGAACACGCCGACTACCCCGGTCATGCCGCGTTCGTCAGGCACGTCGAGGCGGTCACCGCCGCGCTCGTGACCGGCGGCACGCTCGACCGGCGGCAGCAGGGCGCCATCGTCCGGGCCGCGGCCCGATCGGACGTCGGCGCATGAGTCCCTCAACCTCACCCACAGGGAGTACGACGATGCCCGGACGTACCGTCGCCAAGCTGGCCACCGTGAGCGCCGTCATCGCGGCCTCGGTGCTGGCCGTGGCACCCAGCGCCCACGCCGACCTGGTCACCCACTGCATCGGCACCGGCGGTGCGGTGACAGTGCCCAACGACCTGCTCGTGCCCGCCGGCGAGTCCTGCGCGCTGACCGGCACTACGATCACCGGCAACGTCACAGTCGCGGCCGGCGGCAACCTGGTGGTGACCGGTGGCCGGATCAGCGGTGAGGTACGCGTCGCCGACGACGGGTACCTCGACGCGACCGAGACGACCGTCGACGGCCAGGTGGTGCTCGCGGCCGGGGGGTACGGCATCTTCCTGAAGGACGCCCGCACCGGCACCGTGACCGTACGGCCGAAGGGCGCCACGACCATCGACAGCTTCCTGTTCGCCGAGCAGTCGACTGTCGTCGGGAACGTCACCGTCGGTGCCGGTGAAGTCCGGCTCGACCGGGGCACCCAGGTGCAGCGCAACGTCAGCAGCACCGGCACCTACTACACCGACCTGCACGACTCGTTCGTCGACGGCACACTGTCGGTGCTCAACAGCGCCACCGGAAGTGTGGTGTGCGGCAGCGCGGTGCGCGGCAAGGCCACGTTCGCCGGCAACCTGGGTGGTGTGCAGCTCGGCCCGAACGGTGGGCTCGACAGTTGCGCCTCCGGTGGCTACTGGGGTGCTGACGTCAGCATCACCAGCACCACCGGTGGTGTCACGGTGGACGACAACATCATCAACGGCCAGTTGACTGTCACCGGCAACGACCCGGTCGCCCAGGTGGCCGACAACAACCGGATCCGTGGTGGCGTGACCGGTGACCAGGCGGCGGCGACCACCAACCGGGCGGCGCGGGTGGCCGCTCCGGACCGGGAGAACGCCGGCGACCAGCGGGCCGAGGTTCGTCGCACCTCGGCGGTGCAGGAGGCCACCGAGGCGGGTGCCGCCCGGCTCTGACCGATCGACGCGACGGTGGCCGGTCACTCCTCGGGGTGACCGGCCGCCTCCGTCGGGCCGGGTGCCGGAGCGTCGCGAGCCGCGCTTGCGGGCGGCGCTCCGACTTCGCCAGCAGGAAACTGGCGGAGCTCGACGAGGCCAGCCGGAGCGCCCAGAACGTGCAAACGAGGGGTTATGAGGATCTTGGCTGCTCGGTAGCGTTGACGCTACGTCGGCCCTGGATACGGCTGGTGCTTCCGCGCTAAGAGGAGGTTCGGGATGGATCCCCTGCCGGAACTGACCTTCGGGCAGCGGTTGAAGGCATACCGTGAGCGGTCCGGCAAGACCCGCGCGGTGCTCGGGGGATTGGTGGGCCGCAGTGCCGAGTGGGTCAAGGCGGTGGAGACCGATCGGATCCTGCCGCCGCGCATTCACATGCTGGACCGGATCGCGCGTGCTCTGAAGGTCGACGTGTCCGCCCTTGCCGGCGAGTTGGGGGCCCGGTCTGCTGTGGTGAACGGGCCCGAGCATCCGGCGCTGCCGTCCGTCCGGGACGCGGTCAACCGCTTCGCACTTTCCGAGGATGTTTGCCCGGAGCCGTTGACGAGCCTGAGGGACCGGCTTGCCATGGCATGGCGTGCGCGTCATCAGGCGTCGGACCACCGCACCGTGCTGGGCGGGTTGTTGCCGGGGCTGCTACGCGACGTGCAGCGTGCCGCGTTGGCCTACGAGGGTGATGAGCGGCGGCGGGCTCAGGCCCTGTTGGCGGAGACGCTCGGGCTGACGCAGATGTTCCTCGCCTATCAGCCCGCTGCCGAGTTGTTGTGGCGGGTCGCGGACCGGGCGATGGTGGCGGCGCAGGAGTCCGGCGACCCGGAGGCGGTGGCGTGCGCGGGGTGGTTCCTGTGCCAGGTGCATCGGGATGCCGGTGACTGGGACACCGCGATGTCGGTGACAGTAGACCTCCTGTCGGCGCTGGAGTCGCGTGCGGCCGACGGGAACACGAACCTGTTGGCGCTCTGGGGCGCGTTGAACTTCGAGGCCGCGTACACCGCCGCCCGTGCTGGTGAGGAAGGTCGGGCCTGGCGGCACTGGGATCGCGCCGATCGGGTGGCGCAGCGCCTGCCGCAGGGTTTCTATCAGCCGCAGACGTCGTTCTCGCAGGTCATCATGGGCGCTCACGCGGTGACCGTGGCAGTGGAGTTGCAGAAGTCCGGTGAGGCGGTGCGACAGGCACGCCGTCATGATTCCGCGGCGATCCCGTCGAGGCCGCGCCGGGCACGCCATCTCATCGAGGTCGCGCGGGCGCACTACGGCAAGGACGACAAGGAAGCGGCCGTGATGACCCTCCGGCAGGCGTACGAGTCGGCACCGGAGACGATTCGCTTCAACGGGTACGCCCGCCAGATCACCTTGGATCTGCTCGACGGCCCGCGTTCCACGCGTGACGACGCCCGAGACCTCGCGATGAAGGTCGGGCTGCTGTCCTGAGCCAGGGGTAGAAACCCTACCCATCCCGCTCCGATACCCACCGAAGCTTCTTGCTCACGGGATGCGGCGGGCGGTGCGGGTATCGCCTGGTCGCCGCGTCCCTCAACGACACGCTGAAGGGCCAACTCGACCTCGAACTACACGGCGGACGCAGCATCGAAGGCGTCGCGGCACGCGTCGCGCAACGCCTCCTCGCAATGACCGCCGCGATCTGGCACAACCGAGCCACCGGCCAACCGCTGACCAGGTCCCTGATCGCCTACGACCACTGACCAGACTTCGGACTTACTCGTCTAGGTCAAAGCGTGTCTCGTCCAGTTCGGATGCCTATGCCCGGCACGGTGACCAGTACAACGCCAAGTGTTGAAGGCTTACTGCTGTGGCGGGGGAGTGAGCCAGGCGAGGGGTTGTCCGGTGAGGGCGGCGTCGGCGAGGCGGTGGGCGCTGGCGGTTTTCAGGGCGGCTCGTGAGCTGTCGATCCAGCGCTGCACGTTGTCGATGCCCTGGTGGCGGTACTCGACGGCTTGGACGAGGCATTCCAGCTTGTCGGCATCACGGGCGACGGCAGCTTCCAATGTCTCGCCGGCTTCGTATTCGGCGACGGCGGCGGTGATGACGTCGGCGACGGCTGGGGGACAGGCAGCGACTTGGTCGGCGGTGACGGCGGTGTTGGGTACGGCGGTGAGATAGCGCTTGGCGATGTGTGGGATGTCGGTGATTCGGGTTTCCTGGGTGTCGTGCAGGGTGCAGAGCATCGATACTCGGGCTGGGTCGGCGCCCTCCATGGCGGCGAGCATCATTCCGATGAGCGCTGTTCGGAAGGAGTGTTCGGCGATGGACTCGGGTTGTTTGACGCCGGCGAACCACCAGCCGGTGCGGGCGGCGCGTTTGAGGACGCCAGCTTCGAAGATGAAGTTCATCGCTCCGGCGGCGTCGTGGTCGTCGGTCATTTGCCCGTCCCTGTGCCGGTGAATCCGTCCGCCCGCAGGCTGTAGACGATAGAGGTTAGTTCCTTGCATGACTGCGCGGAGATCCGGTCACTGTCCAGGAGCGGGACACTGCGGTTGAGGAGCGCCCGAGTCACGGCGAGGTTGTCGAGAGCGAGACCGCGTCGTGCAGCCAGCAGAGCCCAGGCGTTGTGGATGTTGAGGTCGACGAACGGGTGCCCTGGTTCGAGGCGAGAGACCAGGTGCCGAAGAAGGATTGAGCCGTGCCAGTCCGCGAGCGCTTCGGGCATGAAGGAGTCGTCGCGGTGGCGGTACGGGATCTCGCCCACCCAGTAGGCCGAGTAGTTGAGGGCTGCTCGCTCGCAGGCGTCATCGGGATGTGCGCGAGCGATGAAGTCTCGTAACGGCTCCGGGTCGCCCTGGTTGGCGAGGGACGTGACGACGGAGCGGGCGTCGGGCCACAGCGGTGACCACGTGCGAAAGGTGGTCGTGCGGTGTGCTCGGGCGGTGGTCTGGGCGAGCCAACCTGCTGCCGCCTTGCTCGGGTCCATGCCGGCGAGGAAGCAGGCTTGCCGGTGCAGCAGCACGCTCCGGTGCCGTCCGGCTGCGGCGCGATCGGCGAGGACGTGAAGGTGAGCGAAGAATGCACGTTGCTCGTCGGCGGGCAGGGTCGGCCCGGAGGCGACTGGACCCCGCCGGGGATGGGTGATGCGTAGCCCTCTGGTGAAGGTCGGTGTCTGCCCGAGGACGGCCCAGAGGATCAGGTCGGTCAGGCGGTGGGTGAGTACGGACCAGCCCAGCGGCTGTTCGGCGAGGTCGCAGCGGTCCACGTGTTCGTTGAGGACGGCGGCGAGGATGAGATCCGCCTCGGCGGCATCGTCAAGTGCTGCGAGTAGGAGCGTGTTCGCGCCGAGCCGTCCGAGCCGTCGTCGGACGGCGATCGCCTGCCCGAGCGGTACCGCGGTGAACGGCCGGCGCCCGGATTCCCAGCTCTGCACGGTCACCCGATCGACGTCCAGGTCGACGGCAAGCTGCTCCTGCGTGAGCGGGATCGACTCGCGGATCAGCTTGAACAGGTAGCCGGTCACCGCGCCGCGATGTGGTGCTGATCGTCCGCGACCTGTCATCCGTCACCCCAAACGTTGACCCGTGGTCGACGTTCCGCCGTGAAGCCAAAGCTGCGGCAGCCCATCTGGCCTGCTCACGCGTACTGCGGGTTAGTCCCACCGTCGTCGTCGTGATCGTAGCGTCGCAGTTACCGAACGTCCCAGATCCGGACGCGTCGTTTCGGGGTCGGCCATGGACTGCTGCCCGGTGGAGGGAGCCAGCGATGCGAGACAGAACACCACCATGGCGACGAGTGACCTACGACCAGTACCTGATCGCCGTCGCGATGACCCTGGCACGGCGACACCGCCCGGCATGGTCGTGGCCGAATTGGAGGTGGACCTGCCGCTGCGGGGCGGAACTGCCCTGCCGCAGCCGACACCGCATCCCCATCAAGCGGACGCACTGGCCCGCCGAGGAGGAGCAGTGAGCAGCGAAGCGGAGCAATGGATCCTGGTCGCGCATCTGCCGGGCAAAATGGCCTGTGCAACGGCTGCTGGGCATCGTGGTCACGGCTCACGCCGTACCCGTGCTGGCAGGTGGATTGGGCGACCAGCCGGCAGGCGCGGTCGATGACGGCGGCGCTGCTCGGAGACCGCGCATGACCACGCACGGCCCTGTGCTGCCGATCTGGAGCTGCGGTGGCTGCGATGCGCCCTGGCCCTGCCGCACGCGGCAGCGCGAGCTACACGCCGAGTTCGATGACGCTCCGATCTCCCTGGCTCTCTATATGGGTGCGCAGCTGGTGCGGGCCTCCGAGGACCTGAGCTGGGTGCCGGCGGATGCGCTGCACAGACGCTTCCTCGGCTGGCTCCGATGAGCATCCTGCGGGTGGGTGACGAGAAGTTCCACTACAGCGACGGCTCGCACAAGTGGATTCCGCCGGACCCGGACTACGACCAGGAAGTTTGGAACGAACAGGTCCGCCAACACAAGCACAGCCACCTGAGAAATGTGCACCCGAAGGTGCGGATCCAGCGCCTCGTCTGATGCATGGCTCTGACTAGGCGAGGTCCCCGGTCTTCAATTCCGCCCGGTGGCTGAGCCGTCCACCGGAGACCTCGCTACGTCTCGATCACTGGCCCGCGACGATCCGCGGGCCAGCTCACATCGACGACCGCCCTAGAAGTTACCGGCCGAGTTGCACTTCACGCCCTGGTCGAGGCAGTTGCGCACCCGGGCGGCGAGCGCCTCGTCCTTCCACGCGTTGAAGAAGTCCGCGTGCATGGAGAACGACGTGCCGGACGCGAGGGTGATGCCGTCGGTGTTCGCGCTCAACGGGTACGAGATCACGAAGGACACCGACGGGACGGGCACCGGGTGGCTCTTCGGGCACGCCCCGGTGTGGTCCCCGTTGGCCATGTGCGCCTTGTGGTCGGGGCTGTCCAGGTGCTTGCCGTCCCAGCAGTCCGGAAAGGTGACCTGCCGGACGATGTTCGCGGTCTTGGCGCAGACCGGGAACGTCTTGTCGGCGCTGCGGCCGATCTCGCCGCCGATGCCGGCGCACCAGAAGTGGTTGCCCTGCTTGTCCGGGGTGTCCACCTGGTTCTTGGCGTTACCGGTGATCATTCGCAGGCCGAACGGGAAGGGCTGGGTCTTGCTCGGGTCCTTCAGGCGGGAACCGTAGTAGACGGTCACCTCCTTCGGGTCCACGACCTTGCCGTTCTGGTACATCGTCGGCACCCAGTAGGCGGACTGGTCGTCCGGCGAGTTGCAGGTGGTCTTCTTCGACGCCCGCAGCGACTCGGCTGTCGAGTTGGCGTCGGTCGACTTGTTGCCCCAGAACGTGTGGTTGTGCGAGCCGCCCGCCAGTTTCGGCAGCACGATCGGGTCGTCGCTGTTGTGGTGGCTGGTCGTGCAGCCGACGTTGAATTCGGGCACCTTGACGGGGTTCCCGGTCACCGCCTTGGGCTTGCGCGCGAAGAACGCCTTCGTCGCGGCGGCCTGCGCGGCGGCGTCGATGGTGATCCAGCCACCGGACGCGGTGGGCGGGGCGGCGCTTGTCGCCGGGGTTCCCGGCTTGCCCGGCGCGGACGGGGTGGCCGAGGTGCCCGGGGCGCTCGGCGTGGCCGACGGGTCTCCCGGGGCACCGGCCGTTGGTGCGTCGGGGCCGGGCGAGCCGATGCCGGTGTCGCTGGACGGGCCGGACGCGCCGGGAGTGCCCGGCGCCTCCTTGCACCCGCCGGCGAGCGCCACAGTCACCAGCAGCAGGGCGGCGACGGACCGGGGGTGTCGAGGGGTGGAGCGGAGATTCATCAACGGGGGCGCACCTTTCATCCGAGCACGAAGAATACGAGTCGGCGCCTTGCCCGTTTCCAACTGAGACGATTAATTCTCCCTTAAATATCGCTCAGCGATTATCTGGTGAGCGTTGCGGAGCCGCCTGGATGTCGGCCCGATCTCATTTACTTGATTCTTCTCGAAAAACTGTAATCGCCGACCCGCTGCGACGCTCGACATTCTTGGGTGGTCTGCCCCGCCCTCGTGCACCTGCGGCGGCGGGGCAGACCATCTCGATGCCCGGAGGCGCCCGCGAGGGACGCACCACGGACAGACCGGCGACGCGCACCGTGCCCGGCCCTCCCCCGTTCGCTTCGTGATTGCCGGAAACAGCGCAGGGTGCCGCCGTCGCGGAGAGAATTGCCGCCACGGAGCACACGGAAGCCGGGGGACGTTCGATGGGGTTACGAAGGCGCACGGCGCTCGTGGCGGTGACAGTAGTGGCGACACCGCTGGTCGTCGGCGGGTGCACCACCGACCGGAAGCCCGTCGCACGCCCCGCCGAGCAGGTGGTGCCATCACCGGAGGTGACCCTCACCCCCGCCGACCTGTCCCGGAACGTGCCGCTCAGTGCCGAGGTGGTGCCGCTCGTCACGGGCGGGGAGATCACCGCGGTGCGCCTCGTCGACGACACCGGCACCCTGGTCAGGGCGGAGCCCCGCGAGGACGGCTCGGCCTGGGTGCCGACCGTTCCGTTGCGGCCGCAGCGCACCTACACCGCGGCGGTGACCGCCACCGCCGACTCCGGACGGACCACCACCCGCACCACCACCTTCACCACCGCGGCACCGTCGACGAAGCCGCAGGTGACCAGCACCCTTCACCTCGCCGACAAGCAGACGTACGGCACTGCCATGCCGGTGACCATCGGCTTCGACCCGCCGGTCGCCAGGGCGGCCCGCGCCGACGTGCAGCGTCGGTTGTTCGTCACCACCAACCCACCCCAGCCGGGTGCCTGGTCCTGGGTGGACGACGGCAGCCAGGTCTCCTACCGGGCACCCGACTTCTGGCGGCCCGGCACGACGATCAGTGTCCGGGCCGGCCTGGCGGGTCTGCCGATCGGCAGGAGCCACACCGGTGACGCCGATCGGACCGCGACGTCCCGGATCGGGCGTCAGGTGGCTCTCGAAATCGACAACGCCACCAAGCAGATGCGCGTGCTGCGGGACGGCAAACTGATCCGCCGGATCCCGGTCAGCCTGGGCAAGCGCAGCACCCCCACGTCCAGCGGCAAGATGGTAATCATGGAGAAGCACCAGTACACCACGTTCGACACGCGCGGCGAGCCGAACGGCGGCTACGTGGTGGACGTCGAGGACGCCCAACGGCTCACCTGGGGCGGCGAGTTCATCCACGGGGCACCATGGTCGGTATCGGATCAGGGACACCGCAACGTCTCGCACGGCTGCACGAACATCTCGGCAGCCAACGCCGACTGGTTGATGGGCGTCACCCAGGTCGGTGACCTGGTCACCGTCACCGGCACCGAGGTCCGGCTCGAGTCGGGCAACGGCTGGACGGCCTGGAACACCAGTTGGGGCCAGTTCGTCAAGGGCAGCGCACTGCCCGTACCCCCGGATCTTCGCCCGGCTCGGGCGCGTGCGCTCGCCGGTGGCGTGCCGACGCCGGGGCCGTCCGCCTCAGACGGCTGAGCCACCGGGTCGGCACGCGGGTCACCGTGCGGTCGCGGTGTAGAACTCGCTCGGGTCCTTGGCCAGGGACGCCTTGACGTACGCGCTCCACTCGTCGGCGAGCACCTCGACCCGGCCGGCCTCGATGCCGTCCAGCGCCGCGCGCACCACGTCGGCGGGGTCCATCTTGTCGCCGTCGTAGCCGGCCATCATGTCGGTGTCGGCGCTGCCCAGGTGCAGGCCCGTCACGAGGGTTCCCTGGCCGGCGAGTTCCAGTCGGATGCCGTTGGTCAGGCTCCACTCGGCTGCCTTCGCCACGCCGTAGGCGTTGGCCCCGTCGTAGGAGAACCACGACAGCGCCGACAGGACGTTGAGGATCCCCCCGCCGCCGTTCGCGCCGAGCACCGGCGCGAAGGCCCGGACCATGCTCAGCGTGCCGTAGAAGTGGGTGTCCAACTCGGCTCGGATCTTGCTGAGATCGCCAGTGACGAGGTTGGTGAAGGTGGAGATGCCGGCGTTGTTGACGAGCAGTGTGACGTCGGAGGCGACGGCTGCTGCCTCCTCGACGGAACGTGGGTCGGTGATGTCCAACCGGAGCCTCTCGACGCCGGGGACGTCGATCTGCTCCGGGTTGCGGGCCGTGGCGTACACCTTGGCCGCTCCACGTTCCACCAGTTGCCCGGCGAAGTGCCGGCCGATGCCACGGTTGGCGCCGGTGACGAGTGCGATGGAACCCGAGATCCGCATGGTTGCCTCCTGGCAGGTTCAGGTCGGGCGGTACGCGAGCTACGGTAAAACCTGACGCGCGTGTGAGGGACAAGGTTGTGTGGCTGGCGTCACCAACCGGGGGAGGGGCCCATGCGGATCGGGGAACTGGCCACGAAGACCGGGGTGTCGGTACGAGCCCTGCGCTACTACGAGGAACAGGGCCTGCTGGCCGCCGCGCGAAGCAGTGGCGGCCAGCGCCACTACCTCGACGACGCGATCGACCGGGTGTACCTGATCCAGATGCTGTACGCCGCCGGCCTGTCCAGCCGAACCATCCTTGACCTGCTGCCCTGCGTCGACGCGAAGGTCAACACACCGCAGTCGCGGGCCCTGCTCCGCGCCGAACGCGATCGCATCGATCGGCAGATCACCCAACTCCGGCAGGCGCGCGAACGTCTCGACGCGGTCATCGAATTCAGCGAAAGCTCTGCCAGCGGCTGCACCCGAACGGACTCGGAAGCGCTGTCGACACCCGCCACCGTCTGACCTCGCGTCGATTGGTGGCAGCTCAGCGGGGCAGCGCTCGGCGTGTCGAACTGCTCGACCGCCAGCGATCAAGGAATGACACCGGCCCACGCGGCAAGGTGGGGGTCAGATCGGGCTCAGCTCGGGGATGCCGTAGTGCCTGTCGAGGATCTGCATGGCGGCGCCCGCGGCGATCACGTCCGCGCCGAGGCTGGACAGCGCCACGGTCGTGCTCGACCAGGAGGCGCGTCGCGCGTCGGCCTGGACGGCCTCGGTGACCGCCGTGAGGTAGGTCTGCGGGTGGCGGAGGAGGTCGGCGCCCGCCAGCACCACGTGGGCGAGGTCGAGCGTCTGGAGCAGGTTGACGACGCCCACGGCCAGGACGCGGGCGGCGTGCGCGACGTCCCCGGCCTCGACGGCGTGGTGGTGCACGATCTCCAGGCACCCGTGCCGGCCGCAGACGCAGCGGGGCCCGGACAGGTCGACGACAGTGTGACCGAACTCGCCGGCGTTCGTGTGCGCCCCCCGGTGGGCCGCGCCACCCAGCCAGAAGCCTCCACCGATGCCCGACTCGACCATGATCAGGGCCGCGTCGCCGAACGTCGCGCCGTGCCGCCAGGCCTCCGCCGTGATCCCCGCGGTGACGTCCTTGTCCAGGTGGACGGGGAGGCCGAGGTGCTTCTCGGCGATCTCGCGCAGGGGTACGTCGTGCCAGTGCCGCAGACCGTGGGCGTCCCGGACCAGGCCGTTGGCGTGGTCGAGTGGGCCGATCATGCCGATGCCCAGCCCGCTGAGTCGGCCCCGCAGGTCGCCGATGCCGGCCATCGTGTCGATGCCGACGCCCAGGGCGTCGAGGAGCTGTTCCGGGGTGAAGTCGCGGGGTAGGGGGCTGACCGCCGAGCGGTGCACGGCACCGGCCAGGTCGACCAGGACGAGGCGCAGGCTGCGCCGGGCCACGTGGGCGCCGATCGCGTACCGGCTGTCCGGGACGAGTTCGTAGACGACAGCGGGCTTACCGATGCCCGGACGTCGTACGCCGGCGGGGCGGATCAGGCCGTCGGCGGTCAGCCGGGCGATGACCTTGGACACCGCCTGTGGGGTCAGGCCGGTGGCCTCGACCACCGTCGCCCGCTCGAACGTGCGAGCGGTACGCCCCACCGCCATGACACGTGCCTGGTTGTAGCCGCGCAGGAAGGTGACGTCGGCAGTGACGCGAGTCATCTCACCACCCTATTACGCAACGCTGTTGCTAAATTTTTTCGGTGATCGAGTTGAGTAGAGGTCGACGGTTGGCGGCGCTTGCCGCCCTGGCCCTGGGCGGCGTTGCGGTCGGCCTGACCGAGTTCGTGGCGATGGGGCTGCTGCCCGACATCGCCCGCGGTCTGCTCCCGCAGGAGTACGCGCGGTCGTCGTCGGACGCTGTCGCCCAGGCGGGCTGGATGATCACCGCGTACGCGCTCGGCGTGGTCGTCGGCGCGCCGTTGATCGCCGCGTTGAGCGCGCGCCTGCCCCGCAAGAAGCTCGTCCTCGGGCTGCTCGTGCTGTTCGCCGTCGGCACCGTCGCATCCGCGATCGCCCCCACCTTCGACCTGGTGCTGGTGGCCCGGTTCGCGGCGGCGCTGCCGCACGGCGCGTACTTCGGTGCGGCAGGTCTGCTCGCGGCGACCCTGATGGGTCCCGGTAACGAGGCCCGTGGTTTCGCCACGGTGCTCGGCGGTCTGACAGTGAGCAACCTGGTCGGCGTACCTCTCATCACCCGGCTCGGGCAGGCCGCCGACTGGCGGGTCGCGTACCTGGTCATCGCCGGCTTCTTCGTGCTCACCCTGCTGGCGGTGCTGGCGGTCGTGCCGGAGGTCGCCGCGGCTGTCGACGGCTCGCCGGCCGCCGAGTTGCGGGCGCTGCGGACCTCGCAGGTCTGGCTGGTCGCGGCGACCGGCGCGGTCGGGTTCGCCGGGTTCTTCGCGGTGAACACCTACATCGCTCCGGTCACCACCGACGTCACCGGTCTCTCCGCCGCGACGGTGCCGTGGGCGTTGGTCGCCGTGGGTCTCGGGATGACTGTCGGCAACGCCCTGGGTGGCTGGCTGGCGGACCGTGACCTCCAGCGGAGCACGCTCATCGGCTTCGTGGCGATGATCGTCAGCATCGCCGTGTTCAGTCTCGTGGCGTCGTCACCCGTCGGCCTGTTCGTGGGCGCGTTCCTGGTCGGTGCGACGAGCCTCTACCTCGGCCCGGTGCTGCAAGCGCGCCTCATCACCGTCGCCCCGGGAGCGCAGCTGATGGGTGCGGCGCTCAACCAGTCGGCGATGAACATCGCGAACAGCCTGGGTGCCGCCCTGGGCAGCGTCGCCATCGCCGCCGGCCTCGGTTATCTCGCGCCGGCCCGGGTGGGCGTGGCGCTGGCGATCGTCGGGTTGATCCTGGGACTGGTCAGCTTCGCCGTCGCGCGACGGACGCGCGACCGGGTTCCGGCCACCGTCTGACCGGGTGAGCGGCCCGGCCACCGTCTCGAAGCCAGGTGGCCGGGCCGCCCACGAGACGCGGTCAGAAGTCGTCGACGCCCACCGTCACCCGGTCGGTGCTCGACCTCCAGTTCGGCACGTTGATCACCTCGTAGCCGCCTCCGCGTTGGCCCACGGTGATCCGGACCAGGCCGGGGTGCTTCGGCGTAGCCGGGATGAAGACGTCCATGCCGGTGATGAAGGTCTGGCTGAAGAACTCCGGCAACGGGGCCGTCAGGTCAGTGACGCCGTCGCTGCCGTCGTCGAAGGCGAAGATGCCGATCGTCCTCTTGGCCCGCGGTGTGTTCGCCGCGTTCAGCACGTCCCTGCCGTTGATCCAGAGGTGGTCGCCGGCGTCACCCTGGTCGCCCCACCACTCCTTCTGGCGTTGGATCGTGAGCGCCGTGTGCCGGTCGCTGGTGTCGACGAGAGCGCTGAGACCCTCGCCCGGCGCGCTGGTGGCGAGGCGGACGAACGAGTCCGAGCGGAGGAACGGCTGGAAGTAGAAGTGGTGGGTGGCGGCGCCGGAGCGCACGATGGCGAACTCGTAGCGGGCCGTAGCGAGCACCGGGAGGGGTCCGAACGAGCCGTCGCCGGCGAGCGGCAACCGGTACGCGGGCCGCTGTGACAGCCGGTTTCCGGTCAGCGGGCCGACCGGCCAGACCTCGAGGGTCGCACCTGTGACACCGACGTTGCTCGGAAAGAGCACGGCGCGGCCCGAGACCCGGGCGGTGCCGAACAGTTGGGGCACGATCCGCGTCGTGTGCGGCGCGCGGCCCCGGAGAAACCCGAAGATCTCGCCGAACGACTCGGCCGACGACACGGTCTGGGTGTGCGACTGGTCCGGCAGGTGCACGTTCGTCGCGCCGACGATGCTGCGGGCCGGGTCGCCCTCGCCCCAGATGGCGAGCGTGGGCACACCACCGGGCGGGGAGGTCGCGGTGCGCCCGTCCAGGTTGACGTAGTGCGCCACCCGGGCGGCACGCTCCGGAGAACTGCTGAGATAGCCCTGGGTGACGAAGGTGCCCAGCGAGTGTGCGAGCAGGTCCACCCGGTCCGCGCCGGTGGCCGCCAGCAGTCGGGCGATCCGTGCGTCGAGCCCCGCGTACACCTGCTGCAGGATCGCCGCGATGTTCGGGGAGTCGTACTCGTGGGCTTCGATGATGTCGATCGGGTACCCGTTGCTGGCCAGCCGCTTGGCCTGGGACTCGAACTGCGCCGCCGAGCCGGCGCTGCCGTGCACGAAGATCACCGGACGGTACGTCGGTGTGGCCGAGGCTTCGGCGGCGTGTGGGACGGCGACGGCGGACAGGCTGGCCGCGAGGGCGACCCCGACCAGCACGGAGAGCATTCTCCGGCGAGATGTGTGCATCGATCCTCCACCTGGACGACGAAGTATTTGCACTACTAGCGCAAGTATCGTGTCAGGGTGCGGCGCGATGGTCCACACCTTCCGGTCAGGTGACCTTCGAGGCGAGCAGGTCGCCGACGGCGGCCCGGACCGGATCGGGGTTCGACCAGCTCCAGTTCGGGTGCGCGCGGTTGGTGAGCAGTGCCAGGACGAGTTTGCGGTCCGGCGCGACGAGCAGCGAGGGGCCGGCGAACCCGGTGTGGCCGAAGGTCCGGGCCGAGGCGAGCCTCCCCATGAACCAGCTTTGGTTGAGGACGACCCCGAGGCCGTGCGCCGAGGTCCGGTTGGGTCGCTCGGGGTCGATGGCGGGTTTGCCGGCGTTGTGGTTGGTGAGCATCCGACGGACTGTCGCCGCGGCCAGGATCCGCTTGCCCTGGTAGGTGCCCTCGTCGAGGAGCAGCTGACCGATCGCCGCGAGATCGGCGGCGGAGGCGAAGATGCCGGCGTGGCCGGCGATGCCGCCGAGGTGGTTGGCGACGTCGTCGTGGACGGTGCCCCGCAGCAGGCCCCGGGACGAGCGGGCGTCGGTGGCGACCAGCCGGCTGGCCTTCGAGGAGGTGGACATCCAACTGCTGGCGTTGAAGCCGGTGTCGCGCAGACCGAGCGGGCTGGTGAGGTTGGTCCGGAGCGCCTGGTCCAGTCGTTGGCCGGTGACCTTCTCGACGATCTTGCCGGCGACCATGAGCCCGACACTGGAGTAGCGGAACGTGGTGCCCGGCACCGCACCGGAGACCAGCGGCGTCGTGAGCACCGCGTTCCACCGGGCCGCGTTGTCGGGCAGCCCGGTGACCTTCGCGCCGACGGGGAGGCCGCTGGTGTGGGTGAGCAGCATCTCGACGGTGATCTGCTCCTTGCCCGTGCCGGTGAACGCGGGCAGATAGTCACGCACCGGAGCGCCGAGGTCGACCTGCCCCTTGTCGACCTGCTGCAACAGCAGGATGGCCGTGTAGACCTTGGTGACCGAGGCGAGGTCGAAGATGGAGTCCGGGCGCATCGCCACGCGCTGGCCCGCCGCCAGCAACTTCGGGCCCGCGCCGTAGCGCAGCGCCTCGCCGACGGCGGTGTGCACGGTCATCTTGCCGTCCACCAGGACGAGAGCGACAGCCCCGGGGAAACCCTTGTGCTGGAAGGTCTGCGGTGTGGCGGGCAGGTGTCGCCGGAGCAGGGCGGTCACGTCCTGCGCGTAGGCAGCCTGACCCGCCGGCGTGGTGCCGCCGCTCGGGCGGACCGGGGCGCCGGGCACGGCTGACGGCGACCTGAGGTTCCCCGCCGAACCGAAGCCGACCCGGTTGCCGGCGGCGTCCGTCCCGGTCACCGCGTCGCCGGAACCGGCCGAGCCGGGGCCCGACGCGCCATTGTCGCCGCAGCCGGTGAGGGTGGAAGTCGCGGCGGCCAGTCCGGCCCCGAGCAGAGTACGACGCGCAACCGGCATGCCGGAGATGGTGACAGCCGACCGGCGGGCACGCCACCTGACCGGTCCGAACGTCGAGCCCGTCCGGCCCATCGGTCAACAGGTGGTCATCTGGCGGACACACGCGGTCGACGTTCAGGCGGTTGTGCGACGATCGGCGGGCATCATGTCGAACGGCCCGTCCACCCGGTGTGTTCGCAAACGGTAGCGGACAGTGACCGGGGGTGGGCACACACACCTCGTTACCCCCTTGGAGAGCACGATGTCCCTCTCCCCGTCCCGGGTCTTCGCAGAGCTGAACGCGGCTCGACCCCCTGACCAGCCGTCCCCGACGATCGAAACGGCCGTTGTGGTCGGCGGCAGCGTCGCCGGTCTGCTGGCCGCCCGGGTGCTGTCCGACCACGCCGACACAGTCGTCATCGTCGACCGCGACGATCCGCAGGTGGCCGGCGCGCGTCCCGGCGTACCCCAGGGCACTCAGCTGCACGCGTTGCTGCCCGGCGGCCTCTTCCAGCTGGAGCGGCTGTTCCCCGGTTTCCGTGACGAGGCACTGGCCCGCGGCGCGATCGAGGCGCCGCCCACGGCCCGGCGCAACTACCTCGACGGCCGCCTCAAGGTCGTCGTCCCCGACGACGCCGACAGCCTGGCGGGCAGTCGGCCACTGCTGGAGGGCCTGATCCGCCAGCAGGTGCTGCGACTGCCCAACGTCAAGACCCTCACCGCCCGCGCCACCGGCCTCGTCTTCGACGGCACCGCCGTCACCGGGGTCCGCTGCGAGGTCGGCGCAGTGCCCGGTGTCGAGAGGGCCGACCTCGTGGTGGACGCCATGGGGCGCTCCAGCAAACTGTCCGACTGGCTGGCGCAGGCCGGCTGGGAACGGCCCGTCACCCGCCGGATGACAGTGCACCTCAACTACGCGACCGCCCTGTTCCGTCGCCCGGAGGTCACCCCCGCCTCGACTGTGGTGCTGGCACTGAACACCGCCAAAACGGCGACGGACGTGGCCGGGGCCGCGTTCTTTGCCATCGAGGACGGTCAGTGGATGGCGATGATGGCCGGTTACGGCAACGACCGCCCCGGGCGCACCGCGACGGACTTCGTCCGCCGCCTGCGGGAGCAGTTCCCCCCGGAGTTCGGCGAGGTCGCCGACCAGGAGATGATCGGTGACGTCCAGACCTACCACCACGCCGACAGCCGGCGCCGGGACTTCCACGCGCTCACGCGGTTCCCGGCCGGCCTGATCAGCGTCGGCGACGCCGTCGCGTCGTTCAACCCGGTGTACGGGCAGGGCATGACGGCGGCGGCCCTGCACGCGGCCTGCCTGTCGACGTACCTCCGGTCCGGCCCGGACCTGCGGGCGCCCGCGCGCCACTACCTCGCGCTCCAGAAGGTAGTTGTCGACGCCGCCTGGTCGCTGTCGACCTCGGCGGACCTTGCGTTGCCCCACGTCGACGGGCCCTACCCGCGCGGCTACCGGCTCTCCACGTGGGCCAGCGGGCAGATCATCGCGGCGACAGTCACGGACGTGACGACCGCGCGGCGGTTCAACGACGTGGTCTCCATGCGCGAGCACCCGCGCTCACTGGCCCGGCCGGGCGTGCTCCTGGGCGCCCTGCGCGCCAACCGGCGCGCACGCTGAACGGCTGACAGGGCCGACCCGGCGGCCTCGTCGCGAGGCCGCCGGGAACGCCCTAGCGGGGAAGCTTGCGCAGGATGTCGACCACGAAGCGGTGGTCGTCCAGCTGCGGCAGCCCGGAGACACCGACCCAGCCCACCACACCGGTGCCGCGTACGCGCAGGGGCACCGCGCCCCCGGCCGCCGCGTAGCGCGAGGCCGGCAGGCCGAACCTGTCGGCCAGCGTCACCTGCTTGTCCTGGCACAGCCGGGCCATGTACAGCGAGGAGTGCTCGAACCGCATCACCACCCGCCCCTTGCGGCGCAGCCACGCGTCGTTGTCCGCAGTCGACCCCGGCAGACCACAGTGGAACAACTGGCGTCCGGCCCGCCACACCCCCACCGAGACCGGCAGCCGCTGCTCGGTCGCGGCGGCGACGGCACGCATCCCCAGCTCGTACGCGTCGGTCTCGGACAGGCCCGGAAGCTCCAGCTCGTCCTCCTCGCGCAGCAGCTCGTCGAGCGTCGGCCACGATCCACTGTCAGCTGACATGTGTCTTCTCCTCATGGTGTGGGCGATGATCTCGCCCTCCGGGGCGAACCTCTCGCCGTGCGGGGTGAACCTCTCGCCGTGCGGGCCGAACCTGCCGCCCGTGCGGGGCGGTCACCAGGCGCAGGGGGCGTAGTCCTTCAGGAAACAGCCGTACAGGTCCTCGCCCAGCTCGCCGCGGACGATCGGGTCGTACACCCGGGCCGCACCGTCGACCAGGTCCAGGGGGGCGTGGAAGCCCTCGTCGGCCAGCCGCATCTTCGTCGGGTGCGGCCGTTCGTCGGTGATCCAGCCGGTGTCGACGCTCGTCATCAGGATGCCGTCGGTGAGCATCTCCTCGGCGCTGGTACGGGTCAGCATGTTCAGCGCCGCCTTGGCCATGTTCGTGTGTGGGTGCCCCGGCCCCTTGTAACCGCGGCCGAACTGACCCTCCATGGCCGACACGTTCACCACGTACTTGCGGCGGGCCGCCGCGGCGGCCATCACCGGACGCAGTCGGCTGACCAGCACGAACGGCGCGGTGACGTTGCACAGCTGCACTTCGAGCAGCTCGACCGGGTCCACCTCCTGCACCCGCTGGACCCAACTGTTCACCGAGTCGAGGTCGGGCACGAGGCCCCCGGCGTCGATGGCGGTGGACGCCGCGATCCGTTCCGGCGAGGCGGAGCCGCTGGTGAGGGCCAGCGCGGTGAGCGCGTGCGGGGTGAGCGCCGTCGACTGTGATCCGGCGGTGAGGCTTCCCGCTGGGGCGCCCTGCCCACCCGGCTTGGCGAACGTGATCAGCTCCGGCAGTGGGCCGTCCGGCAGGGCCGCCGCCTCCGCTGCGACGAGCTGCGCGTACGCCCCGGGGGAGCGGCGGACGGTCTGCGCCGCGTTGTTGATCAGGATGTCCAGCGGGCCCTGGCTGCCGACGTCGTCCGCGAGAGCGATCACCTGGGCCGGGTCGCGCAGGTCGATCCCGACGATGCGCAGCCGGTGCAACCAGTCCGCGCTGTCGGGCATCGCCGCGAACCGGCGGACCGCGTCGTGCGGGAACCGCGTCGTCACCGTGGTGTGGGCGCCGTCGCGCAGCAGGCGCAACGCGATGTACATGCCGATCTTGGCCCGGCCGCCGGTGAGCAGCGCGCGCCGGCCGGTCAGGTCGGTACGGGCGTCGCGGCGCTCCCGGTTGAGGGCGGCGCAGGACGGGCAGAGCTGGTGGTAGAAGGCGTCCACCTCGCGGTAGCGCTGCTTGCAGACGTAGCAGCCACGGGGGTTGTGCAGGAAGCCCGCCGTCTCGCCCGCCGCCGACGAGGCGAGCGGGATGCCCTGCGTCTCGTCGTCGATCCGCCCCGGAGCACCGGTGGCGGTGGCCTCGGTCACCGCCCGGTCGGCGGCGAGGATGGCGTCCCGCCGCTCCTCCCGCCGCCGCTGCTTGATCACCTTGTAGAGCCGGGCGGTGGCCCGTTGCACCTGCACCACGTCGGGGTGGTCGGAGGGCAGCGCCTCCAACGCCTCGAAGACGCTGAGGCAGGCCTCCAGCCGGCTTCGGTCAATGCCCTCTTGACCGTTTTCGGTAATGTTGTCCACCGTCATGCGTCGTTGTCTCGTCCCGTATCCCGTGCCGGCTCCCGCCGGTCCGCCCCAAGTCCGACCCGAAACGGTACGCGCCCTCCGGGCTCCGACGCACCTCGCGGCCGCCCCGGTGTGGCGCGAGTCGGGGCGCTGTCAGTCCGCGTCGACGTGACCGAGACGCCAGTAGCCCATGAAGGCCACCGCCCGCCGGTCCAGACCCCGCTCGGCGACCAGGTGTCGGCGCAGGGTACGGATCACGCCCGCCTCGCCGGCCAGCCACGCGGAGAGCGGCACCGACGCCACCTCATCGGGCACCTCCCAGAGGATCTCGGTGTCCACGTCCACGGCCACGTCGACGTCCGGCACGGTCTGGGCGGCTGCCGATGCGCCGGGGGCCAGCAGTTCCCCGGCCGCGGCGCGGACGGCGGGCACCAGTCGGCTGCCGTGACCGTCGGCGCCCCGCGCCAGCCAGCGGACCTCGACGCCGGGAGGCGTCACCAGCGGCAACACGTCGGCGGCGTCGGGCACCTCCAGCACGACGGTGCCCCGGGCGTCGAGGGGGAGCCGCTCGCAGATGCCGCTGATCGCCGGCACGGCGGTCTCGTCCCCGGCCAGCAGCAGGGCGCCGCCGGTCGACTGTCGAAACTCGATCCCGCCGTGGTTGCCGTCGAAGCCGGCGTCCGGCCCGACCAGGGCGATCTCGTCGCCGACGGTGGCCCGCCGAGCCCAGCGCGTCGCCGGACCACTGTCGCCGTGCAGCACCAGGTCGACGTCGACCTCGGCCAGGTGTGGTCGGACCGCCCGGACCGTGTAGGTACGGATCGGGTTGCGCAGGTGCTCCGGCAGGGCCCGCCACGTCGCGTACCAGTCCGGGCCGTCCGGCAGGCTCGCCCCGCGCTGACCGGACAGCGGCAGCGCCAGTTTGATCCGCTGGTCGTACCCGTTGTCGGCGAAGCGGTCGAGGTCAGCCCCGGTGAAGGTCACCCGGGTGAACGACGGGCTGAGCCGGCGTACCGCGCGGACGGTGACGGCGAACACGCGCCACGGGGCGATGGGCAGGGTCTCGGTCATGGTGCCTCTCTCGGCTCGGGCCGGCGTCTACCGGGTGGTGCTCGCCACGGCGCGGGACCGCCACAGCAACCAGACGAAGTACGGGGTGCCGATCATGGCGGTGACCAGGCCGGCGGGGATCTGGGCCGGAGCGATGACCGTCCGTCCGAGGGTGTCGGCGATGCTGACCAGCGCCGCGCCGAGCAGGGCGGCCACCGGGAGCACCCTCGAGTGCCGCCCACCGACGAGCGCCCGCGCGGCGTGCGGGGCGACCAGGCCGACGAAGCCGATGACCCCGACTGCCGAGACGGCGGTGGAGGTGAGCAGCGCCGCCGCGCCGAGTGCGACCAACCGGGTGCGTTCCAGCCGGACGCCCAGCACCCGGGGGGTGTCGTCGTCCAGTGCCATCAGGTCGAGTTCCCGGCGGGCGGCGACCACTGCCGGGGTCAGCACCAGCAGGGCGATCAGCACCGGCAGCACCTGGGTGGGCATCCGGCCGTAGGTGGAGCCGGACAGCCAGGTCAACGCCTTCCCGGTGTTCCACGGGTCGAAGGCGACGACCAGGTAGGTGATGACAGCCATGCCGCCCTGCCAGGCGCCGAAGCCGATCAGCACCAGCCGGTCGGAGCTCAGCCCGCCGCGCCAGGCCAGGCCGTAGACCAGGGCGAACGCCACCATCGCGCCGAGCCCGGCGACGCCGGACACGGCCCACACCCCGGCCAGCGGCACGAACGTGAGCAGGGAGACGGCGCCGAGTCCGGCGCCGGCGGTGATGCCGAGGATGCCGGGTTCGGCGAGCGGATTGCGGCAGACCGCCTGCACTGTGGTGCCGGCGACCGCGAGCGCCGCGCCGGCCAGGACCGCCGCGGCGACGCGCGGCCACCGCTGGTCCAGCACGAAGGTGTACGCGGGCCCGGTGCTGCCGTTGACCCAGTTGACGACGTCACCGAGCAGCACCCAGGTGTCACCGGCGAGCATGCCGACCGCCACGGCGCAGACGGTCAGCACGGCGGTGGCGGCGACGATGCCCCGGTGGAAGGCGGCGGAGCGGACGGCCGCGTGCCCGCCGGGCGGACGACGGGTGGGGCCCGCGTCGCGGTGTCGGCGCGCCAGCCAGATGAGGATCGCCGCGCCGAGCAGCGTGGTGACCACACCGGTGGGGATGTCGACGCCGGCCTGCCCGCCCATCACGGCCCGCAGCAGCACGTCGGAGCCGAGGACGATGATGACCCCGGCGATGCCTGACAACGGCAGCAGGACGCGGTGCCGGTGCACCCCCGGCACCACCGGGGCGAGCAGCCGGACGATCACCGGGGCGCACAGGCCGACGAAGCCGACCGGCCCGGTGAGGGTGACGGCCGCGGCGGAGAGCAGCACGGAGAGGACCATGACGGTGAGCCGGGTGCGCCGTACGTCGAGGCCGAGCACCGTGGCGGTGTCGTCGCCGAGGGCGAGGATGTCGAGGCGGTGCCCGAGCAGCACGAGCACGACGGCGGCGCCGACGATCACCGGCGCGAGCTGGGTGAGCGCGGTCAGGTCGCTCTGCACCAGCGAGCCGTTCCCCCAGGCGAACAGCCCGATGGTGGCCTGCTCGAACAGGAGGAGCAGCAGGGTGGTCACCGACCCGAGCGCCAGCGCGGTCGCCGAGCCGGCGAGGATCAGCCGGGTGGTGCCGGCCTGCCCACCGGAGGACATCGCCATCACCAGGCCGGCGGCGGCCAGCCCGCCGCCGAAGGCGAGGCCACCGGCGGGCAGCGCGGGCAGCGAGACGCCGAACGCGGCGACGGCGACGATGGCCAGGTGGGCTCCCGCGTTGACAGCGAGGGTGTCCGGGGAGGCGAGCGGGTTGCGGGCGATCGACTGCAACGCCGCGCCGGCGAACCCGAGTGCCACGCCGATGGCCAGCCCGGCGAGCAGCCGGGGCAGCCGGGAGGCGATGAGGACGCGGGCCGCCTCGTCGTCGGCGCCGGTATCGAGCCGCAGCAGGTCGAGGGCGCCGACGTTCGACGTGCCCTGGGTGAGGTGCACCGCGCCGACGACCAGCAGCAGCAGGATCGCGGCGACGAAGACACCGGCGAGGCGGGGTACGGCGGGGCGTCCGCCCGGAGCCGGCCGGGTGGCCGGCTCCGGGCGTGGGGGTGCGTTCAGCACGCTCACACCGTGTACGTCTTGACGAGTTCGTCGATGTACTGCTTGCCGGAGAGCGGACCGCCGAAGGTCCAGACGCCGTTGGGCATCTTGTGCAGGTTGCCCTGCCGCACGAAGGGCAGTGACTTCCAGATGGCGTTGGCGGCGAGACCGTCGGCGAACACGTCGTCGCCGTCGGAGGCGTTGTAGAAGAGGTGCGTGTTGGGGTCCTTGAGGACCGTCATGCCCTCGACGTCGGTCTGGCCGAGGCCCCACGCCTCGTCGGTTTTGCCGGTCCAGGCGTTGGTGAGACCGAGCTGGATGCCGATCTGGGACACCAGCGCGCCGGTGCCGAACATCCGGATGCTGACGGTGCTGCCTTCCTTCCAACCGTCGGCGATGGCGAACGGACGGCCGGCGGCGCCCGCGTCGGCGATCTTCTTCCGGCCGTCGGCGAGGGCCGCGTCGAAGTCGGCGAGCAGCTTCTCCGCCTCGGTGGTCTTGCCGACCGCCTTCGCGATCATGGTGAGGTCGTTGCGCATCCGGCCGAGGTTGTCGGTGGCGTCAGTGCCCTTGGCGACCACGACGGGCACGAACTTTTCGAGCTGGCTGACCATGTTGGCGCCCCGGTCGTCCTCCATCACGACGAGGTCGGGTTGGAGGGCGACGATCGAGTCGACGCTGGGCTCGCCGCGCGTGCCGACGTCCTTGACGCCCGGGTCGAGCTTCGCGGAGGTGACCCAGGTGCCGTAGCCCTTCGGGTCGGCGACACCGACGGGCATGACGCCGAGGCTGACAAGCATCTCGACCTCGCCCCACTCCAGCCCGACGACCTTCGTGGCCGGCGCCTTGAGGGTGATCTGCTTGCCCCGGCTGTCGGTGAGGGTGACCGGGCCGCTGGCCGCCGAGGCGGAGGTCTCGGGGGAGGCGGTGTCCTCGGTGGTGCCGCAGGCGCCGAGCGTCAGCGCGGCCACGACGGCGAGAAGGGCTGTGAAACGGGTACGGGTCATGACGGTCTTTCTCTGCTGGGGATGAGGGGTGTTCAGACCAGGGCGCGGGTCTGGTGCCGCCCGACGGGGCGGGTGGTGACCAGTCCGCTGACCGGATCGGTGGTCACTTCGATGCGGATCCCGTAGGTCTCGGTGAGGGCGTTCTCGGTGAACACCGTTGCCGGAGTGCCGGTGGCGCGGACGCGGCCCTGGTGCAACAGGACCACCTCGTCCGCCACGGCGGCTGCCTGGTTGAGGTCGTGCAGCACGACGCCGACGGCGACGCCGTGATCGTCCGCGAGGTCACGGACCAGGTCGAGGATCTCCACCTGGTAGCGCAGGTCGAGGAACGTGGTGGGCTCGTCGAGGAGCAGGACCGGAGTGTCCTGGGCGAGGCAGGTGGCCAACCAGACCCGCTGCAACTCGCCCCCGGAGAGTTCGTCGACGGGACGGTCGGCCATCGCGGCGACGCCTGTGACGTCCATGGCGCTGGCGATGGCGGTAGGGCCCTCCGGGTCCTCCGTACGCCAGCGTCCCCGGTAGGGATGGCGGCCGTAGCCGACGACGTCGCGGACGGTGACCCCGCTGGGCACCGGCCGGCTCTGGGCGAGCAGGGTGACCCGCCGGGCGAACTCCCGGGCCGGGAGGCTGGCGGCCGTGACACCGTCGGCGAGGTGCACGGTGCCGGCCTCGATCGGGTGCAGTCGGGCCAGGGCCCGCAGCAGCGTGGACTTGCCGCTGCCGTTGGGCCCCACGAGTGCCGTCACGGCACCGGCGCGGAGGTTGATGACCGCGCCGTGCACCACCGGCACGCCGTGGTAGCCCAGACGGAGGTCGACGCCGGACAGGCTGTGCTCCCCGTTGACCGACGCCAACTCGTTCTGCATGAGGTTAGGCTAACCTAACCCGATCGCGCCTTGTCAAGCCGGTCGCGACCCGTTGCCGACGTGGAGGACCGGTGGTCGTCGGGCCCGAGCGCGCGTGGGGGATGCTGGGTCCGTGCAGATCGCCACCCTCGGCCCACTCGCCGTCGACGGCCAACCCGTTCGGGGTGAACGGCTGGCGGCGGTGCTCCGCGCGCTCGTCGACGCGCGGGGTCGGGCGGTCTCCGTGAACCTGATCGTGGACGCCGTCTGGGACGGCGCACCACCCGACGACGCGACCGGCGCCGTCCAGGCACTCGTGTCCCGGGTACGCCGTCTCGGGTTGCCGGTGGTCGCGGTGCCGGGCGGATACCGGCTGCCCGCCGAGGAGATCACCGTCGACGCGGTCGAGGCGCGGGCCCTCGTCGACCGGGCGCGTACCGTGCTCGGATGCGGTGACCTCCGGGCCGCCCGCGGCCTGGCCGACCAGGCTCGGGCGCTGTTCCCCGAGGTGCCGGAGCTGGCCGGCGCCGACGACGCCCGGCTGTTCGCTGACGTCGCCGCGCTGCGCGCGCAGGCGGCACTCGCCGGCGTGGGCCCGTTCGACGAGGTCGACCTGGGCCGGCTCGTCGCGCGCACACCGCCGGACGAGCCGTCTGCCGCCCTGCTCGTCCGGGTGCTGGCCGCGCAGGGGCGGGAGGCCGAGGCGCTGGAGGTGGTCGAGCGGTTGCGCGCCGACCTGGCCGACCGGTACGGCACCGACCCGTCACCGGTGATCACGGCCGTCCACCTGGCGTTGCTGCGCGGTGAACTGAGCGCCCCGCCGGTCGCGCCGCCGCCCCGGCAGTCGGCCCGGATCACGCTGCCCGCCGCGTGGCGTCGTCCGATGGCCACCCTCGTCGGGCGGGAGCGGGACGTCGAAGCCATCACCGTCGCGCTCGTCGAGACACCCGTCGTGACGATCGTGGCGACCGGCGGGGCGGGCAAGACCCGGCTCGCCGCCGAGGTGGCGAGGCGCACCGCGGCGGCCGGGCGGGCGGTCCGCGTGATCGAACTGGCCGGCCTCCGCTCACCCGACGAGGTGCTGCCCACTGTGCTCTCCGCGCTCGGCGGTGCGGACACCACGGCCACCGGCGGCAACCTGGGTCTGGAACGGCGGGTCCTCAACCCCGAGGAGCGGCTGCGCGCCGTCGCGCCGGACCTCGACGGGCTGGTGGTGCTCGACAACTGCGAGCACGTGCTCGACGCGGTCGCCGTCGTCGTCGCGGACCTGGTCGCGGCGGCCCCGCCGGAGGTCGCGGTGCTCGCCACGAGCCGCGCCCCACTGGGCCTGGTCGGAGAGCTGGTGCACCGGCTCACCGCGTTGCCGGACGCCGACGCCCTCGCGGTCGTCGAGTCCCGGGCACGGGCCGGCGGTGCCGTGCCGACCTGGGACACCGAGCGGGCGCTCGTCCTGTGCCACCGGCTCGACAACCTGCCGTTGGCCCTCGAACTGGCCGCCGCGCGACTGCGGCACATGCCGATCGACGACGTACTCGCCGGGCTGACCGACCGGTTCGCGCTGCTCGACGACGCGTTGCGGGGCCTGCCGGAACGCCACGCGAGCCTGTGGGCGCTCGTCGACTGGAGCAGGGAACTGCTCACCGAGGACGACCGCGACCTGCTGCAGCGGGTCGCGGTCATCCCCGCGCCGTTCACCGCGGACCTCGCCGCCGCCGTCGCGCAGGCCCGGGACGTCCGTCGCGGCCTGGCGACCCTCGTCGAACAGTCCCTGTTGACAATGGTCGAGGGGGACGGTCCGCCCCGCTACCGGATGCTCGAAACGGTCCGCGAGTACGGCGAGGCCCGGCTGGACGCGGCCGGTGACCGGGAACAGGCGATGGCCGGCCTGGTCAGCTGGGCGCGGGAGCAGTCGGTCACCCTCGCCAGCCGTTTCATCGGCCCCGGTCAGGTAGCGGCGCTGCACCGTTGCGCCGCCGAGCAGGACAACCTGGTCGCGGGCCTGCGATGGGCGTTGGCAGCGGACGACGAGCCGACCGCTGTCGACATCGCCACCGCGCTGTTCCACCTCTGGTCGGTGCGGGGCCTGCACCTCGAGGTCCTCGCCTGGGCGCGTGGGCTCCTGCACGTCGACGAGCCGCAGCGACGGCTGCGATCGGCCGTCCTGCGCGGTGCTGCCAGCGGCCGGCCCCTGCCCAACGCCGACCGGCTGGCCTGGATGTGCGTGGTGATAAGCGTGAACGCCGGCATCACCGCCGACCTGCGGCCAGCGGTGCTCGCCCGGCAGGCGCTGCGGACGCTGCTCGCCGAACGCGCCGACCGGGTGTCGCCCCGGCTGGCGGTCCTCGCGTCGGCGCTCCCCGGCTTCGACATGTCCGACCTGGACCAGAACCTGAAGACCGCGACCGAGATGATCGCCCACCCGGACCCGTACGTGCAGGGGCTCGGGCTGTTCGCCCGCGCGGCCGTACGGGAGAACGGTGGCCTGCCGGAGGCGTCCATCGGCGACGCCGAGCAGGCGTACCACCGTTTCGAGGCCGCCGGCGACCACTGGGGCATGGCGATGGCCGCTGGTGCGGTCGGGCAGTTCCTGGTCCCGGGCGGGGACGCCCGGTCGGCCGAATGGCTGACGCGCAGCGTGCAGCACATGGAGTTGATCGGCGCCGCGCAGGACGCCCGGTCGATCCGCGTCCGTCTGGACGTGCAACTGGCTCTCGACGGCGACGCCGAGGCGGAACGGCGACTGGGTGAGACGGCCGCACTCGGCCAGGCCGAGGAGGTGGACTCCGCCCAGGCGTTGCTCGGCCTGGCCCGCCTCGCCTGGCAGCGGGAGCGTTACGACGAGGTGCTCGCCTTCGCCGACGAGGTGACCCACATCCTCGCCCGCTGGGCGGGGCCGCTGCCGCAGCCGCGCGTGATGCTCCGGACCACAGCGGCGGTCCTCTACCTGCGGGTGGCGCAGATTCGGCGGGTGTCGGGGAGCCAGGTCGCCGCCCAGGCCGCGGCGATGCTGTCGCTCGTTCGCGACGACGCCCTCGCCTCCCGGGACCTGCCGGTGATCGGGGCGTGGGCGTCGGGCGGCGCGGAGCTCGCGGCGTACCGGGAAGACGACGCCGCCGCCCGCGAACTGTCCGCACTCGCCAGGCGGATCGGCACCCAGATGGAGATGTTCTTCCCGGCCGAGAACGGCGAACGGCTCAACGCCATCCTCGGCGACGAGGAGCAGCGCGAGCCGTTGCTGGCCGTGTGGCGGGCGCGTCCGGCCGCGGCGGCCGTCACCCGGATCCGCGAGCTGATGGACGACCTGCTCGGCTGACTCAGATCTTCTTGCGGTACGCCCGCAGCGCCAGCGGCATGAACACCGCCACGAAGCCGGCGCACCAGGCGAGCGTCCACCACACGTGGTCGCCGAGCGGGGTGCCGAGGAACAGTCCACGTACCGACGCCACCAGGTGGGTCATCGGGTTGACGTTGACGAACGCCTGCATCCAGCCCGGCAGCGTGTTGGCGCCGACGAACACGTTCGACGCGAAGCTCAGCGGCATGATCAGCGCGAACATCACCCCCTGCACGGCGCCCGGCGTCCGCACCTTCATCGACACGAGCACCGGCAGCCAGCTCAGGCAGAGCGCGAACAGCACCGCGAGCAGACACCCGGCGATCGCCCGGAACGGGTCGGTGTCGATCCGAAAACCCATCACGTAGCCGATCGCGAGGGTCGACACGGTGACGATGACGTACCTGACGACGTCGCCGAGGACCGCGCCGACAAGTGGTGCGGAACGGGGGATCGGCAACGACCGGAACCTGTCGAAGATGCCCTTGGCGATGTCGGTGTTGAGGTTGACACCGATCGCGATGGCACCCGTCGCGATCGTCTGCGCCAGGATGCCGGGCAGCAGGAACTGCAGGTAGTCGTGGGTCGAACCGGCGACCGCGCCGCCGAAGACGTACACGAAGATGATGAGGAACAGCACCGGTTGCAGGGTGACGTCGATGAGTGCCTCGGGCGTACGCCAGGTCTTGATGAGGCTGCGCTTCGCGAGCGCCAACGAGTGCCGGACCAGCCGGAACGGCCGCGGGTTCGGGGCCGGGTTCGACAGCGCGCGACTTCTCGTCGGCGCTGTGTCGGTCAGAGTGCTCATACCGCGACCTCCAGGGGGCGGGTGGTGTCGTCTTCGGACGCCGAACGCCCGGTGAGGGTGAAGAACACCTCGTCGAGGCTCGGCAGGTGCAGGGAGAGTTCGGTGACCGAGATCCCGGCCGCGGCGAACCGCGCGACGCTCTCGGTCAGGGCCGCGTCGTCGGTGACCGGCACCGCGAGTACGCCCTTGCGGATCTCGTCGGCCTGCGCGCCGGAGCCGACCTGGGTCAGGATCTCGGCGGTACGGGGCAGGTGCGCCGGGTCGGACGGGCGGACCTCGAGGGTCTGCCCACCGACCACCCGCTTGAGCCCTTCGGGGGTGTCGTGGGCGATGACCCGGCCGTGGTCGATCACCGTGATCGCGTCGGCGAGCGCGTCGGCCTCCTCCAGGTACTGGGTGGTGAGCAGCACCGTCGAGCCGTTGTTGACAAGTGAGCGGACCACGTCCCACATGTCCTCGCGCTTGGCCGGGTCGAGCCCGGTCGTCGGCTCGTCCAGGAAGATCACGTCCGGGGAGCCGACGAGGCTGGCGGCCAGGTCCAGCCGTCGTCGCATACCCCCGGAGTAGGTCTTCGCCGGACGGTTCGCGGCATCGGTCAGGTCGAACCAGTCGAGCAGTTCGGCGGCCCGCCGTCGCGCGCCGGTACGCCCCAGCTCCAGCAGGGTGCCGAACAGTTCCAGGTTCTGCCGCCCGGTCAGGTCCTCGTCGACCGAGGCGTACTGGCCGGTGAGGCCGATGCTCTGCCGCACGCGCTCGGCGTCCCGCACCACGTCGAAACCGCTGATTCGGGCGGTTCCGCCGTCCGGGGTGAGCAGGGTGGAGAGGATGCGGACGGCGGTGGTCTTACCCGCGCCGTTGGGGCCGAGCACCCCGAGCACCGTCCCGCGGGGTACGGCGAGGTCCACGCCCTGCAGCGCCCTCGTCTTCCCGAATGTCTTCACGAGGCCCTCGGCCTCGATCACCAGGTCAGCTGTCATGCGCCAAGTCTGCGCGGGCCCGCTGACACCGCCCTGACACGCCACCGACACCCACCGACACGTGCTGACATGCGGGAGCGCGCGCATCCACACCGATGGTCGGCGTCACGATATGCTGGCCACGGCAGAGCGCCTGCCAGCGCCCGATGTGGTGGCCCACGCCCGACCGCATGCCCGGGGCCAAGAGTCTCCGACTCCGCGCGCCGATCTGTCGACCCCCGGTGTGCCGGTCACGCCGGCTGTTCGGTTCAGTGCGTGGGGCTGCACCGGAGGCGTCATGTCTGATTCCACCCCCCGACGGACCCCGGCCCCGGGACGCGCCCGCAAGCGCGCCATCCGGGAGCACGCCGCCCGGGCCGGCGTCGCCTACTCGGAGGCCGCCCGGCAACTCGAGTCGGTCGGCCTCCGACCCGGCGAAACCCTCTCCGGGTACGGGCGGACGATCTATCCGATCGGGTTCGATCCGCATCGCCAACTGCTCGTTGAACGTCGTGAGCGGCGGTCGTTCGAGGAACGGGTGTCGGACACCAGGCGGGCCGCTCTCCTGCCGCAGGGCCGCGCGCGGCACCTCGTCGAGCGGTTCCCGCCCAGCCGTGGGCGTACCGGCAGCGGGGTCGGTCCGCTCTATCACGGCGAAGGCCGCGAGGAACTGCTCGCGATGCTGTACATCGTGATCGTGGCCGAGTCGCCAGGGCTGCTGCCCGAGGTGGGGGACCTCGCCTGGATCGCGGAACTCGGCGAGGACACCGCGCTCGACACGGCCTGCGCCGACGTCGACCGGGAGGCCCGCCGCCTGCTCGACCAGGAACCACTGTCCCTCTGGTCGCGCATCCAGCAGGCGTTGACAGTTGCCGAACGCGGTGTCGACGGGCAGGTCCGCCAGGAGGCGACCCGGCAGACCGCGCTGTTGCGCACGATGATGACCCCGCGTCTGGGATACGCGGGCGACCCGTACGTTCCCGGGCTTCCCATCACCGGTGCCCGGCAGATCCTCGACGCGCTGCTCATCGTCGCCGACGACGGACACGCACCGGGCACCCGGGTACGCCTGCTCAGGCCGCCCCACCAGGCGAGGTCGGCCACGATCATCGGCGCCCGCTGGGGTCGGTCCGGTCCACCGGTGGGCTATCTCGTGTGGCTCGACGGGGCCACGGCGCTGCTGTCGGCTCGCCCCGACGACCTGATCGTTCTGGCCAACCAGGAGATCGCTCCGCGCTGAGCGTGACCACGTGGTGCGCCGCACCACCTCGTCGATCATGGAGTTGTGCTGGGCCGCAAAAGCCTCGAACAGCCACAACTAAGGCACCAGAACTCCATGATCCATGAGACTGCCCGGTCCCCGTGCCGCGATCTTGCACTCTCCGCCCCGACATAATGGTCATTCCACGTCTATCGCCAACCGAAAGTGCAAGATCGGCGGGGTGGGGGGGTGGGGGTGCCGGAGTTCGACGCCTCGACACCGATGCTCACGCCCATTTCGCCGGCCTGCTCCGCCACCGGGGCC
>NZ_JBEXYP010000029.1:0-80083 GCF_040630995.1 Micromonospora sp. NPDC005710 | reverse complement strand
GAAGCGTTTCCGGACCGGTTACAGCCAGATGGGGCAGGTCATGGTCCTGGGAAGGCTGGCGAGCTGGAAGAAGTACCTCGATGTGGCGTATCCGGTCAAGCCCGCCGACTGGGACGCCGAACTGACGCGTATCGAGGCGAAGCTGAGCGAGCCCGGCCGGATGAAGGTGCTGCAGGCCATGTGCAAAGCCAGCCCGACTGACGCCGGCGCGCAACTGACCAACGTCGCCTGCCCGGTCCTGGTCATCGAGGGCGGCCTCGACCCCGACTGGGCCGAGCCCCGCGCCGAGGGCGAGAAAATCCTCGCCGATCTGCCCAGGGGCATCGGTGAGCTCGCCGTTGTCGAGGGCGCCGGTCACTACCCCCACGCCCAGACGCCGGATCAGGTCCTCGCTCTGGCCCGGCCCTTCCTCGACAAGACGCTGGCGAATGCCTAGGGCCCGGCTCACACCGCAGTCGGTCACCGAGGCCGGCGCCGCCCTGGTCGACGAGATCGGCTTCGAGAACCTCAGCATGGGTCTGCTCGCCGAACGACTCGGGGTGAAGACCCCCGCGCTCTACAAACACGTCACCAGCCAGGCCGATCTGGCCCACCGCATCGCCATCGTGGCCATGACCGAATTCGCCAATGCCATTCGCGACGCCATCCAGGGTCGGGCCGGCAGCGATGCCCTGGCCGCCGGCGCGCAGGCGATGCGGACCTACGTGCTCGAACACCCCGGCCGGTACAAGGCCGCCGATGCTGCCCGCCCGACCGGACCCGTCGACCCACTCATCCCCGCCATCGAACGGGTCGTCGCCTCCTGGGCAGCCATGCTGCGTGGTTACCGCCTGGACTCCAGCCAGGAGATCCACGCCGTCCGGATGCTCCGCAGCGCCCTGCACGGATTCTCGACCCAGGAAGCAGCCGGCGGGTTCCGGATGGACGCATCCGTCGACGACAGCTTCACCTGGATGATCAATTTTCTCGACGTGGGCCTGCAGCACGCCGCCGTCAGCAGCCCCGGTGACCGCTGATGATGAACATCGACGAAGAGCCCAAAGAAACCCGGATCGAGCGGCACGCGAGCTGGGCCGAGCTGTTCTTCGACCTCGTGGCGGTGGCCGGCGTGGCCGCCCTCGCACACGTACTCGGGTCTGAACTGGACGCCGCGGCGCTCGGTCTCTACGCACTGCTGTTCCTGGCCCTCTGGCTGTCCTGGACGACGTTCATGCTGTACGGCAACGTCGCCGCCGGCCAGACCCGTGTGCTGCGACTGTTGGTCGGCATGTTCGGCCTCGGGACCATGGCCGCGTCCGTGCCAGGCGTGGCGCACACCGTGCTCGGGCACGGCGGCGACATCCTTCCGCTCAACGTCTTCGCGATCGCCTACATCGCCACCCGCGTCTACGGGTCCAAGTCGTGGCAACGCGGCGCGGTATTGCTGGACTTCCCCGTGGTGCAGTACTCGGCAGGACTGCTGCCCTGGTTCGCGTCGCTCTGGGTCGACGAGCACTGGAAACTCGTACTCTGGGCCGCCGGAGTCGGCCTCGACCTGCTGCTGATCCTGGTGCTGTCCGGCAGCAGGGTCCTCCAGCGCGTCCAGTCGTATCTCACCGCACCGGAACGCACCCGGCGTCGATCACGATCGGGAGTCCGCACCGACGGCGCCGGACCGGTCATTCACGGGGTGTCGGTCGATCCGGCCCACCTCTCCGAGCGGCTGGGACTCTTCGTGATCATCGTGCTGGGCGAATCGGTGGTGCAGATGATCGCCGCCGCAAGTGAGGCGCGCTACGACTTCGGCCTGCTGACCGCCGCCGTCGCGTCCTTCATTCTTCTGGCCGGCCTGTTCGGCCTGTCCGTCGTCTTCGGATACGCCGGCCTGCCGCACCTACGCGCCGGCCGGATACCCGCCCGCGCCGCCCTCGGCCTGCACTGCCTGGTCACCGGCGTCGTCGCCACCATCGCCGTACCGCTCTCTCTGGTGGTCGCGCACGGCTCCAACCCACTGCCCGAGCACGGTCGCTGGCTACTGTGCGGCGCGATTGCGGCCTACTTCACCCTCGGTGTGGTCACCGGCGTCGCCAGCCACAGCTCCGACCTGCCAAGGACGATCTCCCGAGTCACAACAGGCATCGCAGCCCCACTGCTGCTCGGCCTGCTCGCCACCGCCGTCAGCGGCCGAACACTCGTGGTCTACCTGGCCCTGATAGTCCTGGCCCACCTCTGGTTCGAACGACGACTGGGGCCACCACTCCGCAGCGCCTGACCCGCCCTCGGAACACACCGCTCCCATGAGAAACGACTGGCCAATCGGGCGCTGCGACCAGTGCATCCACAAGCAACTGAACTGCCGGCTCCGCATGTCATGTTCCGGCGAAACTATCCGCGAATAGACACCTTTGAAGGTCAGGAGAAAACGGACAATGACTGCACTGACGCCGCCGACCTCGGCTCTCGTCCGCCCGTTCACCGTCTCGATCTCGGACGCGGAGATCGACGATCTGAAGCAGCGACTGGCCCGGACTCGATGGCCGGACCCGGAAACGGTGGGCGACTGGTCGCAAGGCGTTCGCCTGGAGAACGCCAGGTCTCTGGTCGACTACTGGCAGCGCAGCTACGACTGGCGGCGCGTCGAGTCCGAGCTCAATCGCCTGCCCCAATTCCTGACCACGATCGATGGGCTGGACATCCACTTCATCCACGTGAGGTCCAAGAATCCCCACGCGATGCCGCTGATACTCACACACGGATGGCCGAGCTCGATCGTGGACTTCCTGAAGCTGATCGGCCCGCTGACCGATCCGGTTTCGTTTGGAGGAGACGCCGCCGATTCGTTCGACGTCGTCGTTCCGTCACTGCCCGGGTTCGGTTTCTCCCAGAAGCCCACGCAGACCGGGTGGACCGTACCGCGCATAGCAAGCGCGTGGGTGGAACTGATGGAGCGTCTCGGCTACCCGAGATGGGCCGCGCACGGCGGCGACTGGGGTGCCGTCGTCACCACCGCCCTCGGGGCAATGCAACCCGAAGGGCTGCTCGGAATTCATCTGAGCACCCAGTTCGCCTTTCCCGCACAGATGCCCGACACCTTGTCACCCGACCAGCGCCACGCCGTGGAAACCCTCGCCCTCTACGCCGGTGATCTCGGTGGATCGAACCATCTTCAGAGCACGAAGCCGGAGACTGTCGGATTTGCCCTGGCGGACTCTCCCGCTGGTCAGGCAGCCTGGATCTACGAGAAGTTCCAGTCCAAGACCGACAACCAAGGACTTGCCGAGGATGCCCTCAGCATCGACGACATACTCGATGCGATATCTCTCTACTGGTTCACCAACAGCGCAGCGTCGTCGGGCCGCATCTACTGGGAGAACAAATCGGGCACCTTCGCCGGCCCGAAGCTGACGCTTCCGGTCGCGGTAACCGTCTTTCCGAAAGACATCCCGCTCCTGCCACGAAGCTGGATCGAAGACACCTACAGCAATCTGATCCACTACGGCGAGGCAGACAGGGGCGGCCACTTCGCGGCCCTGGAACAGCCCGAGATCCTGGTCAGCGAAATCCGCACCGGCCTGCGCACCCTTCGCTCCTGACGCCAACTAACGACCTCAGGAGCGCAGGCGAATGGCTCGCCGGCTCACCCCGGCCCGGGGCGCCGCTACTGGTCAGGCTTGCGACGGTGCTCCTCGATTGTCGAGATGTGCTGCTCGGCCCACGCCCGGACCGCTGCCAGCGGAGTGTCCAGGGAGAGACCCAGGTCGGTGAGCGCGTAATAGACGCGCGGCGGCACGCTCGCCTCGACCCGGCGGGTGACCAGACCGTCGCGGCCCAGGCTCTGCAGCGTCTGCGACAACATCTTGTTCGACACCCCTGGGGCGCGGCGCCGGAGCTCCGCGAACCCGAGCTCCGCCGGATGGTTTTCCGCCAGCACCTTGATCAGCATCGACGTCCATTTGTCGCCGATCCGGTCGAGCAGCTGCCGGGTCGGACAGGCCGGGCTGAAGAGATCCCCGGTTACCCCGGGCTCACCAGGTGGCGCGAAAGTGCCGTCTTGCCAATTCATCCGGCATCTCCCATGTTAAGTAGGTAACCAATGGTAACCGGCAGGAGGCACGCATGGAGTTGCGCAAGATCCGGACCAACGGCACCGAGTTGAACGTCGCCCTGGATGGCGCGGGCCCACCAGTGCTGCTGATGCACGGTTGGCCGCACACCTGGCAGGTCTGGCGCGAGGTGCTGCCGTTGCTGGATGGACGACGCCGCGTCATCGCACCAGACCTGCGAGGGCTCGGCGACAGCGCTCGCGCGTCGGACGGGTTCGACGCCCTGACCGGCGCCGGTGACATGCTCGGCCTGCTCGACGCGCTGGGGGTCGAACAGGCCGAGGTCGTGGCCTTGGACGCGGGCGTGCCCGCCGCTTACCTGCTCGGCACCCTGCACCCGGCCCGGGTGCGTCGCCTGGTGCTGATGGAGGCGACGCTGCCTGGCCTGCCTGGTGGCTTCCCGGCACCACCGTGGTGGTTCGGCTTCCACTCCGTCCCTGGGCTCGCCGAGACGGTGCTCGAAGGCCACGAGGCCGAATACCTCGACTGGTTCCTCGTGGCCGGCACCTTCGAGCGCCGGGGGGTGCCGAAGGAGATCCGAGACGCCTTCGTCAGCGCGTACACCGGTCGTGAGGCGCTGCGCTGCGGCTTCGGCTACTACCGCGCCGCTGAGCAGAACGCGGCAACAATCTCCGCGGCCGGCCGGCTGACCACGCCCACCCTGACCGTCGGCGGCAACACCGTCGGCGACCTGCTCTACCGGCAGCTCACCCCCGTTGCCGATGACCTCTCCGGTGAGCTGATTCCCCGCAGCGGCCATCTCGTGCCACTGGACCGCCCGGACGCCGTCGCGCAGTTGCTCCACATCGACTCCGCCACGTCCCGATAGCCGAGCGACATCCGACTGAGTGGTTACGCCCCACAGCTCGGCCCGCGGACGCCATTGCCCGCCAAGTCGGCGACCAGGAGATTCCGCCGGATCACATGAGGACGCCGAATACGGCGTCTCCCCCTCCGCCCGCCCACCGTCGATGATGCCGGACCGCCCCCGCCGATGACCAAATCGGCAGCGCTCAGGGACCCGCCACCTACCGCCGCAAAGGGGGATCGACGATCCGTGGCTGATCCGGTCACCTGGCCGGTAGGGAAGAGGCAGGACCGACACAGGGCGAATGTCATCCTGAGGGGCCGCTCACCCGCCCTCCGCCCAACACCGGATCGGCCGTCGAGGGCTGTGGCGTTATCCGAGATCAAGCAGTTCCGCCGAGCGGTCCTCGGCGAACCGTTCGGGTGGAGGTCGCCAGAACACCTGCCGGGCGCCGACGGGGGCGTCGAGGTCGATCAGGAAAAATGTGGAGCGCACGCCGGGCGGTACGCAGATCCGGTTGCCCTTGTCCGGCCATCCTGCCGACACCGTGATCCGCTCCGCGGACTCGACGACGTGGACGCCCCCGACGCAGCTGGAGAGCCAGGTGACCCCGACCACGAGATCGGGGTCGTCGGGTGCAAGCAACTCGGCGTCCCACAGCACCCGCGGCAGGCGTTTGCCCGGATCGACGGAGCTGTATCCGAATACCTCAGTACGATGATAGGGCTCGGACGCGAGCGTGACGCTCAGCATCTCGGCCGGGGCATCGTAGGGGGCGACCTCGGCCAGGCGTTCGCGCGCCGCGGTGCGCCGCTTGTCATCCAGGGTGCTGTAGGTGACGAACGTACCGACGAGCAGCAGCACGCCGACTCCCGCGAGGAGGGTTCCGACGACCCGGCTCGCACGCACCGCCGTGACGAGGGCGACCACGATGCAGATGCCGGACAGCGCCATGAGGATGACGAGCATCCCGCCGCCTTCCTCGATCACCGATGCCTCCATATTCTCATCCATCGATCATAGGGTCGGAGGTCGACGAATGCGCGGCCGGCGCGGACGCGGCGGAACCTCCTCGCCGACACCGGATCACTGACCGCATCGCGGTGACGTCACTACAGTGGCCTCCATGACCGCGCGTCCGCCTCTTGCCGAGCAGTTCGATCTGCAGCCGCATCCCGAAGGTGGCTGGTTCCGGGAAACCTATCGCTCTGCTGTCGCGTTCGAACCGGACGGCTACCCGGGCAGCCGTGCCGCCGCGACGGCGATCCTCTTCCTCCTCGAAGCGGGGGACTCGTCGGCCTGGCACACCGTGCGGTCGGACGAGATCTGGTTCTGGCACTCGGGTGGCCCGTTGGCGCTGACCATCGGCAGGGACAGTGAGCCGACGATCCTGAGTGCCGAGTGTCCGCAGATCCTGGTGCCGGCGGGCCAGTGGCAGTCCGCGAGCCCGGCGGGCGACGAGCACGTTCTCGTCAGCTGCGTGGTGAGTCCGGGCTTCGAGTTCGCCGACTTCCACATGCTGTGACCACCAGCCGCTCCGGCGGGAGCCCGCCAGGCCGGAGGCCCGCCCGTACCAACTCCGCGACACCGGCCGGGTCGAACGCGGGCCGGAATCGACGTCCCTCCAGCTGACTCGCCGGAGTACGCCCGCCGCAGCGCTGTCGCCTGTCGGCACCTCTCGGACAACGGCCGGCATTCATGATCACCTGGATCGATACCTGTCAGCCATTGCTGATCGGGACGATTTCTTGCTGTTCCTTCTGGTGTTGACGGATCGAGTACGTCACGGCGGCCGCCCACCCGACCGCAGCGCGGCGCAGGATCGCCTCACCGGACGGCCTGCACACTAGCGACGTGATCAGACTGCGGTTGTACAAGGCTCGTGAACGGCAACGCGTCATCGATCCTGTCGATCTCGAGGTCACCTACTTCACGGTCGACCCCGAGACCAAACCGGTCTTCGAGCACGACGGCGTGATGGTGTGGGCCAGCGACCCCGACCACTGCCAGGTCGAACGACGCGTCCGCGACCGGGATCTACACCTGGTTGAGTCCGGCACGAACGTCCTGCCCCGCGCCCGTGGCCTGGAGATCCTGCGCGCGCCCGGCGCGGCGCCGCCTGGCCGCTGGACGCCTGCACCGCCGAGGAGATCGCCGCGTTTGCCGCGGCCGCAACCTACTTCGAACTCGACGACATCGCCGACCTGATTGGCCGCCTCGAACCAGATGACGCGCTCAGCCACGCGTACTGGGATCTCAGCAGTACCTTCGGCGAGGACGCTTCGCCAATCCGCGACGCGCTCCGATGCAAACTCGTCGAGGCTCCGGAGGACTGGGACTGGTGATGGGCATCCCCTGCAGGCGATAGCATGCGCATCGACGCCGAACCGCGCGGGGCGGATAAACCTGGAGAGCCACTGGCAGGTGCAGCGGAGCACCCGGGACGGTGAGTCGAACCGCCGGGGGCAAGCGGCGGTGATGGTGGCAGCAGGCTGACAGCTGCCATCGCCGACCACTAGGCGACCCGAGGCACCGGCCAGTGCCAGCCATCCCGGAGCTCGGGACCTGTACGTCGGCCATAAGATCCACGTCTATGGTGCGCACCACGCCTCCGCGTCCTCTGGACATCGCGGCGCTCTTCCCTGAACTGCGGGAACATTCCGGCACGGCTACCCGCCTACATCCCCGTCCCGGCGCTCCGACCGCCGCCGAGAGCTCGGTCGGCGGACCGCTGCTGTGGCCGACCGACGAGGTGTGGCCGGTCTGCGACGACGCTGGGGCGCACGAGCCGTACAACTTGACGACCCCGGCTGCCCTGCGCCGCAGGCGGGAGATCCTCACGACCGCGAAAGCCCGGGATCCGCTGCCGGGTGGGGCCTTCCTGACCGCACAGGAGCGGGCCGAGCTCGATGCGGCCGACGCTTTGGACCTGGACGACCTGATCGATGATCCGATCCCGTTGGTCCCGGTCGCGCAGCTGTACCGACGAGATATCCCGGACTACGCCGGCCCGGACGGCACCGATCTGCTCCAGGTGCTGTGGTGCCCGGTGGACCACTCGGATCGGCACTACAGCCCTCGCGTCTTTCTCTACTGGCGCGACAGTTCCGCCGTCGGCCCGCTACTCGAAGCGCCTCCCGAACCGCCGGTGATCAGCCACATGTATCTGCCGCTCCCGTGCGTGGTGCACCCCGAGCAGGTCCGCGAGTACCAGTACGCCGACCTCCTTCCCGATGACCTGCGCGAGCGGATCGACGAGTGGGATGACGACGAGGACGAGAGCCGTCCCCGCTATCAGAGCGACTTGTCGCTGGCGCCGGGATGGAAGGTTGGGGGGTACGCGAACTGGTCACTGACCGATCCGTACCCGATGGATTGCGCTGCCTGCGGCACTGCGATGACCTTGATTCTGACCGTCGACTCAGGCGACTGGAACGGCATGCATTGCAGCTGGCGCCCGTCCGAGGAGAGCCCGACCGCATCCCCAGACGTTGTGGGCGTACAAATCGGGCGTAACTACTCACTGTATACCTTCCGCTGCCCCAGATCATTCGATCACCCACCCGTGACCGCCATGCAGTGACGCGGCCTTCCTCCATGCCTGTCGGCCTCCAAAAGGGACTGAGCTCGACGTGGACGGATGCCGCCCGCCTGACGAGCGTGAGCGCGATTGCTGACATCTTCGGGCATACCCGGAAGGTCACCAACGGACGTGTATGAAGGTGAGCGTTGCTCGCGCCGCGATTGTCGTGAGATGCCGTTTCCTCCTGCGAGCGGAGGCGGTGAGGAAGACTGGAACCATCAGGCGGCAGTTCGCATGTTCGATGTCTGCCGCAGGTGAATGGGTCGCGTGCATGTCCGCTCGTGGCTGCTGGCATAACCCCAGCCTGACTGGGCGGTCGTACAGGGAGTGGCGAGAGTGAGTAATGCGGATCTTGACGCCCGTAGTGACCGTGGCAGTGCGTACGCTGAGCTGTCTCGCCTGGTCCGAGGCACGGGTCTCCTAGAGCGTCACCCGCGCCGCTACGCGGTCCGGGTGGCGGTTCTGTCGGGTTGTCTCGTGCTGGTGGGCGTGGTGTTCATCCGGCTCGGGTCGTCGTGGTGGCAGACGGCTACCGCCGCCGGGGTCGCGGTACTGCTCGCGCAAGTGGCGTTTCTCGGTCACGACGCCGGGCATCGACAGATCTTCGGCTCCCGACAGGCGAACGACGTGCTCGGCATGATCTGTGCGAACCTGGTGACCGGGATCAGCTACGGGTGGTGGGTCGACAAGCACAACCGCCACCATGCCCATCCGAACACCGAAGGCCGAGACCCCGACATCGCGGTGGCTCCGCTGTCCTTCACCGCAGGACAGGCCGCGACGCAGCGCGGCCTGCGGGCACTGTTCGTCCGGCACCAGGCAACTCTGTTCTTCCCTCTGCTGATGCTGGAGGGTCTCCATCTGCACGCCGCCAGTGTCCGGGCGGTCGTCAGCCGTCCGGGGCTCCGGCACAGACCGGTGGAGGCCGGACTGCTCGTCCTGCACCTCGCCGGCTACCTCGGGGCCGTGTTCGTGGTCCTGAGCGTTCCGCAGGCGATCGTGTTCATCCTGGTCAACCAGGCACTCTTCGGCCTCTACCTGGGCAGCTCCTTCGCCCCGAACCACAAGGGGATGCCCATCCTGACCGAGGCCGACGACCTCGACTACCTACGCCGACAGGTCCTCACCTCCCGCAACGTGCGCGGCGGCCGGCTCCTCGACGCACTACTCGGCGGGCTCAACTACCAGATCGAACATCATCTGTTCCCCAGCATGCCCCGACCGAACCTGCGCCACGCTCAGCCACTGATCCGTCAGTTCTGCACCGACCACGGCATCGCCTACCACGAAACCACTCTGCTCCAGTCCTGGTCGCAAGGGCTGGCACACCTGCGCGCGATCGGGACCGGGGCGACCCGCCCGGGCAACGACTGAGCGCGGTCCGCACGACGCCACCATCGCCGTAGGACGCCAGGGCCGGCTGTCTCGTCAGCCGTTGTCTGCACGGGCTGGCCTGACGTACGCTCCTCCTCGGCCCGCCCTCACGGTTTCCAGTGAGGAGCAGCCATGCCCTTGGACCGCCTGTTGACCCTCGGGGTCGGCACCTGTACGGCACTAGCGCTAAGCATCCCGTTGGCCGCGATGCCAGCCTCGGCCCAGCCGAACCACTCACGCGGCGGGAGCCTGGTGCTGGTCGGCGGCGGACTCGCCGACGACAACGCCGCCGTGTACGACGACATCGTCCGGCTGGCCGGCGGCGTCGGCAGAGCAAGGATCGGCATCTTCACCGCGGCCGCCCCGGTGCCGTCCGAGGACCCGGCCGCCGACACCCCGGACTGCAACAACAGCGTCTGCAACGGTGACTACTACGCCAAGCTGTTCCGGTCCTACGGGGTGGCCGACGCGCAATGGATTCCGATTGACCTCGACCGGCCTGGCGCCGCAGAGGACCCGGCCGTCGTCGAACAGATCAACTCGATGACCGGCTTCTTCTTCGGCGGCGGTGACCAGTACCGCTACGTCACCACGATGACCCGGGGGCAAGCGCAGCGCGACACCGTGGCGCTCGCCGCGGTGCGACGAAAGCTTCGCGGCGGCGCGGTGGTCGCCGGCACCAGCGCGGGCGCGCAGATCATGGCCGGCCGCGACATGATCACCGGTGGTTCGACCGAGCCGGGGCTGCGCGACGGCGCCCACCCCGGTTACTTCGAAGACCCGGGCATCCTCGCCTACCTGCGCCGCGGTGGCTTCGGGTTCTTCACGGAGGGTTTGCTCGACACCCACTTCTCCCGGCGGGGTCGGGAGGCACGGTCGATCCGGCTGGCCGCAGACACCGGGCATCGGCGGGTCTTCGGGCTGGACGAGGACACCGCGCTGGAGGTGACCGGGATCGGCGCGCGACACCGGTCCCTGCGGGTGCTGGGCACGCGTGGGGTGAGCGTGCTCGACCTCCGCCGGGCCCAGGTGACCGACGCGCAGGTCTGGGGCGTTGAGGGCGTCCGGTGGACCCGGCTCACTACCGGTGACACGTATCGGGCCGAGCGCTGGGAGCCGGTTGTCGCGCCGGACAAAGAGCGGGTGACCGCCGTCGCCGGCCCCTGCCCCGTGGTGCCGTCCGAGGACGTCTTCTACAACTACGAACTTGTCGGCCTCGCCGAGGGCCTGATCGGCAACCGAGGCTGCGGGTCGGTCTCCGGCACCTCGTACGAGAAGGACCCACAGTTCGAGGCGCGGTTGACGCGCGGTCGGGACCTCGCCGCCTGGCGTGGAGGGGCCGTCATGTCTTTCACCGGCGTGGTGATCGGTATCGGCGCAGTCTGACCCGTAGGTCTGGCTGAACCCCGAGGCATCCAGGTGCCTCGGGGTCGTCGGCGTGCCCGCACCGAAAGCACGACGACGGCGCCGCCACGCCGGTTCACCAAGATGTAACAGAAGTTACTCATTGAGCTATGAAGGTGATGGATGTAACTTCTGTTTCATCGATTCGTGGCCCCTCGGAGGTGCCCATGTTCCTTTCCCGCAATCCCATCCGTGCCCGGCTGGCGACGCTCGCCGCCCTGGCCACACTGCTGACGATGGCCCCGGTCGGGGTGACCGCCGCCCAGGCGCAGGTATCCCGGGTCCGGCAGGGCAGTTCAACCGATGTCAGCAGGTCCAGTTGGTCCGGTCCCGCCTACACCATGAACGGCTCGGGCGGCATCATCACCGCCACCATGAACCAGGCGATCGGGGCGATCCGCGGCAGCTCCGGTTCGATCGACGTGGTCGTCGTCGCCGGCTCCGGCACCAGCACCCCGGAGTGCGACGTGATCACCGGCCTGAGTGGGGTCAACTCCTGCACCACGCTCACCCTCACCGCCGCCAGCGACGGCAACAACAGCCAGGTCAACACCGACATCCGTAACGCGGAGTTCGTCTACTTCGCCGGCGGTGACCAGTGCCGCTACGTGGCCTGGAAGGGCACCGCGTTGGAGGCATCCGTCGAGTCGGTGGTGGCCAAGGGCGGCGGGGTCGGCGGCGGCAGCGCCGGGCACCACGTCAACAGCGACATCGTGTACGACGCGTGCGGCGGCAGCGCCACCTCCGCCGTCGCCCTCGGCAACCCGTACGACTCCGCGATGACGTTCACCACCGGCATGTTCCGCTGGCCGAACTATGCCAACACGATCAACGACTCGCATTTCGTCACCCGGGACCGGATGGGCCGGCTCATGTCGTTCGTGGCACGGTCCATCAAGGATGGTCGCACCAGCGGCGGTAAGGCGTGGGGCGTCGGAGTGGAGGAGGGCGCCTCGCTCTTCATCGACCGCAACGGCCTGGCCTCGCTCAGCGGGCCCAGCGCGTACGTGGTGCTCGGCGACCACCAGCCGGAGGTGGCGTCCTCCGGACAGCCGCTGACCTACTCGAACTTCAAGATCTGGAAATTGACCAGCGGCCAGAGCTACAACTTCGCCAACCGGCCCACCTGCGGTTACTACCTCAAGAGCGTGACCAGTGGTGTGCCCAGCGGCAGCCTCTACAGCGGCACGCCGGTCACCGACTGCACGACGCCCCCCACGACCCCGCCCGGCGGCGGATCCAGCTACACCGAGGTCGAGTCCAACGACTCACGAACCACTGCCAACGACGTGACCGGCCGAAGCTCCCCACTGACCATCACGGGGGACATGAAGAGCAGCAGCGACCGGGACTACTTCGCGGTCAACCTGGCGAGTGGACAGACGCTGACCGTCGACTGTGCGGTTCCCACCGCGTACGACGCGGACCTGTATCTGCTCAGCTCCACCGGGAGCACCCTGACCCGGTCGGTCAACGACGGCGCCGGCACCGACGAGTCGGCGTCCACCACCCGCACGGCGTCCGGCTCGGCAACCTACTACGTCGAGGTGGAGGCGTACTCAGGCTCGGGCAGCGCCGACTACAGCTGCACGGTCAGCACATCCTGACCCCACCCGAAGGGGCAGAAGCACGCTCGCCGGACCCCTGCGCGGGCGTGCTTCTGCCCGAGGTCGCCCCGAACAACCCTGGCCACGGTCCCCAGGGTCGTGCGCTCGGTGTCCGCCGCACGCCGGGGTGGCGGTTAGGCTCAGCCCGTGTCGACCGCCGATCACGCCGACCAGCCGGGCAGCCGGCCGTCTGCGCCTGACCCCACCGGCCCGGTTACCGACGGCACCGGGCCGGACGAGCCCATGACGGTCGGGGTGGCCGCCCTGATCCGGCAACGCCTCGGTGAGTGCAGCCCCGCAGAACGGCGCGTCGCGCGCTCCCTGCTCGCCGCCTACCCGGCGGCCGGGCTGGGCACGGTGGCCGCGCTGGCCGAGCGCGCCGAGGTGAGCGGCCCGACCGTGCTGCGTTTCCTGAGCCGGCTCGGTTTCGGCGGCTACCCGGAGTTCCAACGGGCGCTGCGCGACGAGCTCACCGAGCGGGAGACCTCGCCGCTGATCGCGTACCGCGCGGCGGAGCGCACCGGCGACCCGCCGGCTGGCGCGCTGGCCCGGGCTTCGGCCAACCTGCCCGAGGCGGTCGCCCGCACCCTTGTCGAGCTGCCGCAGGGCGAGTTGGACGCGGCGGCCCGGCTCTTCGCCGATCAGCAGCTGCGGGTCACCGCGGCCGGCGGCCGGTTCTCCGGGCTGCTGGCTCATTATCTGGTGCTGCATCTGATGCAGGTCCGCGGGGGAAGCCGACTGCTGCCGGACAGCCCGGTGGGGCGCACCGACATGCTTGTCGACGTGGGCCGGCGGGACCTGGTCGCGCTCTTCGACTTCCGCCGGTACGAGGAGCCGACGCTGGCGCTGGCCCGGCAGGTCACCGCCCGCGGCGCCCGGGTGGTGCTGTTCACCGACCGGTGGCTGTCACCGGTGGCCGGGCTCGCTGAGGTGGTGCTGCCCGGTCGGGTCGAGTCGCCTTCGCTGTACGACAGCTTCGTGCCCGCGTTGGCACTGGTGGAGACGGTGGTCGCGGCGGTCATCGATCGGCTCGGACCGGCAGCGGGCACCCGGTTGAAGGCGATGGAGCAGACGCAACAGGAGTTCCACATCGGCTGAGCCGCGTTACAGAAAACTGTAACCCCACCGAAATAGTAACGTGCGTTACAGTCCGGGTGCTGGTTCGTCTGGCACCCGGAAGGACACCCCATGCGCATCCGTCACCTCGCCGTAGCCACCACGGCCTCGGTCCTGCTCGCCGTCGCCGCCGGCTGCGGCGGCACTTCCTCGACCGCCGCCGAATCCGGCGATCCGGTCGCCCCCGTCACCGTCACCGTCGAGGGCGTCGGAGCGATCAGCACCGATGCCGACCTCGCCAGGAAGCTTCCCGCCGACCTGCGTGGCCGGGGCACTGTCACCGTCGCCACCAACGCCCCCTACCAGCCGTTCATCGACTTCAAGCAGGAGGGGCGCACCGACGAGTTCAAGGGTCTCGACTACGACCTCTTCCTCGCGGCCTCCGCCCGGCTCGGCATCAAGGCCACCTTCACCCAGCAGCCCTTCGACGGGCTGGTGCCCGGCCTGCAGGCCGCCAAGTACGACGCCATCGCCGGCGGCATCACCGACAAGAAGGAGCGCCAGCAGGTCGCGACCTTCGTCGACTACTCCGCCTCCGGCACCGGCTTCCTGGTACGCGCCGGCAACCCGCTCGGCGTGCAGAGCGTCGCCGATCTCTGCGGTCGCGCGGTCGCTGTGCAGAAAGCCAGCAACCAGGCCAAGAATCTCGCCTCGTACTCGAAGAACAGTTGCGCCGGCAACACCGTCAAGGTCAAGGAATACCCGGAGAACCCCCAGGCGGTGCAGGCACTGATCGCGGGCAACGTCGAGGTCGTGGCCGCCACCAAGGTCAATCTGGTGGACACCGCCGGTGCGCTGGCCGGCAAGGCCGAGCTGGTGGCTGACGAGTCCGCGCCCAACGGCTGGCTGGCCAGCCCGAACGGCTTCGGCTTCCTCAAGAGCAAGAAGGACGTCGCCGAGGCGTACCGGGCCGCCGTGCAGTCGCTGATCGACGACGGCACCTACACCAGGATCCTCACCCAGTGGAAGCAGACCCCGATCGCCGTCAAGCAGGCCACCATCGACCAGGCCATCGACTGACCACCGCGGAGGCGACCCCCTGAACCGCGGTCGCCGGGCGCCCTTTCGACTCCGTGAGGGCGGGCCCGGAAAGGCGTTCGGCGACCGCCACGAACCGTTCCCGCAGGAGGCACCACAGATGAGCGACACCCAGACCGTACGGGTCGTCCCCGTCCGGCACTACGGTCGCTGGCTCACCGCGCTGCTCGTGGTCGGCCTGGCGGCCCTGTTCCTCCGGGCGCTGCTGGACAGCCCCAACCTCGAACCGGCCACCATCGGCGAGTACCTGTTCAAGGACTACGTCCTCGACGGCGTGGTCACCACGCTCTGGCTGACAGTGCTCGCGATGGTCCTCGGAACCGTCGGCGGTGTACTGCTCGCCGTCATGCGGCTGTCACCCAATCCCGTGCTGCGCGGCGTCTCCTGGGCTTTCATCTGGGTCTTCCGGGGCACTCCGCTGCTCGTTCAGATCATCTTCTTCGGCTTCCTCGGGGCGCTCTTCCCCCGGCTGACGCTGAGCCTCCCGGTCACCGGCACCGTCCTGTTCGACCAGCCGACCAGTGTCGTGATCACCGGCACCGTCGCGGCCGTGCTGGCCCTGTCGCTCAACGAGATGGCGTACGCCGCCGAGGTCATCCGCAGCGGCATCCTGGCCGTCGATGACGGCCAGACCGAGGCTGCCGCAGCGCTCGGTATGAGCCCGAACCTCACCCTGCGCCGCGTCGTGCTGCCCCAGGCCATGCGGGTGATCATCCCGCCGATGGGCAACGAGACCATCACCATGCTCAAATCCACCGCACTGGTGTCGATCATCGCCGGCCGGGACCTGATGACCGCCGTACAAACCGTCTACCAGGGCAACTACAAGGTGATTCCGCTGCTGGTGGTCGCCGCGATCTGGTACCTGGCGCTGGTGAGCCTGCTGTCCGCCGGACAGTGGGCGATCGAGCGGCGATTCGGCCGAGGCTTCACCCGGGGAGGAACCCGATGACCGTTGCCGAACGCGAAAGCGCTCGCTCCGAGACGACGGCGGCCACCACGCCGATGGTACGGGCGCAAGCAGTCACGAAACGGTACGGTCCGATCGAGGTGCTCAAGGGCATCGACCTGACCGTGGCCGCCGGCGAGGTGTCCTGCCTGCTCGGCCCGTCCGGCTCCGGCAAGTCCACCCTGCTGCGCTGCATCAACCACCTCGAACGCATCGACGGCGGCCAACTCTGGGTGGACGGCGATTTGGTCGGCTACCGGCGCAGCGGCGACAAGCTCCACGAGCTCAAGGCCCGCGAGGTCGCCCGTCGCCGACGCGACATCGGCATGGTGTTCCAACGGTTCAACCTCTTCCCGCACCTGACCGCCCTGGGCAACGTGACCGAAGCGCCGATGCGCGTGCTCGGCACCGCCCGCGAGGCGGCACGATCCGAGGCACTACGGCTGCTGGAGCGGGTCGGGCTGGCGGATAAGGCCCATGCCTACCCCGGTCAACTGTCCGGCGGGCAGCAGCAGCGAGTGGCGATCGCCCGAGCTCTCGCCATGCACCCGAAGCTGATGCTCTTCGACGAGCCCACGTCGGCACTGGACCCGGAACTGGTCGGTGACGTGCTGGACGTGATGAGAGGGCTTGCCGCAGACGGGATGACGATGGTCGTGGTGACGCACGAGATGGGCTTCGCCCGCGAGGTCGCCGACTCGGTGGCCTTCCTCGACGGCGGGGTGGTCGTCGAATCAGGCCCACCAGCAGAGGTGCTCGGCAACCCCCGGCACGAGCGCACCCGCGCGTTCCTGAACAAGGTGCTCTGATGGATCCTCTGCTCACGGCGGCCGGTGATCGACTGGCCGCCTACCACGAGCGGTTGGCCCAACTGGTGGGCATCGACTCCGGGTCCGGGCATCTTGACGGGCTGCGCGAGGTCGCCGACCTGGTGCAGACCTGGTGCCTGACCGCCGGTCTCGCGGTGGAGCGCGAACCGGTCACCGATCCGTCCGGCACGCCACTCGGCGACGTACTGATCGCCCGCCGGCGCGGACACGGCGGCCGACGGATCCTGCTCGCCGGCCATCTCGACACAGTGTTCCCGCCGGGCACGGCGGCCGCACGACCGTTCCGAGTTCAGGACGGGCGAGCCTACGGGCCGGGCGTGAGCGACGACAAGGGCGGCGTGCTGGCCGGCCTGGCCGCGATCGAGGTGTTGGCCACCCTGGGACGGGCCGAATACGGCGAGCTCATCCTGGTCTGCACCCCCGACGAGGAAATCGGATCGCCAGGCAGCCGCGCCGTGCTCCGTACCCTCGGCGCGGAGGCGGACGTGGCGCTCTGCCTGGAATGCGCCCGCGACAACGGCGACCTGGTCTCCGCCCGCAAGGGCGTCGCGGACGTGGAGATCACCCTGCGCGGCCGAGCCGCGCACGCCGGTATCGAACCCGAACGCGGCGCCAGCGCGCTGCTCGCCGCCGCCCGGCTGACAATCGCACTGGACGCGCTCAACGGCCGCTGGCCCGGGGTTACCGTCAACATCGGTCATCTGCACGCCGGTGACCGACCGAACGTCATCGCCGACCGAGCCCGCATGCTGGTCGATCTGCGCGCCTGGCGGCCCGGCGAGTACGACGCCGCACTAGCCGAGATCCGACGGCTGGTGGCCGCGCCGACCGTGTCCGGGGTAGACGCCGACCTGGCCGTGCACGCGCCGACCCCGCCCTGGCAGACGGGTCCCGGCGGCCACCGACTCATCGAACTCGCGGAGAAGGTCGGAGCAGAGCTGGGCCTGTCCGTGTCGCACACCGCCACCGGCGGATGCGCGGATGCGAACCTGCTGGCCGAGGCCGGCGCGGCGGTGCTGGACGGCCTCGGCCCGGTCGGCGGCGCCGACCACAGCCCGTCGGAATGGTTGGATCTGAACTCCGTGGTCCCCCGCACCGCCCTCCTCGCCGGCCTGATCGGCATGGTGGGCAGAGAGAGGGACGCTTGAAATCGCCGGCCGCCGCGAGTCGATCAGAGTCGGGCGAGTGCTGCCACCGGTCGACGCTCCGGACCGCGCGCCCCGCCGGTGACAGCAACCTGGCTGCTCAGTGGCTCGGCGAGCACAGCTCGAAGGGCACGGTCAGCAAGCCGTCTCAACCAGAATCGCCCTCGACTCGGGTGGCACCATCGAGGAATGCCTGCGCAGCTCCTCGAGCGCCGGTCCGCGCTGACCACGCTGCGGGCCGCCGTCGACGCCGCGCTGGGCGGCGCGGGCTCGGTGGCCCTGCTCACCGGTGAGGCGGGGATCGGCAAGACCAGCGTGGTGCGTCAACTGCTCGCCGAGGTCGATCCGGCCGTGCGGGTCCTCTCCGGCGGTTGCGACGATCTGATCGCCCCTGCACCTCTGGCGCCATTGCGCGAGGCGGTGGCGAATCATGGGGGTCCTCTGGCGGCAGCCCTGGCCGCACCGCACCCGTCAAACGCGCCGAGCGCCGGGGCGTACCCGTTGGTGGCTGTACTGCCCGCGATGCTGGCCGAGCTGCGTGGCGCGCCCGCGACGCTCCTCGTCGTGGAGGACATCCACTGGGCGGATGAGGCGACCATCGACGTGTTGGTCTACACCGCCCGGCGGATCGGGTCGCTGCCGGCCGTTCTGCTGCTGACCATGCGTGACGACGTGGACGATGCGCACCCCGTCCACCGCCTGCTGGGATCGCTGACCGCGGCGCCGGTGGTCCGAGTCGCGCTGGCCGCGCTGTCCGCGGCCGCGGTGGCCCGGATGGCGGCCGGCACCGGCCACGACGGCGCCGCGCTGCACGCCCTGACCGGCGGCAACCCGTTCTTCGTCAGTGAGTCGTTGGCGTCCGACGGCTCGGCCGCCCCGGGCGCGGTGCGCGACGCGGTACGTGCCCGGTGCCGCCGCCTCGCGCCCGCCTGTCAGGAGGCGTTGGCGCAGCTCTGCGTGGTCCCGCGGGCGGTCGGGGTGGATCTGGCCGCCATCCTCCTCGGGCCGCAGGCGCTGGCCGCGCTAGCCGAGGCGGAGCAGAACGGGGTGATCGAGGTACGGCCGGACGGTCTGGCCTTCCGACACGAGCTGGCCCGACGGGCGATCGAGGCTGACCTGCCTGAGCTGCGTCGACGACTGCTGCACCGCCGGGTGCTGGCCGCGCTGCGGGCCGAGTCGTCGCCGGATCGCGGGCGCCTGGTGCACCACGCGGTCGCCGGGGACGATCCGGCGACCGTGGTCGCTGTCGGCCCGAGCGCGGCCCGAGCCGCAGCGGCAGCGGGCTCGCACCGGGAGGCCCTGGTGCTCCTCGAGTCGGTGCTGCCCTACCGCGACCGGCTGGGGAGCGCGGAGAGCGCCGCACTGTTGGACGACTACGGCTGGGAGCTCTACAACGCGCACCGGTTCCACGAGGCGGTGCGGGTCGGCGAGCAGGCCGCCGATGAGTACGCCGCGCTCGGCGACGAGCCGGCCCGGGGGCGTTGCCTGATCCGCGTCTCCCGGCACCAGTTCATGGCTGGCGAGACCGACGCCGCCGAGCGGACGGCAGGCGAGGCCGTGCGGATCCTCGACAACCGGGCCGACGACGCGGCGGCGGCGCACGCACTCCTCTATCAGGGCGCGATCCTGGCGTTGACCGACGACTTCGCGCGGGCGGTCGCCGCTCTGGAGTCGGCACGCAAGCGGGCCGGCCGGGCCGGCCGCACCGACCTGGACACATTGTGCCTCAACTATCTCGGCATCGCCCGGATCGAGGTGGGTGACGCCGGTGGGCTGGCCATGCTGCGCCAGAGCGTGGACATGGCCCGCGAGGACGGCTTGCTGGAATATGTCGCACGCGGCTACACCAACCTCGGCGAGATGCTCTTCCGGATGGGTGCCCTGGCCGAGACGGCCGGGTGCGTGCACGCCGGGCTGGCCTTCGCGGAGGAGCACGGCTTCTGGTCGCACGCCTACAACCTGCGGGTGCACCACCTGCTGGTCGAACTGCGCCGCGGCAATTGGGACCACGCCGAGCCAGGGCTGCGCGCGCTGGCGCAGCGCCAGACCCACCCGGACATGCTGTACGTCTACAGCGTCCCCTGGTACGCCCGGCTGCGCGCCCGCCGAGGTGACCCGGCTGCCGCACCGCTGCTGGCACAGGCGTGGGATCGGGCCCGTCGCGGCCGGCTGTTGCTGGGCACGGCGTACGCGGGCCTCGCCTGTCTGGAGTGGGCCTGGCTCACCAACGACCGTCAGCGCGCGGACGAGGTCGCGGCCGAGTTGCTGCCCCGCCTCGCGCACCCGGGTGCCGCGCCGTTCCGGGCCGAGGCGGTGCGGTACCTGGTCCGCCTGGGCGTCAGCGTCGACCCGGTCAGCAGCCCGGTGACCGATGCGGCGGGCACGCGGGCGTCCGATCTGGTGGTGACCCAGGCGTATGCGGCCGGTGCCGGTGGTGACTGGGCCACCGCGGCGGCGCAGTGGGCGACCCACGGCGACCCGTACGAGCAGGCTCTGGAGCTGACCGATTCCCCGGACGCCGACACGGTGGCCGGGGGTCTGCGGATGCTCGACGGGCTCGGCGCGGTGGCAGCGGCCGACCTGGTCCGGGGCCGGCTGCGCGATCGGGGGGCCCGGGTCCCGCGTGGCGCGCGCCGCGGCACCCGGGCCAACCCGGCCCACCTCACCGAGCGGCAACTGCTGGTGCTCAGCCAGCTCAGCGCCGGCCGGACCAACGCCGAGATCGCTGCCGACCTGGTGCTGTCGGTGCGCACGGTGGATCACCACGTCGCGGCGATCTTCGACAAGCTGGGGGTGCGCACCCGGCAGGAGGCCGCGGCGGCCGCCCGCGCTCTGGGCATCGGCCCGGCTAGCGCCACGCCCGAGGCGCCACATCGGCCGGCGTGAGCACCCGGCTCAGGGTGCCGGCGACACAGTCACCGACGTAGGCCACGCCGGTGACCGGGTCGACCGCCACCGAGCACGGCGCAGTGCCCAACTTGACCGCCACCCGCAGGGCCCGGGAGCGGCCGTCCACCATCAGCAGACCGGCCGACGTCGCGACGTAGCCGATGCCGGTCCCCGGTCGGGTGGCCACCGCCCGCCCACCGCCGGGCACCGGCAGCACCGCGCCGGCCGGCACCGGCCGGGTGCCGCCGTCGGTGGGAAAGTCGTCCTGGTCGAGCACCACGACCGAGGGGTGGGTGGTGTTGCCGCCGAGACAGGACATGAAGATCAACCCGGCCGGTACGTCGACCGCCACGTCGACCGGCTGCAGCAGCACATCCTGCAGGTCGATCGTGCCGGTGACCGTGTGCCGGCCGTCCGCGCGCCGGGTGATCACCGAGATGGCTGCCGTCTGCGGTACGCCGGCGCGGTAGGTCCGGGCAACGTAGACGCGTGCCGCGGCGCTGTCCACAGCGGCGGCGATGATCCCCGCGAAACCGTCCTCGTCACCGACCACGTCAAGTTCGCCGAGGTCGGTCGGGGCGAGCACCCGCACGTGCATGTCGACTCCCACCGGCGGCGCACCGCCCTGGTGCACCACGTAGAGCCGCTGGGCGGCCGCGTCGAGCGCCACGTCGACCACGCCCAACCCGATCGGCCTGCTGATTCCCGGAAGTGGCAGGCCCGCGGTCACCTCGAAACGCTGCACGGCGAAGTCATGGTGGCCACCATTGACCACGAATCCGTTGTTGCCCTGCGGCTGCACGGCGAGCGCGCGCGGCCCGTGACCCACGACGGCCGTCCGCGCCTGGGTCAGTGCCAGGTCCCAGCTGCTCAGGGTGCCGTCCTCGTCGGGCCGATCGGACGGTGAATGGGTGGCGAAGACCCGCCCGCCGGCGCCGTCACGGGACACCGCCACCGCCGCGACGGCGCCCGGACCACCCAGGGACACCGTCGTCACCAGCGGCGCTGCCGGCACCGGTGGCGCCACGTACACGATCGCCTCACGTCGGACGCCGGCCATGCTGGCCGAGATGTCGATCGGCTGCGGACCGGTGGGCGCCAGCACGTCGATCGCGAACTCAGCCGTGGAAGCTCCCGCGACGACGTCGACCCCACTGGGAACCCTGACCAGATCGGGCCGGCCGCTGTGCAGGGTGACCCGCTTGCCGCTGACAGGTGCCGGGCCGGTCAGCAGCACCCGGCCGGTGGCCCGGGCCCCGACGAAGAGCCCGGTGCGGGCGTGCTCCACCCGCCTGAGCGACACCGAGTCGAGGGACTCCATCGCCTCGTACTGGATGTTGACGTCGACCTGCAGCAGGCCGGTGAACGGGACCGTCACCGAGTCGTAGGCCAGCGTCCAGCCGCCGGTGAGGCCACGCCCGTACAGGTTGAACAGGTGCTCCTGACCGGCGACGGCGGCCGTGCTGCCGGTCCACACCTGGGTGGCCGATTCGAAGCGCAGCACCAATTCCTGGGTGGCCGGTGGACCGGTCAGGTCGTGCACGCCGAGATCGAGGTCGCGCTGTTGGGAGAAGCCGGCGTGCGTGATCGTCATCGGCAGGCTGTTGTCGTTGCCGGCCATCCCCCGCAGGTTGACGGTGACCCCGACCACCTTCAACTCGGCCAGCCCGGGTGGCAGCGTGGCCAGCGGCAGGTCGAACCACAGCGACTTGGCGTTGACGAACCGGTTGATCGCCGCGGTGTGCGTGCCGACGGAGAAGGCGTTGTGGATCACCTGGGTGCCGTCCGGGACTGCCAGTGGCCGCCCCTTGGCGCGGTGCCGGTCGCGCTCCGCCACCGGGTCCCTGCTGAAGATGGCGTTCATCATCAGGTCGTAGGCACCCACCGGGAAGTCGGGCGTGACCTTCTCGTCCAGGTCCAGATCCACGTCCGGGAAGGCCAGCGCCGCGGTCTGTCCCGAGATGCTGCCGGGGTTGCCACGGTCCACTGTGTAGAGCTTCAACGCCCGCTGGGCCCGCTGGCTCCAGTGGTCCAGTGCGTCGAAGAGGCAAACCAGGCCACGCAGCAGTCGTGACACCGGCGACTTGGCCGGCCGGTCGTCGGTGTCCACCGAGTCCAGGTCCCCGATCGCCTCCCGCGCGCGTCGTTTGAGGTCGTCGATGGCCGCCGTCGTGCCAGCGATCTGCCGCAGCCGCAGCGTCGCCAACCGCCAACTGTGGCAGGCCTCGGTCATCTCGATCAGCAGGTCCCGCAGGGGCTCGTCACCCTGGGCGGCGCGCAGGTCGGCGGCGACCCGGCGCAGGTGCACGACCCGCCCGGAGCCGGCAGTGCCGATCTGGGCCCATTGAGCGTGCGCGGCCAGGCCCACACCGGCCGCGGCCAGTTGGGTCGTGGTGGGCTGCCCGGCGAGGTAGGGGCCACCAGCGGCGGTGGCGGCGTCAACCAGCACGTTGGTGTCCGCCGGCAACAGCAGCCCGACGGCGCCCTGCGGCTGGGTGGGGTCGGGTGCGCCGAGCACCTGGGCGATCGCCGCGACCAGGTCAGACCCGGAAACAGCGCCTGAGCCGTACGAGATCAGCGCCTCGGCGACGGTCAGCTCGCCCAGCCGCTCCTCGATGCGCAGCACACTCTGGCCGATCAGCTCCCCGCAGGCCCGCTGGGCCCGCTCGGCGGCTGCCCGTCGACGCCGGGCGCTGTCCCCGATGGTCTCCTCCAGCGGCCCCTGGTCGCCCAGCAGCGCGGTCAACTGAGTGCGGATCGCCTCCCGGGCCCGCAGCAGCCGTTGCTGGTCGCCGGTGAGCAGCACCGAACCGTCGCCGGGCGCGAACAGCGCTGCCCGGAGGGCGTCCGCCGCCGCCCGCCACTGCCCGGCGTAGAAGTCGACAGCCGGCACCAGGTCCAGCCCCAGGTCGCGCTCCACGCCGATCTCGGTGCGGTGATCAACCATCAGGGCACGCACCTGTGGTGCCATGGTGCCAGGGCGGAGCCGCTCGCCGGCGGCGTACTCCCGTTCGGCCGCGATCAGGCTCCCGGAGCGGAACTCGTACCATGCCTGCCGGCCGCGCTGTTCGGCCCAGCGGTCGCCACCGCGGCCGGAGAGCAGCGGTCGTAGCCCCTCGTCGTACTGCTCGGGGGTGCGGGCCAGCACCTCGGCGGTGCGGGCGCCACCCTCGCTACCCGGCTCCCCCGGCGGCCCCTGTGGTCCCTGGTTCTCCGGGTCGTTCGGAATGCCGGGCCCACCTGGTCCACCGTCACCGCCCGCGCCACCCGGCCCGCCGATCCCAGCGAAGGTGATGGTGCCGGACGCTTCGATGAAGAAGACGTGCACCGGACCTCCGGCCCCTCCCGGGCCACCCGGGTGACCTCGCAGACCGGGATGCCCGCCGATCGGCGGGTCGGGCGGTGGAGGTAGCGGCGGTAGCGCGGTGATCCGCGAGACGTTCGGGTCGTTGACCGGTGGGCCCGGGTCGCCGGTCACACCGGTGCCGCCCTGCTGCCCGGTGCTGGTGGCGGAAACGCCCGTCAGCCGGCGGGCGTGGATCACCAGCCGGCGGCCGGACAGACCCTCCTCACCCTGCGCGGGAGTGCCGGGCACCTGCATCGCCAGCGAGGGCGCACCGGCCGGACCGCCGCCCACCACCTCGTCACCGACGATGACGACGTTGCGAAAGCCGCGGATCACCGCGCCGAGCAGCACCACCCGGCGACCGATGAAGACCAGCGCTCGACCACTGTCGGCGGTCGAGGGCTGCAGGGCGTCGACGAACGCCTGATCGATGCGGATCTCATCACGGATGTGCAGTCCGAAAACGTCCACCGTGCTCAACTCCCGTCGGTCGCGGCAGTGGTGGGGGCCGGCGGGTTGGGGTCGACCACCGCGCGGTCGAAGACCTCGGTGTACACCGTCCGCAGGGCTTCGCCCGGACCGGTGACCGCCCAGCCGCGCTGGCGCTCCTGCACCACGACCCGACCGGCGCGCAGCTCGCGCATGAGCTGATCCGGTGGCGCCCCGCCGGCCACCCACTCCAGGCGCATCGCGGCAATGCCACCGGCCGGTGCGGGCAGGGCGGTGACCCGCCAGCCGTCACCGGGCGCGCCGGTGGTGCCCTCCTGCGCCCGGACGCCGATGTCCGAGCCGATGTCGGAGCTGACCAGGAACGGGTCGGGCATCCGGCGCTCGTGACGCATGGTGAACTCGCTGGCGGCGGCGGGCTTGCCGAAGACGTTGACCCGCACTCCAGTGGACCCGAACTTCTTCACCTTGATCTGCCGGTGCGGGGGCAACTGGACCAGATCGGTGGTGACCACCCGAGAAACCGCGCAGCCGGGCAGCGAGTGCGGCTGGAAACGCACCAACCCCAGCCGCAGAAACGGCCACACCGCGAGGTCGACGTCCACGTCGATGTCGGCGAACCACAGGTCACGCTCGGCGTCGAAGTGCACCGGGTGCCCGATCACGGTGACCTGCCGGCCGTTTGCGGCCGGGTCCAGCAGCGTGACGGTGGAGGTGACCTGACCCGGTGTGTCGAAGTCGTCGGCGACGAAGTGCTGCTGGTCGCCGAGGCCGATCTCCTCGATCGGGTCGCTGCCCCAACGGGTCACCAGGCCGGACAGCGCCCGGCCCTCCTCGACGTCACCGTCGGCAGGGCTGGCGAAGAGCACCACACCGAGCAATTCGCCCTCACCGGTGCGGTTCCATCGGCGGTTGAGCCACACCCGCACACCCATCGTCTCCCGGGTGCTGGTCCACTCGCCGAACTCCATGCCCCTGGTGAAGCGGAACGACGGCACCACCGAGTGCACGTCGGGTGGTGGCGGCACAGCCCGGTTGGGCACGTGCACCAGCATCGGGGTGCCCTCGCGCAGTTGACTCTGATCACCGTCCGGCACCGGAGGGAAGTACTCCCGGAACCGGGTGGACCCGACTGGTCGGTAGGTGACCGCCCGATGTTTGGTGTCGCCGAAGAACTGCGACGCGGTCAGCACCGCCGGCCCACCGGCGCGCTCCAGGTCGGTCGGGGCGAGCGTGGCGGTGCGTGACTGCGGGTCGACGGTGCCGGTGCCGACGTCCACCGCTTCGAGCCAGGACGCTGCCAGGTGCACCCGTCCGGTGGTCGGCCGGTGCGCCTGCACCTGGGCGGTGACGGTGACCTGCCCGGTCGGGCCGGTCGCGGTGACCGTCGGCAGCCCGAGCAGGGCCGGAGCCACCAACGGCTTCTGCACCGCGTGCACCACTGTGACCGGTTGCCGGGAGGACAGGCCCAGAACCTGACCGTCGAGGGCGTCCTGGGGGTCGGCTGCGCCGACGGCGAGGTGATCCAGACGGTCGGGGTGCAGCGTGCTGGAAAGCTCGAAGGTCTGCTCCACGCCGGGGGGAACCTCGACGGTCATCACCGACCGGCCACCGGACTTCTTCACCGAGACCTGCACCACGCTGGGGCCGGCCGCCATCGGGCGGACCACCAGCTTTGCCGGTGGCAGATCCGGCCAGCTGCCCCCGTACCCCATGCTCACCACTGGCGACGCACCCGGCACGCCACCGATGGCCACGCCCGCGACGGCCGGGTCCGGCAGGTAGGGCAACAGGGCGGCCGGCGCGTCTATCACCACGTAGGCGCCGTTGGGCAGTGCCCGACCACGCGGCACCGGCAGGGTGCCCTTGACCTGCCCGGTCGGGTCGCTGGTGACCACCTGCAGGCCCGGTTGGGGCACCATCGCACCGTTCGGGCCGGGCACCATCGGGTCAAGGAACGAGCCCTCCTCCAGGCGAGCGACGGCGAACATCTGCTCACGGGCCGCCGGGGTGGCCTGCGGCCCGAAGGCCGCGTCGAACATGGCGTGCCGCTCGGCCAGCATCTGCGGACTGTCCGGTGCGGCGACGTGCCGCTCACAGGTGCCCAGCGGGGTGCCCTGGCCGTCGCTGCGCACTACCAGCCGGAGCAGGGACTCGCCCTCGGTGAAGCGCCTGGTCGGCACCAGGGTGGGCGAGCCGGCGGCCTCGTGGCGCAGGTAGCGGACCGCGGGCAGCACCTGGGTGGGATCGCAGACGTCCGGATCGATCGCGGTGCCGGCGATGTCCACCGCCCGGGCCCGGAGCTGATAACTGCGTCCGTAACGCAGCCGTGGCAGTGTGCCCGGCGCGGCGGTGATCTCCGCGCGCAGCGGGTAGCCGGGCGCGAGGACGCTGTCGATCTCCTCCACCTCGGGGCTGTTGCGGCCGTCACCGCCCACCTTCGGCCCCGGCTTGCCGACCGACAGGCCCCAACCGTCCCACCCGGCGATCTCCTCGCCGACGATGAGCCGGGCGACACCGAACTCGTCGTCCTGCTGGGCGGCGACCACCGCTTCGGTGCGGCCCTCGTCGTCGGCGTCGATGGTCACCTCACCCACCGTGTAGCGCACCCGGCGGCGCATCAGCGACCGGAACGGCCCGCCGTCGGTGGCCACGTCCACCCGGTAGCCGTTGGTCACGTCGTCGGCGAACAGCACCGCCGGGGCCTGCACGCCAGCCGAGGCGATCGCGTCGGTACGGGTGGTGGCGTGGCTGACCACCGTCTCGGCGCGGGCCTGCTGGCCGAGGGTCAGACCGACGTCACGTCGCACCGGCAGCCGGGCCGGCAGCGCCTCACCGGAGCGCGCCGACGCGGTCGACGCCGCCGCCAGCTGACCGCTCAGGCTGGCCACGTCCACACTGGTCAGCACGTAGGTGGTGGCCGGGTTGCGCAGGTTGAGCAGCCCGCCGACGATCTCGGCGCGGGCGTCCGGCTCGGTGGCCATGGTGAACCGGCGCGCGGGCAGGTCGCTGACCACCGCGCTGAACGGCTGGGAGCGGGGCACCGGGCCGTTCAGCGGCTGACCGGCCGCGTCCACCACCCGGACGGTGCGCACGCCGTCGAACGCCGCCATCTCGAGATCAACGCGCAGACCCAGCGGTACGGAGAGCGCGGGGTGCGCCATCAGCAGGGTGCAGACCTGGTGAAAGTCGGCCTGAGCGACCGAGTTGACCCCGGTCAGTGGCCCACCGGCAGCCCGCCCACCCGGGCCGGGTGCCCGGCGGGGGCCGCCTGCGCGGCGCAGCCACCGGGCGTAGGCGGCGATCGGCAGCGCCATCGCGAGATCCTCGTGGCCCTCCTGGCGCAGCCGCTGGATCGCGGTGGCCAGCGTCGCGTTCGACGTTGCCGCCGGAGCGAGCAATGCGCTTCCGGGCGGGAGGCCCAGCGCCCGAGCCACCCGGGGGTCACTGTCCACAGTGGCAAGCGCGGCAATCGCCCGCCGCACGACATGGTCGGCACCCAGCGAGCCGGTGGGGTTGGTGCCGTTGACGCTGCCGTACATCTGCTCCAGGGCCGTCGCGGTGGCGGCGAAGGCCGGCCCCGGTCGGGCGGCTCCCAACGCACGGCGTCCACCAGCCTTGGTGAGCACCTTGGTGGCCGGGCCGAAGAGCGCCGTCCACAGCGGCGACGAGGCCGGGGCACTGCGCCGGGTCAACGGCTGCGGCTCACCGCCACCGGTGTCGGCCAGGAAGAGTGGCCCGAGGGCGTTGACCACCGCCGGCCAGTCCGCCAGCGGCGTACCGCCGATCGTGGTGATGCCCTGGCCTCGCGGGGCGGCGACCAGGCTGAGCTGCGCCTTGCCGTCGGCGAAGCCGGCCGGCAGAACGGTCCAGAGCACGCTGTACGTCATCGTCTACTCCTGTGCGAACGCGGCGCAGTAGGTGTCCCACGGGCGCGGGCCGGGCCGCCCGGTCGGCGCCATCAGCTGGGCGAAGGTCGGATCGGCACTGGGGCCGGCGAAGCGGCGCTCCATGGGCACCACCACCGACTCACTGAAGAACAGCACCTTGATCTCCACGGCGATCTCGGCGTAGCCGAACAGCTCGTTGGAGTTGAGGTCGTAGTCGAGGGTGAGCGTCAGGGTGATCGAGACGCTGATGATGCTCAGGACCTCGACCTCCCCGCGGATGCGGAAGTAGCCGCCGATCCGGGCGATGTCCTTGCTGGCGTCGATGTCGAAGAACACACCGCCCATCGCCTCCACCGACCCGCGCGCCACGAACAGGTCCACCGAGAGCGAGGCGCCGAACTCCAGGGCACCAACCAGCTTGATCAGACCGGTGGTGGCCACGCCGATGGCGAGGTGCCCACCCCCGCCGAGCGCGGCGATGGTCAGCCGGAACGGGTTGTCCGGCGTGGAAAAGGCAAGATCGAAGGAGAGCGGGTACGGGTCGCCGGTGAAGTTCAGTTCGGCGCCGGCGGAGATGACGATGTTCTCCAGCGCGAAGACGCCGATCGCCAGCGACGGCACCGGGAAGCTGAAGCCGGAACGCACCCCGGTCGGGGTCACTGTCAACGCCGGCGGGTCGGAGAAGCCCTCCTGGTCGACCAACTCGGCCAGGGTGGCGATGAAGGCGAGCACCTGGCCGTAGCGCAGCGCGCCCAGCTTGATGTCGACGTCGGGTTTGCCGGCGTCCCTGCTGGTGAACCGGATGCTCCTGATCGGCACGCTGAGCAGCGGCACGGTGTCGAAGGCCGGCGTCGTGGTGGAGTGGATCTGCAACTCCACCTGCTCGACCAGGCACTCGCTGGTGGACCGGGTCTCCAGCCGGATGGTGTCCACCTCGGTGGTCTGGGTGATCCTCAGGTTGGCCTTGTTGGCGTCACCGGGGTTCTTCCGCAACGGCCGCAACACCACGAAGCCCTGGTGGAAGCGGGCCTGCGGCTTGTCGCCGAAGAGCTTGGTGTCCCAGGTCAACACCTGCGAGGCGACGCCGTAGACCAGGTCGCTGACCATCTTGTAGGCCTTGCCCAGCTCCCGGACGATGCCCTCGTCGGTGGGCAGCAGATCCTTGATCCTGGCCAGACCCAGCAGCTTGTCGGCGTCCTTGAGGAACGACAGGTCCACCGCCCCCGCCGCCAGCGTGGGCAGGTCCGCACCCGCCAGCGCCCCGAACTGCCGGGAGATCGCCGAGGTGCCCAGGGTGAGGGCGGCCAGCCCGCCGGTGGCCTGCTGCGCCAGGCCGACCGCCGGCGACCCGTCGATCAGCTTCAGGAAGACCTGTCCCTGGGCGTTCGCCCCGTCGAAGTATGCCTTCGTGTACGGCGCGGCGTACTGCAGCACCGCCTCCTTCGCCCCCGGCGCGTACCGGTCCAGCGCGGCGATGCGCCCGAGGATCCGTTGGGCGACCGGCAACCCGGTGGCGGCATCCAGTGCCAGGTCGACAGTGCGGGTGAGCACCGTCGTGGCCTGCTCCGGGGTCGGCACCTCCAGGTCGGCCGCCGACCGGCTCTCCGCCGCTGCGGGCTCCGGCATCGGGGCGACCGCGATCGGCTGCCCGCCGGCTTCAATGGTCCGGAAGACGTTCTCGGGCACCTGTGCGCCGCCGCCGAGGGTGTCCCACAACGCCTGGGCGTGCGCATCGGAGGCGGTGCCGGGCACGAAGAGCAGCGGCAGCGCGAACGGCACCGGGCTGCCCTCATGGTCGTAGCCGACCAGCTGATAGGCGAATGGTGTGGCGGCATCCAGCAGCAGGACCCGCGAGCCGGTCATCCCACCGGTCGGCTGGACAGCCTCCAGCGGCGGGGTCACAGTGGTGACGACATCGACGCGGGTGAACGGCCAGCGCCGATGGGCGTCGCCGCCCGCGTCGGCCACCGACGTGGCGGGCGGCACGAACGGCATCTGCGGATCGGTGACCAGGATGGTCGCCGCGGTGCGCAACGCGGCGACCCGGGTGCTGCCGCTCTCGAAGCGCCGAACCGTTTCCTCGGTGAAGATCGCCCGGTGGCCGAACGGGTAGAGCCGGCCCACCACCACGATCCGTTGAGCCTGGTCGCGGCCCATCGACGTGTCGTGGTGCCACTGCGCGACGGTGGCGGCGATCTGCTCGGGCGTGGAGCCCGGCGGCGGGTCGGGCCAGTCACCACGCACACTGAGCCAGCCGCCGAGGCTGCTCAGTGCGAGCCGCCGCACGGTGGCCGGCGCGATGGTGCGCGACTGCTCGGAGACCTCGACGCACAGGTCGGCCCTGAGGGTGTTCTTGAGCCGTGCGTCGTTGACGTCGTCGGCCCACCCCGGCAGCGGTGCACCGCCCTGCGGGGTGTGGGTGAAGCGCGCTGCCAGTGGCAGTTCGGCGCTGGCCGAGAAGTCCACCGAGGTGACCTCCAGCCGGGTGCTCCACAGGGCGGTGCGGCCGGCGTTCACCCGGGCCGCTGCGGCGTGCCGCAGCCGGACGTGACCACCGGGAGACTGAAGGTTGAGCAGATAGGGAAGGCGAAACTGCGACCCCTGCGGAAAGCCCTGCGGCGGGGCGGCCACCAGCGCGGCGTCGACGGCGCGGGAGCTGGACGTACCACTGGATCGTGGTGGGCTGACGGCGGCCAGGCGCGCCGCCCGGTCCTGGCGCCGGTCCTCTGCCGCGGCCGGGTCTGCCGGCCGGCCGACGTGCCCGGCCATCGTGGCCGCGACCAGGTGATAGGCCGAAGTGGCCGGCCGGGGTGGCCGGGCGTCGAGCGGGTCGACCGCGCCGCCCTGTTCACCGGGGACGATCTCCAGCCGGGAGATCGCGGCCAGAATACCGGCGACGGACAGGTCGATCGGACCGTCCGACGGGCGCACCACGAGCACCACGTCGCTGGGTGGCGTGAAGATCGGCTTGGTCTGCACCTGTCGCGGGCTGGCGCCCCGGGCGGCGTTCTCCAGGAGTTGCTGCGGGGGGAAGCGCACCCACAGGTGCCCCTGGGCAGCGCCGGCGACCAGCTTGAGGTCGTAACCGGTCGGTGGGCCGGGGCGCAGCTGCGGCTGCAGGTTGCTGACCGACACCTGCAACACGAGCTGGTCCTCGGCACGAGTGAGGGCGAACGACGGCGAAAAGGCCATGCGCCCACCCTTGCCTCCACCGACTGCGACGACATCGGTAGCCGCTGCCCATATCTCCTCGGACCGCTACCTACGTTGCGAGTGCCGCCACAGCGTGGACAACCAACGGCGCAGTTGACATCACGGTCGGCGCGGGCGCCGCGAACCCGTCAGCGCACCACCCGTCGGGTATCTGATCCGGCCGCGCCGACACCACGATCTCCGCGCTGTCGCTCGACGAGTGGCGCCACGACACCGTCCGGTACCACGGGCACTGGCTACGCCGAGGCTGACCCGACCCGTACCGGCCGGCGGACCCGGGCCGGCGGGGCGGGCAGGGCCCTGCGGTCGACCTTGCCGTTGGCGGTGGCGGGCAACTCGGGCAGCACCACGTGGCGCAGCGGCACCATGTGGTCGGGAAGCTGCTCGGCCAGGAACGCCCGCAGCGCCGCCTCACTGACGTCGCCGGCGTCGGCGTGCCGCTCGGTCACCACGTACGCCACCAGGGTCGGGGCCGCACCCAGGTCGTCGCGGAGCAGCACCACGCTGTTCGCGACGAGCGGGTGACTGTTCAGCACGGACTCGATCTCGCCGAGTTCCACCCGCTGCCCACGGATCTTCACCTGCGTGTCGATGCGCCCGCCGTAGTTCAGGTAACCCTGCGGTGACCACCAGGCCAGGTCACCGGTGCGGTACACCCGCTGGGGACGCCCGGCGACGTGCACGGTGCCGAACCGCTCGGCGGTCAGGTCGGGCCGTCCGGCGTACCCCCGGGCCAGGCAGTCACCGCCGACCACCAGTTCCCCGGGTACGCCCAGCGGGGCCAGCGCACCGTCGTCGTCCAGCACGTACGCCGTGACGTTGGTGATCGGCCTGCCGATCGGGACGGTGGGGTCGGGTTCGGGTCGGCGGCACGGCCAAGCGGTGACGTCGATGGCGGCCTCGGTGGGGCCGTACAGGTTGTCCACCCGCACCGTCGGCAGGGTGGCGGTGAGCTTGTTGACGAGCTTCGGCGGCAGGGCCTCCCCGCTACAGATCACCCGGCGTAGGGCTGCGCACGCGGCGACCCCGGGCTCCTCCACGAACAGGGCGAGCATCGACGGCACGAAGTGCACTGTGGTCACCGCCTCGCGCGCGATGACGGCGGCCATCTCCTGCGGGTCGCGGTGCGCCTGGGCCTCGGCAGTGACCAGCGTCGCGCCGGCCAGGAAGGCCCAGAGTAGTTCCCACACCGACACGTCGAAGGTGTACGGCGTCTTCTGCAGCACCACGTCGCCGGGCCCGATGCGGTACTCCTCCTGCATCCACGCCAGCCGGTTGGCCAGCGACAGATGGGTCATCTGCACACCCTTCGGCACCCCGGTCGACCCGGAGGTGAAGATGACGTACGACAGACCGTCCACCACCTCCTCCGGCGCACGGTAGCCACGCCAGTCGACGGGCGAGGTGGGCAGGTCGGCGCCGGTCAGTGGTCGCACCGCAACGGCCGGGGCTCCGCCGGCGCCGAGCGCGGCCCGTCCCTCCTCGTCGGCGAGCGCCAGCGCGGCGTCAGCGGTGGTGAGCATCAGGTCCAGCCGGGCCCTCGGGTGCGACGGGTCCAGTGGCAGGTACGCCGCTCCGGCCAGCAGGACACCGAGCACCGCGACGATCATCTCCGGGCTCCGCTCGGTGCACAGGGCGACGACCGAGCCGGGGCCCACGCCCTCGGCGTGCAGTCGCCCGGCCAGCGCCGCTGCCTCGTCGAGCAGGTCGCGGTACCTGCGGTCACGTCCCCCGCCGCGCAGCGCGACGGCGTCCGGGGTGCGCTCCGCCTGCCGGCAGATCGCCTCGTGCACGGGTGTCCGCGGGGCTGGGGTCGGCGCGGGGTTGAAGCCGAGCAGCGCAGCCCGCTCCCGGGGACCGACGAGCACCGCCTCGCGCACCGGGCGGTCGGGATGGGCGGTGAGCCATCCGCTCAGGGTGTCCAGTCGTTCCTGGAGGTGGGCGGGATGACAGTGGTCGCCGGTGAGCCAGACCGGCACCGGGCCCACCGTTCCCGCCGCCTCGCCCGGTGGGCCGGGTGTCACCAGCACCACGTCAACCGGAGACAGCTCGGATGACGGTGTCCGCGTCTGCGCGCGTACCTCGGTCATTGTCTGGTCCGGGTGCACGTGCAGCGTGTGGTCGCCGTGCGGGGCGCGCACCCTCACCGACGTCGCGCCGGAGAGGCGGTGGGCGAGCACGGCCGCCACCGCCGCCGCGTGTGCCAGGTCGGTGTGGTCGGTCATGCCGTCACCAGCTCGGCCAGGGCGCGCGGCGTGGGTCGCGCGGACAGTTTCTCCATCGGGATGCGGACGGCGAAGCGGCGCTGCACCTGGTTGACCATGCGGATGAACAGCAGGGACTCGCCGCCGACGGTGAAGAAGTCGGTGTCCGGCCCGATGTCGGGTGAGCCGAGCAGCCGACCCCACAGCTCCACGATCTCGCCCACCACCGTGCTCTCCCCGGTTGCCGCGGGAGGCGGCGACGGTTCGACGGTGTCCGGGGCCGGTGGCGGTGTCACCTCGAGCCAGTGCCGGGTACGGGCGAACGGGTACGTCGGCAGCGCCACCCGCCGTGCCGGGGTGTCGCCGCGCACCGCCGCCCAGTCCACCGTCACCCCGGCCGTCCACAGTCCACCGAGTCCGGCGAGGATGTCGGCGGCGTCGGCCCGCGGCGTCGGTCGCGGCTGTACGGCGAATCCGGGCACCCCCCGTCCCTGCGGCGTCTGCCGTGCCATGCCGGTCAGCGCGGTGCCGGGACCGACCTCGACGAGCACGGGGTCGGGTAACTCCAACGCGGTCAGCAGGGCGTCGTGGTAGCGCACCGGGCTGCGCAACTGTGCCGCCCAGTAGCCCTCGGCACGCGCCTGGCCGGTGTCGAGCAGCGTGCCGTCGACGCTGCTGACGACCGGGAGGGTGCGGGGTCGATGGGGCACCCGGTCGGCCTCGACGCCGAGCAGCCGGGCCGCGTCGGCCATCATCCGGGTGTGGAAGGCGCGCTGCGCGGGCAGCGCCCGACAGGGCACCCCGGCCGCCTCCAGGCGTCCGCGGAACGCGGCGAGCGGGGCCGGCGGCCCTGCCACGACGGTGACCTCCGGCGCGTTGCGCGCGGCGATGTCGAGGTCGTCCAGGCCCGCGAGGTGTTCCTCCACCGTGCGCGGCCCGGCCAGCACGACCAGCAGGTGGCCCTCCGGGGCGTCCTGCATGAGCCGGCCCCGGGCGGCGACCAGGCGCAGCATGTCGTCGTCGGCCAGCTCACCGGCGAGGGCGGCGGCCGGGAACTCACCCACCGAGTGGCCGATCATCGCCGCCGGGCGGATCCCCCACGACAGCAGCAGTCGGCCGAGCGCCACCTCGTACAGGGCCAGGGCCGGCTGGGTCACGTCCGTGCGGTGCACGACCCCGTGCGGGTCCTCGTCGACGAGGACGTCCCGCAGGTCCAGTCCGAGGATCGGGGCCAGCAGCTCCGCCCCGTGGTCGAGGTCGGCCCGCACCGACGGGTAGTGGTCGTAGAGGCCCCGCGCCATGGCGGGAAACTCGGCGCCCTGCCCGGGGAACAGGAAGACCACCCGGGGTCGGCGGGCCGCCGCGCGCACCCGCGCCCGGCGCAGCCCGGCGAGCGCCGCGGGGACGTCCCGCGCGGCCACCGCCAACCGGTGTGGGAAGTGCCGGCGGTACCTCTGCGCCGTCACCGCGACGTCCCGCACGGACAGGTCGGGGCGCTGCCGCACGTACTCGTGCACCTGCTCGGCGGCCTCGCGGACCGCCTCCGGGGTCCGCCCGGACAGCACGATCAGCTCGGCGGGACCGTCGGCGGCCGGTGGCTCCGGCGGGATCGGGCCGTCGGCTTCCTCCAGCACCACGTGCGCGTTGGTGCCACCCAGACCGAAGGCGCTGACCGCGGCGCGGCGCGGACCATCGGCGGCTTCCCACCGACGGGCGACGGTGTCCACAGTGAACGGCGTCGACCCGTCCAGCAGCTCGGGCCGGGCCTGCTTCAGGCCGGCGAGCGGCGGGATCTGCCGGAAGTGCAGGGCCAGCGCCGCCTTGATGAGACCGGCGACACCGGCGGCGGCGTCGAGGTGCCCGACGTTGGCCTTGACCGAGCCGATCGAGCACTGTCGCTCGCCGCGACGGAACACCTCGGTCAGCGCGGCCAGCTCGATGGCGTCGCCGACCTCTGTCGCAGTGCCGTGCGCCTCGAGGTAGCCCACTGTCGCCGGGTCGACGGCGGCGGAGGCGTACGCGCGGGTCAGCACGTCGATCTGCCCGGCGATGCCCGGCGCGGTGTAGCCGACCTTCATCCCACCGTCGTTGTTCACCGCCGACCCCTTGATCACCGCGTACACGGTGTCCCCGTCCCGGCGGGCGTCCGCCACGCGTTTGAGCACCACCAGGGCGACCCCGTTGCCGGGCACCGTGCCGTCGGCGGAGGAGTCGAAGGGCCGGCACGTGCCGTCCGGCGACATGATGCCCTTCGTCTCGTAGAGGTACCCGGCCTGCTGCGGCACCGCCACGCAGGCGCCACCGGCGAGCGCCACGTCCGAGTCGCCGCCGCGCAGGCTCTGGCAGGCCAGGTGCACCGCCACCAGCGACGTCGAGCAGGCGGTCTGCACGGTGATGGCGGGCCCGCCCAGGTCCAGCCGGTACGCGATCTTCGCGGCCAGGTGGTCCTTCTCGTTGCCCAACACGACCGACAGCAGCCCCTGCGACTCGACGACGTCGGGCTGGGCGAACACGTGGTGCATCGCGTAGTAGTTGAACCCGGCCCCGGCGAAGACGCCGACCCGACCGAACGGCCGTTCGGTGGCGAGCCCCGCCGACTCCAGCGCGGCCCACGCCGTCTGCATCAGCAGCCGGTGCTGCGGGTCCATCGTCTCCGCCTCCCTCGGAGTGATGCCGAAGAAGGCCGCGTCGAACAGGTCGGGGTCGGCCAGGACGCCGCGCGCCGGCACGTACGCCGGGTCGTCGAGCCGGTCGGCGGGCACCCCGGCGGCCAGCAGCTCGCCCCGGGTCAGCGCACTGACAGTGGTCTTCCCGGCGACCAGGTTCGACCAGTACTCCCAGACGTCGGCGGCGCCGGGGAACCGACCGGCCAAACCGACGATCGCGATGTCGTCGTTCATGAGGGTGCGCCTGCTCTCTCGGTCTGCGCGTGCAGATGCTGGGCCAGTGTCTGGACGGTCGGGAAGCGGTAGAGGTCGGTGAGCGGGATGGTCCGGCCGGCCAGCCGCTCCTGGAGCAGCCGGCGGACGATCGCCAGGCGCAGCGACTCACCGCCGACGTCGAAGAACGCCTCGTCGACGTCGAAGTCGTCGGTGCCCAGCGCCTCCACCCAGGCGCCCGTCACCAGTTCCTCGAACTCGGCCAGTGACGTCGAGCGCTGGGCGGGAACCCGGGCCGACGCGGCCGAGGTCTGCGGCGGCGCGGCCGAGGTCTCCGGCGGCACTGTCGGTTGGGCCAGTGCGCCCAGCGCCCGCAGATCGACCTTGCCGTTGCGGTCCAGCGGGAACTCGGTCACCGTCACCCACTGCTGCGGCCGGGCGTACGGGGCCAGGTCGGGCTCCACCGCGCGGCGCACGGCGGCCACGTCGACGCCGTCCGGGTCGGGCTTGAGCGCCGCGCAGAGGCGTACCCCGCTCGCCGGGTCACCGGTGGGGAAGACCACGGCGTCGCGGACGCCCGGCTGCGCCCGCAACCGGCGCTCGACGTCGACCGGCTCCACCCGGTGTCCAGCGATCTTCACCTGGCGGTCGTTGCGGCCCAGGAAGCGCAGTTGGCCGTCGGTGCCCCAGCGCACCAGGTCCCCGGTGCGGTAACGGCGTTCCCCGTCGTGGCGTACGAAGGAGGCGTCCGTCCTCGTCGGGTCGCCCAGGTACCCGTCGGCCAGACCCGTGCCGCCGGCCAGCAGTTCGCCGACGGCGCCCGGTGGGACGAGACGACCCGACGCGTCGACGACGGACAGGTCGGTGCCGTGCACCGGAGCACCGATCGGCAGCGGGTCGGGCGTCGCGTCGGCGTGCTCGACGGAGTACGTGGTGGTGAAGGTGGTGTTCTCGGTCGGGCCGTACCCGTTGGTCAGGCGCAGGCCCCGGCAGGCCCGCAACACCTGGCGCACGTGCGGCGGCGACACCACTCCCCCGCCGGTGAACAGCTGCCGCAACCCGGCGAACGCGTCCGGGCGGTGGTCGGCGACCAGGTGGAACACGCCCGAGGTGAGCCAGGCGTGGGTGACCCCGGCGGTGCTCAGGACGTCGGCCAGCCCGCGCGGCGTCGGGTCCTCCGGCGGGAAGACCACCACCGTGTCGCCGGTGGCCAGGGGCACCAGCAGCTCCAGGGTGGACGCGTCGAACGCCAGCGGGGACAGCCGCAGCATCCGCATACCCGGCCGCTCGGCGAACATCCCCGGGTCGTCGGCCAGTCGCAGCACCGCCCGGTGCGGCACGACGACGCCCTTGGGCACGCCCGTCGAACCGGACGTGAAGGAGACGTACGCGGTGCGCGCCGGGTCGCTCGGCGCCGCCTCGACCGGGTCTGCCCCGACGGGCGTCCGCGGATCGACGAGCGGGCAGTCGACGACTCCCGGCCAGGGCTCACCCACACCGAGGCGGGCCCGCGCCGCGACGGTCGCCGCGAGATGGGTACGCCACTCGGCGGTGGCGTGCTGGTCCACTGCCACGTAGTGCGCGCCGAGTCGCAGCACGCCCAGCACCGCCACCGCCTCGGCGGCCGAGCGGGGCACCTCCAGGAGCACCGCGTCGCCGGCACGCACCCCGTGCCCGTGCAGGAGACGGGACTGCTCGACCGCGGCGTCGTGCAGGTCCCGGTAGGTGAGCGTCAGCCCGGTGTGCGCGTCGACGAGCGCGGACCGCTCGCCCGCCGACTCCGCGTACGCCGCGAACCGGTGCCACACGTCGTCGGCGGTGTCGTACGTCCCGCCCGCGCCCAGCTCGCGCAACCGGGCGCGCTGACCCGCCGAGAGCGTGGTGAGGTCCCGCATCGTCGCGTCCGGGTCGGCGGTCAGCTCCCGCACCGCCGCCTGGAACGACTCGACCAGTTCCCCGGCGTCGGCGGCGGTCAGCAGAGCTGTCGCGTACTCCAGTGCGAACCGGGGACGACCCGACCACGACTGGAGGTAGAGCAGCGCGTCGAACACCGCGCCGGCGCAGTGGCCCTCGTGCACCCGCCAGGCACGGTCGCCCACCACCAGCTCGTCGGGCACCAGCTCGTGGTGGGCGGCGAAGCCGAGCTGGGCCAGCGGGTTCCGTCCCGGGTCGGCGCCGGCGCCCAGCGCGGAGACGACAGTCTCGAACGGCACGTCGGCGTCGGCGACCGCCGCGGCCAGGGCGTCGGCGATCCCGCGGACGAACTCCCGGACGGTGCTGTCGTCGGTAGCCGCGCAGCGGACCGGAACGACCCGGGTGCAGAGGCCCACCAGGCGGTCCATGCCCGCCTCGAACCGGCCCGCCGCCGGCACCCCGAGCACCAGGTCGTCCAGACCGGCGCGGCGGGACACTGTCAGCGCCCAGGCTGCCAGAGCCACCGACGTGACGGTCACCCCGCACTCCCGGGCCAACCCGGTCGTCGCCTCCGCCGCCGTGTCGTCCAGGTGGAAGGGCAGCCGGGCGCCCCGCCCGTCGGCCTCGGCGACCGGCGGCAGGTCGGTGGGGAGCGTCACCGTCCACGGTGCCCCGTCCAGGCGCGCGGTCACCCGGGTCAGCGCGGCCTCCAGCGCGCCGGACGACTCCTGCGCGGCGAGCCGGGTGCCGACCCAGTCCGGCGACGGGGCCGCCTCGGCCGGGCCGTCCCCGGCGTAGAACTCGGCGAACTCCCGCGCGAACAGTCCGACGCTCCAGCCGTCACTGACCGTGTGGTGCACCAGCATCGTGAGCAGATCGCGCCGCCCGGTTCGGGTCAGTACGAACACCACCGGCGGCTGCGCGAACGGACGCAGCAGACGCGCGGCGGCCGGGCCGTACAGGTCGTGCACGGCGCGTACCGCGTCGTCGTCGGGCAGCGTCTGGTGCAGGAGGCGCGGCTCGTAGGGCGCGGGCAGCACGATCCGGGCCTGGCGGGGGTCGCGCACGAAGCGGGTCCGCAGCGCCTCGTGTCGGGTGGCCAGCTCGCGCAGCGCCCACCGGACCCGGGCCGGGTCGAGGGGCCCGTCCGCCTCCACAGTGAACATCAGGTGGTACGGCGCGTCCTGGTCCAGCAGGTGCGCGGCCAGCATGGACCGCTGACCCGGCAGCAGTTCCCGCTCTGCCGGCTGCCGCGCGACGACGGGTGGCGCGGTGTCGACGAAGTCCACGGCGCCGGCGAGGGCCTGGGCCAGTGGCAGCGCCGACAGCAGGCGGGCGCTGTCCACGTCCGCCCGCAGCTCGCGTTGGCCCAGCGCGACGAGGGCGATGGCCTGGAGCGAGGTGCCGCCCAGGGCGACGAACGACTCGGTGGTGGCCACCGCGCTCACCTGTTCGGGGGTGCCGCCGAGCACCCGTGCGGCGAGCGGTGCCCAGGCGGCGAGGTCGGGGGCGACCATCAGGCGGTCTCCGCCGCCGGCCGCTCCAGCGGCACCTCGCTCGCGACAGTGCGCAGGTCGGCGAGGCGGGGGTTTTCCAGCACGTGGCCGAACATGACCGCGAGGTTGAGTTCCTGGCGGATCAGGGTGCTCAGGCGCAGCGCGCTGAGTGAGTGGCCGCCGAGGTCGAAGAAGTCGTCGTCGTCGTCGACAGTGTCGACGCCGAGCACCTCCATCCACAGCTCTTCGAACCCGGCCACCCAGGTCCGGTCTTGTACGTCGCGCATCAGTGTCGCCTCTCTGTGGTCGGGTCGGCTCCGGGTGCGTCCAGGTAGTGCCGGGTGGCCGCGAACGGGTAGGTGGGGGCGGGCAGCCGGCGGCGGCCGGTGTCGTGCACGGGATCCCAGGCGTCGGTGAGACCCAGCTGCCACAGCGCTCCGACGGTCGCCAGCAGGCGGGCATGCCGGTTGGCGGGAAGTGCCGGCTGATCGGCGTCCAGGTGCGGGGTGACGGTGGTGCCGACCTCGATCCAGAGCACCGGTTCGGGCACGTCGGGAGGCGGCGTCGACGTCGGAGGGCGGAGGGCCGCAGCCCGCCAGAAGGCGCTGTCGTCGGCCCGCCCGTCGATGAGCAGGGGCAGAGCGGCGGGGTGCAGGCGTACCCCGGGATCGTCGGTGTCGCGCAGCAGCGCCAGCGCGTCCGCGAGCGACATCACCCCGGCCACGACGGCGGCGGCCACCGCGCCGATGCCGTCACCGGCCAGGGCGCGGGGGGTGACGCCCCGGCTGCGCAGCGACCGGGTCAGGCCGACGCAGGCCAGCAGGCGGTCGCCGCGTTCCCGGACCGAATCGTCCAGGTCGTGGCCACGCAGCAGCGCGACGCCCTCGTCGATGGTCCGCCGGTACACCGGGTCGGCGTCGTAGTTGGGTCGGTTGCCGGTCACCGCACCGGCCCCGGTGAGGTGCAGCGCCACCCCGCGCGCCCGAGCCGCCGCGTCGACAGTGCCTAGCCGGGCGACCCCGTCGGTCACGCCGGTCAGGACGGCGGCCCGCCAGGGCAGCTCGGCGCGGCCGGTCCGCAGCGTGTACGCGAGGTCGGCCAGGTCCCCGGGGGCGGTTCCCGCCGCGAACGCGGTGACCCGGTCCAGGCTGTCCTGCGCCACCGCAGCGGTCTTCGCAGAGACCAGGACGAGCTGCGGGACGTGCCGGCGGGGTCGGGCCGGGATCGGCGGGGCCTCCTCCAGCACCACGTGGGCGTTGGTGCCGCCGATGCCGAAGGCGCTCACCCCGGCCCGGCGTACGCCGTCGACAGGCGCCCAGGGTCGGGCGGTCGTCGGCAGCTCGAACACCGAGCCGTCCAGTCGGATCGCCGGGTTGGGCGTACGGAGGTGGGCGATCGGGGGAATCGTCCGGTGCGTCAGGGCCAGGACCGTCTTGATCATGCCGACCACCCCGGCGGCGGTGTCCAGGTGTCCGACGACCGACTTGACGGCGCCCAGCGCGCAGGGTGCCCGGTCGGGCCGGGCGGAGTCGAACACCTGCCGCAGCGCCGCCACCTCGATCGGGTCGCCGAGCGCGGTGCCGGTGCCATGAGTCTCGACCAGGCCCACGGTGTCCGGGTCGACGTCGGCCACCTCCAACGCCGCCGCGATGACGGCGGCCTGACCGGTCGGGCCGGGCGCGGTGAAGCCGGCCTTGCGGGCGCCGTCGTTGTTGACCGCGGAGCCACGGATCACCGCGTGCACGGTGTCGCCGTCACGCAGCGCGTCGGTGAGGCGCTTGAGCACCACCACGCCCGCTCCGTCGCCCGGCACCGTCCCGTCGGCGGCGGCGTCGAAGGCGCGGCACCGACCGTCGGCGGAGAAGATGCCGCCGGGCTCGTGCAGATGTCCGCGCCGGGTCGGCGGGGCGACGGTGGCCGCGCCGGCCAGTGCCACGTCGGCGTCGTAGGTGAGCAGCGCCTGCGTCGCCTGGTGCACCGCGACGAGCGACGTCGAGCAGGCGGTCTGCACTGTCAGCGCCGGCCCCTGAAGGTTCAGCTTGTAGGCGATCCGGGTGGCGGCGAAGTCCTTGTCGCTGCCGATGATCACGCCCAGGCCACCGGCCGCCTCGACCGCGCGCTCGTTGGGCCACACGTTGTCCAGCAGATAGACGTTGAGCCCGGTGCCGACGTATACCCCGACCCGGTTGCCGTCGGGGGCGACCGGCGGCTGGCCGGCGTGCTCCAGAGCCGCCCAGGCGCACTCCAGCAGGATCCGCTGCTGGGGGTCCATCAGGGCGCTGTCCGACGGTGAGTAGCTGAACAGCCGGTGGTCGAAGCGGTCCGCGTCGGTGAGCACCGCGCGGGCCGGCACGAAGCCCGACCGTTCCACCAGATCCTTGGGTACGCCCCAACCGAGGAGCTGCTCGGGCGTGAAGACGCTGACGGCGTCGACACCGTCGTGGACGTGTCGCCAGAACCGGTCCAGGTCGCGCTCGGCACCGGGGACCCGGATGGCCATGCCGACCACCGCCACCGCGGCGCTGTCGTCCAGCTCAGCCACGGCCGGCTCCCACGCCGCGCCGCCGGTCGGCCAGCAGGGCGCGGCCCTGGCGGCGCTGCGCCGCGTTAGGGTCCGCGACGACGGGCGCGGTGTGCTGGAGCGCCGCCGCGCAGCCGGCGATCGTGCCGCAGCGGAAGAGGTCGGTCACCGAGACGTCCAGACCCTCCTCGGACATCCGCTGCTGGAGCGCGATCAGCGCGAAACTGTGGCCGCCCAGGTCGAAGAAGTTGTCGTGCAGCCCGACGTCGGGCCGCCGGAGCACCTCGACCCAGCAGGCCCGGATCCGTTCCTCCAACCCCGTGCCGACCACCGCGGCCGGTGGCCGCGACGGCGCGGTGGCCGTCCGTGCCGCGCGGCTGTCGGTCAGCAGGCGGGAAAGGTCCACCTTGCCGTGCGCGGTGAGCGGGATGGTCGCCACGGTCAGGATCCGCGACGGCACCATGTACGCCGGCAGGGTCTCGCGCAGGTGCGCCCGCAGGTCGTGCTCGGCGTCCGGGCCGATCCCGTGGACCACGAACGCGACGAGTTCGTCGTCCTCGGCGGCCACGGCGCACGACCGCACCGCGGGGTGGGTGAGCAGGGCGCCCTCCACCTCGGCCAGCTCGACGCGGTATCCGCGCAACTGCACCTGCGTGTCGTTGCGGCCGAGGTACACCATGCTCCCGTCGAGACCCCACTTCACCACGTCGCCGGTGCGGTACATGACCCCGCCGCCGTACGGGTCGGGCGGGAACCGCGCCTCGGTCAGCTCCGGGTTGTCCAGGTAGCCGTGCGCCACGAGCGCGCCGCCGCAGTACAGCTCGCCGGGCACGTTGAGGCCGGTCGGCCGCAGCTCCTCGTCGAGGACGTAGCAGCGCGCCGACGGCAACGGCACGCCGATGGCCCCCTCGGGGACCCGGGGCACGTCGGCGGCCGACGCCTGGAAGATCGTGACGTGGATCGTGCCCTCGGTGATGCCGTACATGTTGACGAACACCGTTCGCAGACCCGGCGCGTCCGCGATCAGCGACGCAAGCCGCGACCAGCTCAGGGCCTCGCCGCCGAGGACGACGTAGCGGATGCGGGAGGTCTCGGCCTCCTCGAGCGCCCGCAGGTACGGCGGCAGCAACCGGTAGAGCGCGCCCGGGGTCTGGAACAGCACGGTGACGGCCTCGCGACGCACCAGCCGGGCCAGCCGTTCCCGGTCCACCAGGTCGGCCCGGTCGGCGATGACCAGCCGGGCGCCGGTGGTCAGCGCGCCCCACATCTCCCACACCGACGCGTCGAAGGAGAACGAGCTGGCCGCCAGCCACACGTCGGCGGCCGTGACGTCCAGGCCCGCCGGGGTCGGGCTGTTCAGCGCCGCCAGGCCGCCGTGCCCGACCAGGACCCCCTTGGGTACGCCGGTCGAACCGGAGGTGTAGATGACGTACGCCGGGTCGTCCGGCCCGGGGAAGGTCTCCTCGATCACGGAGATTCCGTCGAGGGTGTGCGCGTCGGCCAGGAGGATCCCGCTGTCGCGGGTGAGCGCCGCGGCCGCCTCTGCGGTCTCCGGGTCCACCACGAGCACCGCCATCCCGGCGTTCGCGGCGATCAGTTCGAGGCGCTGGCGCGGGTAGTCCGGGTCCAGCGGCACGTAGACGCCTCCGAGCTTCCACACGCCCAGGATCGCCGCGACGACCGCCGGTGAACGCCCGAGCAGCAGCCCCACCCGGACACCGGGGCGGACACCGCGGTCGGCCAGGCCAGCCGCGATCCGCCCGGCCCACCGGTCCAGCTCGGCGTAGGTGATCTCGACGTCCCGGTGGCGTACGGCCACCGCGTCCGGGGTCGCCGCCACGTGGTCGGCGAAGCGACGCAGCACCGACGGGTGCGTGACCGGCCCCGACGCGAGCGGCGGGTTCACCCCCTCGGTGAGCTGCGCCCACTCGGCCTCGTCCACCATGGACGGCTCCCGCTGCTCCTCGTCGACGATCGACCACAGGAACGTCAGGTAGTGCGTGAGCAGCGTGCCGACGGTCTCCGCCGTGAACAGCTCGGTGCTGTACTCGGCCCGCAGGAACGGCACGTCGGTGGAGACGTCGAGGGTCAGGCCCAGGTCGAACTTCGTGACGTCGATCTCGACGTCGACCTCGGTCAGCCGTACCCCGGCGAACTCGGGGAACGCGAACGGGAAGTTCTGCACCGTGAGCGAGGTCTGGAACAGTGGCGCGTGGCTGAGCTGCCGCTCACCCACGGTGGCCCGCACGATCTGCTCGAACGGCACGTCCTGGTTGGCGAAGGCCGCCATGCTGGTCCGTCGTGCCCGGTCCACCAGCTCGGTGAAGCTCGGACGGCCGGACACGTCGAGCCGGATCGGCAGCGTGTTGACCAGACAACCGACCAGGCGCTCCTCGGCGTCGTCCATCCGGTTCGCCACCGGAACGCCGACCACCACCTCGTCCTGACGCGCGTACCGGGACAGCACCGAGGCGTACGCGGCGAGCGTCACCGCGAACAGCGTCACGCCCCGCGCCCGTCCCCACTCCCCCAGCCGCCGCACCAGTTCCGGCTCGACCGGGCGGCGCAGCACCGCGCCGGTGGTGCCGAGCACGCTCGGGCGGGGGAAGTCGGTGGGCAGCGCCAGTTGTGGTACGTCGACCAGCGCCGCACGCCAGAAGTCGAGGCCCGAGCTGTCCCGCCGCCACGTCTCGTGCTGCCGCTCGGCGTACGCCAGGTAGGACTCGGCCGGCTCGTCGTAGGCGGCCACCGAGCCGTCGACAGTGGCGTCGTACTCGGCGGCCAGGTCCCGCAGGAGCAGACCCACCGACCACCCGTCGCAGGCGATGTGGTGCACGAGCACCGCGAGGCCGTGCTCGTCCGGGCCCCAGGAGCGCAGGAAGGCCCGTACCACCGGGCCGTCGGCGAGGTCGAAGGGCTGCCGGGCCTGCTCGGCGACGAGCGTCCGCAGGTGGGCCTCCTGGGTGGCGCGATCGACCCACCCGTCGGCGGTGATGTCGACGTCCACACCGGGCGTCGACGACACCCGCTGGGTGAGGACACCGTCGACCACCGCGAACGTGGTGCGCAGCGCGTCGTGCCGGGCAACCACCCGGGTCAGGGCCGTGCAGAGGGCCTCGGGTCGCAGCGCACCGCGAAGGTGCACCGCGAAGGCCACCACGTACGCCGGGTTTCCGGGCTGGAGCTGATCGAGGAAATAGAGGCGTTCCTGGGCGAAGGAAGCACGACCGGTACGAACCATGCACCGATCGTGCGGCCCGGCACGTCCCGCGCGGCAGAGCACGTACTCCTGCCCCACCAGGAAAAGCTCCCGGTCGCGTCGGCGACACGTCGACGCGGGTCCCCGGGCATGGCGCGGCCCCGGCCCGACGCGGGTTGCCGTCGGACCGGGGCCGCGGTCGGCCGTTCAGTACTCGCCGCGCCCGAAGGCCGCCAACTCGGCGGAGTGCACGGGATTGCTGACGTACGTGGCGCCGATCGGGGCAGTCACCCGGCACCAGGCGTCGAGCCGGCCCACGTCGATGCCGGCAGCGCTCGCCAGCTCGTCGCGGCGGCGCACCATCTCCGCGCGGTCCAGACCCTCCAGCACGTAGTCCACGGCGTCGAAGCAGGGGTCGCCGGCGCACGCCATCGGGTCGATCGCCACCAGGCCCCTGCCTCCGCCGCTGAGTACGTTGCCGAGGTGCAGGTCCCCGTGCAGCAGCACGGTGTCGGTGGGCACCGCGAACAGGTCGTCGCGCAGCCGCTTGGACCCGCTCAGGTCGGCGCCCCGGCGCGTCGCCGAGTTGAACAGCACGTCGATCCAGTCCGCCAGTTGACGGGGAGCGGCAGCCGGGTCGCCCGCGCCGTGCAGATCGGTGAGGAAGGCGGCGTACTCCCGCGGTGAGGGCGGCTGCGGCATCTTCTCCACGAGGGTGCCGGGGTGGATCGCCTCGAGCAGGACCGCGCCCTTGGCCGACTCCCGCACCGCCGGCACCCGCCCGCTGGAGGCGAACTGGCGCAGCATGTCCACCTCCTCCCGCACGGCGTAGCTGTCCGGGGACAGCTTGAGCACCGCGTCGCCCAGCGGGCCCACGCACCGGAACACCACCGAGGAGTTGCCGGACTTGAGCTGGTCACCGAGAGTTAACTCCCACTGCTCGACGAGGTCGTCGAGCCGCTGGCGCAGCGTGCCCACCCAGCGGTGCGCGGCCCGGCCGAACCGTGGCTCCAGTCGGTTGGCGATCGCGTCCAGGTCCAGGCTCATCCCGCGCACCCCCGCACCGACCGCGCGCCGGCGTACGCGGCCGCGCCCGGCGCCGCGACACCACGTCTGCCGGCCAGCAGAACGCTGCCACCGGGCACCAGTGGTGCGTGGAAGCCGGGCGGCCCGGGGCGCCCCAACCGCGCCCGACGAGCGACCTCGATCGCCTCGTACCGGTCAGAAACGTTCAATTTACTGAAGATAGTGGAAATATGATTGCTGACCGTTTTCGGGGACAGATTCAGCTTCGCGGCGATCGCCACGTTGCGCATACCCGAGGCAATCAATTCCAGCACCTCCCGCTCACGGGCTGTCAGCTCCGGGAAGAGCTGCTGGTTACGGGGCTCCAGGCTCAGTTGCCCGATGAGCTTGTCGGCCACCCGGGGGCCGAGGATGACCTCACCCGTCGCGAGGCCCAGGATCGTCCGGACGATGCCGTCGCCCGGGCAGCTCTTGAGCACGTAACCCCGGGCGCCCGCCCACATGGCCGCGAGGATCGCGTGTTCGTCCTCGACCGCGGTGAAGACCAACACCGCTGTCGAGGGCGACACCCGGTTGATCTCCTGGATCGTCACCCCCGCCTGGAACCCTGGCAGCTCGACGTCGAGAACGAGCACGTCGGGACGTGTGGCGGTGGCCAGCGCCATCGCCTCCCGCGCGGACGCCGCCTCACCTGTCACGGCGACCTCAGCCGATGGCGACAGCAGGGCGTGCAGGCCCTTGCGCACCACCGGCTGAGCGTCGGCCAGGACCACCGTCACCGCGTCGGATTGTGTCTCCGCCGTGACTTCCTCCGGATGCCGCCTCGTGTTCCGAGTCAGTTCCGAGGCCGAGCCAACGCTGACCATTTATCCACCTCACCCCGTCCGAACGGCCCGCGGTGTCTTAGTCGCGCGGGGAAACGCCGCGGTAGCCCCGAGCCCGCGTCGTGATGAACATCTACTCACGGCCAACAGAACAACACAAGAAGTGATCCCGGGAACGGGCTCGGTCAGCCTTTTGACCCATCGAGAAACCGAACCGAAATTTCCGTCCTGGGCCCTGGCGAGGCCGTCCACAGCGGACCTTTTCGCGGGCGGCCGACGCGCCGCCGACCCGGGAGTCCACGGGGGAATTTCCCGGCCGACCCGGGACGTCGTCCCGTACGCGCTACACCTGTCGCCCTGTCCGCCGGACACCGCCGTCGCCAGGATTGACCCATGTCCTTGTCACGAGTGACCGACGTTCTCGCCGGCCTGGTACCGACCGACCCGCTCCGCAGGAAGCTGATCGCGATCCGACTGGCCGAGTCCATCGGTAAGGGAGTCTTCCTCAGCGGCAGCGTCGTCTACTTCACGCTGCGTGTCGGACTCGACGCCCGGCAGGTGGGCCTGGGCCTGTCGGCCGCCGGCCTGTCCGCCTTCCTCTCGTCGGTCCTGTTCGGTGTGATCGCCGACCGGGTGGGCGCCCGCCGCCTGCTCGTCATCCTGTTCGCCGCGCTGGCGGTCGGATTCGGGCTCTACAGCCTCGTCGACAGCGCGACCGCCTTCTTCGCGCTGGTGGTCACCGTCGGCTTCCTCGAGTACGGCACCGGCCCGACCAACGGGGCCCTCATCGGCAACCTCGTGCCCGCCGAGGAGCGGGTGAAGCTCAAGGCCATGATGCGGTCGGTGTTCAACATCGGATTCAGCATCGGTATCGGCGTGGCGGCCGTCGCCGCTCTCAGCCAACGGCTGCTCGTGCTGATCCCCCTCACCACTGCCGCGTTGATGGCCGGCGCCGCGCTGCTCGTCACCCGCCTGCCCGACGTGCCGCCGCGTCCCGCACCGGTGGGCTTCAAGCGTTTCGCCGCAGTCCGCGACCCACGCTTCCTCGCGGTGATCGGCGTCTCGACGATCCTCGCCTCGCACGTCAGCATCATCCTGGTGACGTTGCCGCTCTGGGCGCTCAACCGCACCGACCTGCCGCACTTCCTGATTCCTCTGCTGCTGATCATCAACACCGCGTTCGTCATCCTCTTCCAGGTACGGGCCAGCCGGGGCGCGGACACCGTGCACGGCGCTGGTCGGCTCGCCCGGCGCTCCGGCTACTGGCTGGCCGGCGGCTGCGCGGTCCTGGCGGTGACAGCGCTCGACGACAACGTGGCCCTGGCGTCCGTGGCGATCGTCGCCGCCGTGCTGATCCTCTCCGTGGCCGAGGTGATGCAGGCCGCCTCCGGATGGGGGCTCGCGTTCGGCCTCGCCCCCGAGCACGCTCAGGGCGAGTACCTGGGGGCGTTCGACCTGCACGTGATCACGCAGAACATCATCGGCCCGGCGGCACTCTCCGGCCTGGTCATCGCCTTCGGCTTCTGGGGATGGCTGGGCATCGCCGTCGCCGCGCTCGTCGGATCGGCGCTGATCATTCCGGCCGCCAACCGGAGCGCTGTCACGCTGGTCAGCGAGACGGTCCCGGTCTCCACGACCTGACGCTGCCGAGGCCGAGGCCCATCTCCAACCGCAGGCGCAGATGCGCCGCACCGGAACAGCCATCGAGAGCCAGATCGGACGAGCCGCTCCCAGATCGCCGATCTAACGACCTCGTGCGTGGTTGGCCGTAGCTGGGTCGTCTCATCGGATGGACGGCGGGCCTGCGGCCGAGGATGGTCCTGCCCTCGGTCGCGGCGCCGGTGAGGGTCCAGTCGTGGGTGTTCTCGCCCGAGCCGTACACGGCGCGTTGTCCGCCGGGGCCGGTGAACGCGGCGCACCAAGCCCGAGCCTCCCAGCACGGGCTGAATCGGCAGGACACGCCCTACGCGCAGGGCCGGGCCGCCGTGACGCCCGACGGTCTTGGGTCACCGCTGCCGCGCGGGTCGGGAGATGGCGCCGTACTACGCCTGATCAGCAGTTCAGGCACGAGCAGCTGCCGTCTCGACGTCGAGATTCGCTCGGGCTGCTCAAGTCGGGACAGCAGGAGCCCCAGGCTGAGACGGCCCAGCTCAGCGAAGTCCTGGCACACCGTGGTCAGCGGCGGCAGGTAGTGCGCGCCGTCGGGTGTCCCGTCGAAACCCACTACGCTGACATCTTCGGGGACCCGCCGACCGGCCTCGTGCAGTGCCCTGAGCACGCCGAGAGCCAGCTGGTCACTGGCGCAGAAGACGGCCGTCACGCGCGGATCGGCGGAAAGCCGCTCGCCCTGCTCGTACCCCGCCCGAGCGCTCCAGTCCCCGGACATCACGGCAGGGACCGGCCGACCCGCCTCACGCAACGCCTCATGCCAACCCCGTAACCGCTCGCTGGCCTCAGGCCAGTCGTCCGGACCTGCCACGTGGTGGACGGTGCGGTGCCCGAGGTCGAGCAGGTACCGGGTAGCCAGCCGCGCCCCGGCGACGTTGTCGATCCGCGCACTCGGCACCGCATCGATGCTGCCTCCACCCACTGTCACGCAGGCCATCCCCGGTGATGCCTCAGCCAGCGCGCCAGCCATCGCCGACTTCGGCGCGATGGCGATGACCCCCTCGACCGACTGCTGGCACAGCCAGTCGACCGCGTCGAGCACCGACCGACGATCCAGATAACGAACACTGGCAACGCTCACGAAGTAGCCCGCCGCCCGGGCCGCACCCTCAATTGCATACAACATCGAGGTTGGCCCGAACAGCGGACTCTCGTAACCGATAATCCCCAACGTGCCAGAACGCCTCGTGACTAACGCACGAGCAGCAAGATTTCGCCGATAGTCCAACTTCCGCATCGCATCCAACACCCGCTGCCGAGTCCTGGCCGACACGTGTGGCTGCCGGTTAAGCACCCGAGAAACCGTCTGAGAAGACACCCCCGCCAGCTTGGCGACGTCACGCATGATGGGCCGCCCGCCAGGTCGGGTCGAGATTTCCGACCCCGGGCCTCCCACCACCTCGGGGCCGTTCACCTCACCCACAAACCACCCCTCCTCGACCTCAGTTCGTTCATGGTCCAGCTCCGGAAGATGGCCGCCGAGAAGGTCTCGGCAACCCGGCCGCCGCCCCGGTTCCGGCGCAGGCCGGCGGCCGGGGCGGCAGGTTTCGACTGGTCATAAGTGCCGGGCCGCCAACGCGGGCGTCCTCATCACGTCATTGGACGGGTCGACGGGTGAAACGCTGGTTGGGGTTGCCGGAGTCGGCGTACTGGGAAATGCGGGCGCTGTCGACGGTCGAGCGTTCCCACACGTCCATCACAAGGCCGGACTGCCGGTTGGTGAGGCTGACCACGCCGCCCTGGTCGGCGATGCGCCACTGCTGGCGGGCGGCGTTGGTGTCGGGCTGCTGGGTGATATCGGCGCCGCTGGTGTTGTTGGCGCACTCGAGGACCAGGCCGCTGTGGCGGGCCTTGATGCGGACGTAGCCGCCGCCGGCGTCGAGGAATGTGAACTGCTGGTGCTGTCCGCCGTTGCTCGACCACTGCGCGAGGGTGGCGCCGACGGAGGTGGAGGCGCCCGTGATCTCGGCGACCTTACCGCTGTGCTGGGCCACGAGGGTGTAGTAGCTCGTGGTTGGCGGCGGCGGGGTCGAGCCGGGGATGAACTCCCATCTCGTGGTGGATGACGTCGCGTCGGCGGTGAGGCGGTCGCGGGCGGTGGTGTCGTCGTACAGGCTCCACCGCATCCAGTCGATGAAGGTTCGCATCGATAGGGCATTACCGAAGAAGTTGCCGTGGTCGCCGCCGACAAAGGTGAGGAACGCCTTGGTCGCGGGCAGCTCCGCATATGCCTGGCGGGCCGACGAGTACGGGCAGGTGGGGTCACGGTCACCGTGGATGAACAGCACGTTGGCGCCGACCGCGCCGCTCGGGTTTCCCATATCCACGCAGGACATCGGGACCGCGGCCTTTATCCGGCGGTCGGGAAAGGCGGTCAGCATCGCGTGGGTGGTCATTCCGCCCATGGAGTGCCCGGACATGCCGACGCCGGCGGTGGTGTCGATGTGGCCGGCCAACGGATCGTTGGCGGTGTTCAGGGCCAGGGTGCGGGTGATGGCCTCAGAGTTGTCCCTGGGCAGTTCGCCGTTGTACGTGTCACCGATGCCGACCGTGGGCACGCTGACGGCGGGGACGATGAAGCCGGCCGCGGCCAGCGGGCGGATGACTGCTAGGGCGCCCTGCGGGGTGCCGCCGAGGCCGTGCTGGTAGGCGCAGACGGGGAAGACGCCCAGGGCGACGGGGGCGTTGTTGATGGGGTTACCCCCGGGAGTGCCGGCGGCGGGGTAATAGACGAAGGTGGTGATCCGGCGGGTGCCACGCATCCAGTTGTACTGGCGCACGCCCACAGCGAACGGCGTGGTCGGCGCGGCCCGGAGCGGACCGACCGTGTCGGCGCTTGCCGGCCAGGTACCGAATACGGATCCCGCGCCCACTGTCGCCGCTCCGACAACGCCTAACCTGAGAAAATCGCGTCTCTGCATGAGGATCGCTCCTTACGATGTGTTCGACTAGGGGTGGCATTCCGTGTTTCCGCGGCAACTAAAGACGGATCTGCGGTGGCCGGCAGGTACGGACTTCGCCGGACCGGATGCCGCGCCGCCGGCCTTGCCGCGAGTTACTGCCGGGTCCACTTCTGGTTGCTGCCGCCTGCGCAGTCCCAGATCTGCACGCGCGTGCCGTTGGCCGTGGCGGCACCGTTGACGTCCAGGCACTTGTTGGCGCCCACAGCGGTTACCGTGCCGTCGGCGTTGAGCCGGAATTGTTGATTGGACTGGCCGTTGCAGTCCCAGATCTCGACCGCAGTGCCGTTGGTCGTGCCCCGGTTGTAGACGTCCAGGCACTTGGTGCCGTTGTAAACCCGCAGCTCGCCTGCCGACGTCTGGGTGAATCGCTGGTTCGCGCCGCCGTTGCAGTCCCAGATCTCGGCCAACGCGCCGTTGATCTGCGACGCCCCGGTGATGTCCAGGCAGCGGCCCGACCCCTGCCCGCGCAGTCCGAAGCTGGTGCCTGGGTCGGTGGTGCCGCCGCCGGTCACGATGTACATGGCCGCGCCGTGTGCCGGCACTGAGGCGCTGATGGTGCCGCTGGTGGTAGTGCTCGTGTGCGCCCACAGGTCGCGCACCGAGTAGCTCGACGCGGCGCCGAGCCCGATCTGGGAGGCGGAGGTGGAGATGGTGGCGGCGCTGGACGCGCGGTTGAGCAACACGACGGCCATCGACCCGTTGGACATCGGCTTGGTCCAGATTTCGGAGTTGCCGTTGTCGACGATTCGGTTGCCCTGCCGGCCGCCCCAGTCCTGGTTGACGGCGATGACCTCGGTGTTGGTCAGGATCGACCGGGTGGTCGCGCTCATGGTGCGCAGGTCGTTGCCGGCGATCAGCGGCGCGTTGAGCAGTGCCCACAGGCTGAAGTGGGCGCGCGACTCCGTGTCGGACAGGCCGTTGCCGACCTCGAGCATGTCCGGGTCGTTCCAGGCACCTGGCTTCGACGCGCCGGCGTAGCCGGGCTGGGAGTCGAGGATGCCCATCACCGAATTCCAGTTGCCCTGGATGTCACCGGTGTTGCGCCACGAGTTGCCGGTCGCGGCTCCCCACTGCGCGACGTTGTCCTGGCCCCAGTTGCACAGCGCGAACAGGATCGGCCGGCCCGAGCGGGCCAGCGCGTCACGCATGGCGGTATAGCGCTGCTGACCGCTCTGCCCGCCGTGGTCACCGCAGTTGTCGTACTTGAGATAGTCGATCCCCCACGACGCCCAGGTGTTGGCGTCGCGCTGCTCGTAGCCAAGACTGGCGGGATAGCCAGCGCAGGTGGTGGTGCCGGCCGAGGAGTAGATGCCGATCTTGAGGCCCTTGCCGTGGACGTAGTCGGCGAGTGCCTTCATCCCGTTCGGGAACTTGGCGCCGTCGGGCACCAGGTTGCCACTGCCATCACGGCTGCGCTCCGACCAGCAGTCGTCGATGTTGACGTACGAGTATCCGGCAGCGGCCATGCCGCTGGACACCATGGTGTCGGCGGTCTGCCGGATCAGGCTGTCGTTGACGTTGCAGCCGAAGCTGTTCCAGTCGTTCCAGCCCATCTGCGGGGTGCGGGCGAGCCCGTTGTCCAGGGCCTGAGCCGGCGCGGCGATCGCCAGGACCACGGGTACGGCAGCGGCGACGAGTGCCGCGGCGAGCGCGATGCGGAACGGTTTACGCACGTTGTTCTCCCTAAGGGGGTAGGAGGGGCGAGAGTCGCGCACTGGGCGTAGCGGCGCGACCGGTCCTCGCGCTCGTGCTATTCGCCGGATGGCCCAGTCAGCGTCGTGCCCAGCCGCGCCGGCGTCCCGAAGTTGGGCGTACCGTCGGTGTTCCAGGTGAACTTCTGGGCGCGGGTGGAGCGGTTCATGTCGCACCCGCCGGAGGCGGAGTCGTTGGCGTGGTAGACGATCCAGTCCTCCGTGCCGTCCGGCGACTTGAAGAATCCGTTGTGGCCGGGCGCGAACACACCGTTCGAGTCGCTGCGCTGGAACACCGGGGTGGACTTCTTCGTCCAGTGGGCCGGGTTCAACGGGTCGGTGCCGGTCAGGGTGAGCAACCCGAGCTTGTAGTCCGGACCCCAGCACGCGGAGGCCGAGTAGACCACCATCACCTTGCCGTTGTGATAGAGCGGTTCGGGCCCTTCGTTGACCGCCCCGCTCTGGCGTTCCCAGGACAGCGTCGGCGAGGAGAGCCTCGACCGTGAGCCCTGCAGGGTCCAGGGGTTGGACAGCCGTTGGATGGAGTTGCTCTGCCCGGCGCCGTCGCCGCCGTAGGTCGCCATCAGGTAGAGGCTGCTGCCGACCTTCAGCACGCTGGCGTCGAGGGACCAGTCGCCGCCGAGGTCGGCCTTGAAGGTGTACGGGCCCATCGGGTCGGTGCCGGCCGATTCGAGGACGTGCAGCCGTTGGGTGGGGTTGTAGTCGGGGACGTTCCGGCCGGCGGTGTAGTAGAAGTACCAGCGGTTGCCGTTCGGACCGTTGATCAGGTGGAACTCCGGCGCCCACATGTTGCAGCAGCCGTTGGCCCGCCCGGCCAGGTTGAAGATGACCTGGTCGGGTGCGCTGGCCAGGCCGCCAAGCGTCGTCGATCGGCGCATGGTGATGGTGGAGTTCCACGTCGTGGTGGCCAGGTAGTAGTACCCGTTGTGGTACTGCAGCCACGGGTCGGGGCCGTTGCGCTTGATCGGGTTGGTGAAGGTGCGGGTGCCACCGCCGCCGAGGGCGACGAGCTGCCACTGCTGGTTCGTGCCGTCGAGGTCCTGGTACTGCGAGACTTTCGCCCCGTCGGCGGTGGACCGTTCCCACACCTCGAGGGCCTTGCCGCTGTTGCGGTTGATCAGCCGGACCTGACCGCCGGCCGAGTCGGCGAGCCGGAACTGCTGCCGGGAGTCGTTGCGGTCGGTGTTCTGCACCAGCTGGACGCCGTCGGCGGCGGTGGGCAGGTCCAGCACTTTGCCGCTGTGCACGGACTGCAGCCGGTACCAGCCGCTGCCGGAGTCGAGGAACCGCCACTGCTGCCAGGCGCCGTCGTTGCGGGTGTACTGGTTGATCGCTGCGCCGTCGGTGGTGGCCAGGTTGTAGACATCGAGGGCCTTGCCGCTGTTGCGGTTGACCAGCACGTACGACACGTTCGGTTGCACCGTGGCAGCCTCGGCGGCCGGGGTGGCGATCGCCGTGCCCGCCGCGGCGAGCATCGCCACCACCCCGGTGACCAGGATTCTGCGCATCGTCGGATCTCCTTTCCGGTCAGTAGACGAACGGCCAGCCGGCGGCGTCGTACCCGAGCAGGTTGATGCCCAGCAGCGAGGCGCCGTTGTTGGCGTAGTAGTGGTAGACGAGGACGTCGGCGTCGGTGTCGGTGAACACCGCCTGGTGACCGGGTCCGTGGATGTTGCCGTGGCCTGCCAGCACCTGGGTGCCACCGCCGGCGGTCATCGCCTTGCCGCTGCGGTCGACGTACGGTCCGGTGATCGAGGTCGACCGGCCCACCATGACCCGGTAGGTGCTCGCGGCACCCTGGCAGCATCGGTCGAACGACACCCACAGGTAGTAGTAGTTGCCGTGCCGTGCGATCTCCGGGGCTTCGATCGCGCCTCCGTTGCGGCCGGCGATGCTGTGCACTGTCGCATCGGAGCGTTTCCCCGTGGACGGGTTCAGTGCCACCATTTTGATGCCGGACCAGAACGATCCGAAGCTGAGCCACCAGGTGCCGGAGGCGTCGACGACCAGGTTGGGATCGATGGCGTTGAAGTTGTCCGACGTCCGCGATTCGATCACCAGGCCCTGGTTGGTCCAGCTGCCGGAGGTGCCGGTGGTGCTCGTGGCCAGGAAAATCGCGGACCGGTTGGAGCCGAACGTCGAGGCGGAGTAGTACAGCCAGTACCGGCCGTCGCGGTAGGTCAGGTCCGGTGCCCACAGGTTGCGGCTGCCGCCGGTGTACGTCGTGGTCCACGACGCGCCGTTGGGGAACACCGCACCGGCGTTGCGGAACGCGGTTCGATCAGTGGAGGTCTTCAGGGCGATGTTGTTGCCGGTGTGGGCCAGCAGGTAGCCGCCGCCCGGGCGGGCCACGATGGTCGGGTCGTGCACGCCGACGTCACCGGTGACCGTGCCCGGATTCGGGTAGGACGCGGGCGGTGTGGTGGGCGTTGCTGCCGCCTGCGGCGCGGCACTCAGCGAAGCGGCGGACGAGGTTTGCGTCGCCGCGGCCCCGCCGGCGGCCAGAGCGACGACGGACAGGGACAGCACAGCCAGACGGCGGAGGGTGGGTGTTTTCTGTACGGGCGAAACCGAAGTTGTCACGACAGGTCCTCAGGTCGGGCGCCGGGCAGCCCGATCGCGGGCAGTGTCGGCGCGGTGCGTCACACGCCAGTCGGCGCGTTCGTGGATCCCAATTGGCGTTCATCGTTGGGTGCGATTCGATTTCCGGGATGGAGAGCGGCAACCACCGCCGGCCATCTCTCTCCGTCAGACGCGGGTCCAGCGTTGGTTGGCCGCGCCGGAGCAGGTCCACAGGACCAGAGGGCTGTTGTTGGTTGTTGCGGCCTGATTGACGTCGATGCACCTGCCCGACTGTCCCCCTCGTATGGTGCCGTCGGCCTGGATCGTCCACTGCTGGTTGGTGCCCGCGCCGCAGGTCCAGAGGATGACCCTGGTGCCGTTCGCGGTGCCGTTGCTCTCGGCGTCGAGGCACTTACCGCCAATGCGGAGCTGACCCGAAGCCGCGGTGACGACCTGCGTGATGCCGCCGTTGCAATCCCAGATGACCGCCTGGGCTCCGTCGGTCGGCGCGCCGCCGAGCAGGTCCAGGCAGCGACCGGATCCTGCGCCGCGCAGGCTGAAGGAGGTCGTGGGTGTCGACGAGCCGGTCCGGACCCGGTACATGACCACGCCGTGCGGCGGGACGGTCGCGCTGATCGCTGCGGAGGTGTTCCGGGACGCCTTCGTCCAGACGTCGGCCAGGGTGTAGCTGCCGGCCGTTGGCATGCCGATTTCGGCGGCGGTGGTGGACACCGTCGCGGTGCTGCCCGAGCGGTTCAACAGGGCGACCGCGCCGGAGCCGTCACTGAGGGCCTTGGCCCACACCTCGGTGTCGCCGAAGTCGCGGACCCGCTGGGCCTGGCGGCCCGCGCTGTCCTGGTTGATTGCCAACACGTCAGGGTTGGTCAGTACATCGCGGACGTCGGTGGACATCGTGGTGATGTCGTTGCCGGCGATCAGCGGTGCGGCCATGATCGCCCACATACTGAAGTGGGCACGGTTCTCAGTAGGTGTGAATGTGCCGCGGACACCGACCTCGAGCATGTCGGGGTCGTTCCAGTGCTGCGGGCCGGCCCAAGCTGCCAGGGGCGCCTGGACATCGAGGATCTCGGTGACGCCCATGAAGCAGTCGGCCCGACAGCCGGTGCTCCACCGATCGGTGATGTCCTCGGTGGTGCGCCACATGTCCGCCACCGGGCTCCAGTTGTAGGACGGGCCGGTGTTGGAGTGCGCGCTGTTGGAGTTGATTGAGTAGACGATCGGCCGTCCTGTGGCGCGCAGGGCGTCGCGCATCTTCGTAAAGCCCGCGATTTGATCGTTCAGGGTGCCCCAGGGCGAGCACCAGTCGTACTTCAGGAAGTCGACGCCCCAGGACGCGAACGTGTTGGCGTCCTGCTGTTCATGATTGAGCGCGCCGGTGGCCCCGCCGATGGCGTTGAAGTACTGGGCGCAGGTCTCCTCACGAGGCGCCTGGTAGATGCCGAACTTGAGGCCCTTGGAGTGGATGTAGTCGCCGAGCGCCCGCATGCCGGACGGGAATCGCGCCGGGTCGGAGCGCAGGTTGCCGGCCCCGTCGCGAGTCGTCGCCTGCCAGCAGTCGTCGACCACCACATACTGGTAGCCGGCCGCGCGCATGCCGGAGTTGACCATGGCGTCCGCCGCACCGCGGATCTTGGCTTCGTTGATGTTGCAGCCGAAGGTGTTCCAGCTGTTCCAGCCCAGGGGCGGGCGGACGGCCGGGCTGCCGGGCGCCGCCGAGGCGGGCGAGACGGGGGCGAGCACGGCGCCCACCGCGACGGTTGCGGCAGCGGCCAGGACGGCCAGCAGCGTTCGTATACGTGATCTCACAGGTACCTCTACCTTCGTGGATCAGGAGACGCGGAACGTGGCGTCCTGTCGGTCACTGGCGCTGGAACTCGAACTGAGGGGGTCGATGCGCAGCACGTAGTTGGAGTGGCGGAGATAGCGGTCCGGGAAGTTGTAGGACCGGAACGACGACCAGGTGGAGTCGGCCAGGCCGGGAACCCGCTGGAAGGTCGCGTCGGCGCGGAAGGCCGCAGTGCCGTCGTTGGCCCCCAGCCGGATCACGTAGTCGCTGTGCCGCAGGTAGCGACCGGGTGAGTTGACCGACTCGAACGACACGCCGGCAGAGTCGGCCAGGCCGGCGACCATGCGCCACAGTTGGTCCTGGTGGGGGTCGAACGGGTAGGCGTCGATCCGACCCACGTCGCCGGCGTGCCGCACGTAGTAGTCGGGAAAGTTGTACGACTTCAGCCGGACCCAGGCCGGCAGGCCCCAACGGGACACGAGTCCGTCGTACTCGGCCGAGGTGATGCCGACAATCGAGCCGTGCTTGGCGTTCAGCGGTGGCGTGTAGTCGCGCTGGTTGAGCAGCGTCCAGGAGTTGCCCGCCACGTTGGAGGTGGACCAGGCGTAGTAGTCGTTGTTGACCGGGCTGAACGAGTCGCCCCACAACCGCCAGCCGCCGCCGGTGTTGTTCTTGATCAGCAGGGGCGCCTCCATGGCATTGCCCTGCCGCAGGCCGCTGGTGTAGTTGGTGTAGCTGTTCGGCGCGCCGCTCGACGACCGGGCGCCGTAGATGAGGCCGTTGGACAGGTTCTTGTAGTACATGTAGAAGGCTGAGCCGTCGGCCACGATGTCGGCATCCAGCACGGGGTAGCCGGGGCTGAAGTAGACCTGGTTGGTGCTCACCGTCCGGAAGTCCGAGGTGTAGTTGACCATGAAGACGTCGGCGCCGTTGTTAGCGGAGTAGACGATGGCGTACTGGTTGCGCGACGGCACCCAGAAGGCGGTTGGTGCCCAGGTGTGGGTAGCCAGGCCGTGCATCCGGATTCGGCGGTAGCTGGTGAAGCTGCGCAGGTCGGCTGAGTCCCAGACGTGTAGGTATTGGTTGTTCTGGTTGAAGATGCGCCCGCGCAGGTCGGTGGCCAGCACGACGAAGGTGCCGTCCTGCTTGCGCAGGATGAACGGGTCGCGCAGTCCGAGCGTGCCTGCGGTCGGGGTCGCCACGGGGTTGTTCTGGTTCAGCGGACGCCAGTTCAGGCCGTCGGTGCTGACCGCCAGGTGCAGCGCGTAGCTGTCGCCGCTCTCGTTCGGCGTCTCCTTGAAATAGCCGAACACGTACGCGCTGTTGGCCGCCAAGGCTGCTGATGGCGCAGTCAAAGCGGCCGTTCCGCCGCCGACGGCGGTCAGCGTGCTCAACGCGGCAAGGCGGGTGAAGTCTCTCCGGGACAGTGGCACAGCGATCTACCTCTCTGGGGATTCGGTGGCCGGCTCGAACGGGGATCTCCGCGTTCGCCGACGCCAAGGCACGGCGTCGACGGAGACGTTTCGAAGATGTTGAGATTGTGTTTCGTCATAGTGTTAACGTTCACATAGATGGCTGTCAATACTTATTTACGATTGCCCTCTTGCAGTATCTGAATACGGCCGATCTACAGCGTTAGCGTTAACAATCTTGGCTTGACGCGCAGAGCCGAATGGCGGTCCACGACACGGGCGGCAGTGTCGCGCGAAGCACCCCGTCATCCACTTCGGCGTCGTCCGCAGGCCGCGCGACCACCCGGTCGGGGTAGTCCGACGTGTTCACCGCAAAGAGGTCGTCGTCGGCGATGGTCCAGGATTCCGCCACCCGCAGGGCGGCGCCGAAGCTCGTCACCGGAACGTTCAGTGTCGCCGCCTGCGACTGATGCCGGTTGACCACGAAGACGGTCACGTCACCGGTGTCCGCGTCGTGGGTGGCGACCGCGTCGAGTGCCGGCACCGCGCCGTAACGCGCGGTGTCGTACGTCGGGCAGCGTGGCTCCACCCGCAGCACCTCGCCTCGGGCGAGGCGGGAGGTGATGGCGAAGGGGTAGAAGATGGTCTGCCGCCAGGCCGCGCCGCCGGGTTCGGTGCGAATGGGTGCGATGACGTTGACGAGTTGGGCCTGACAGGCGACAGTCACCCGGTCGCTGTGCCGCAGTAGCGAGATCAGCAGGCTGCCGACCACCACGGCGTCCGCGACTGTGTAGCAGTCCTCGATGACGCGCGGCGCCACCGGCCACTCGGTGGATCCGGTGTCCTGCCGGGCCTGGAACTCGCGGAGGTACCAGACGTTCCACTCGTCGAAGGAGATGTTCAGGCGCTTGGTGCTCTTGAGCCGGGCGCCGATGCTGTCGGCGGTGGAGACCACGCTGTGCACGAAGTGGTCCATGTCCACCGATGAGGCCAGGAAGCTGGCCATGTCGCCGTCGACCGGCTCGTAGTAGGCGTGCGCCGAGATGTAGTCGACCGCGTCGTATGCCAGCTCGAGCACCTCCGACTCCCAGGCCACGAAGGTGGGCATCGACGAGCTCGAACTGCCACAGGCGACCAGTTCCAGCTCCGGTTCGGCCGAGCGCAGCGCACGTGCCGTCTGCGCCGCCAGCCGGCCGTACTCCTGGGCGGTCTTGTGTCCCGTCTGCCAGGGCCCGTCCAGCTCGTTGCCGAGGCAGAACATCCGGACCCCGTACGGCTTCTCGGCGCCGTTGGCCCGGCGCAGCTCGGCCAGGCGGGTGCGGTCGGGGTGGTTGAGGTATTCGTGGACATCGAGCGCCTCCTGCGCGCCGCGGGTGCCCAGGTTGAGGGCGTACATCACCTCGACGCCGGCCTTGCCCGCCCACCGCATGAACTCGTCGACCCCAACCTCGTTTGTCTCCAGGCTGTGCCAGGCCAGGTCGCGGCGGACCGGCCGGGCGTCTACCGGTCCGATGCCGTCCTCCCAGCGATACCCGGAGACGAAATTGCCCCCGGGATAACGCACGAGGGAGACCCCGAGTTCACGGACCAGGTCCAACACGTCCCCACGGAAGCCGTCAACGTCCGCGGTCGGATGTGACGGTTCGTAGATGCCGGTGTAGACACATCGCCCCATGTGCTCGACGAAGGACCCGAAGGTACGCCGGGACACCGGCGCGATGGTGTAGGACGGGTCAAGGCTGAACGAGGCGGCAAACACGGATCTCCCAGAGCTCGAGCGCGTCACTTGAGGCTGCCTACGGCCAGCCCGCCCTGCCAGTACCTCTGCAGGGTGAGGAAGGCGATGACCAGCGGAATGATCGACACCAGCGAACCGACAATGATCAGATTCCAGAGCGACTGGCCGCCGCCATTGTTGGAGCTGGCCAGTTGCGACCACAGCCCGATCCCCACGGTCAGGGGATAGAGCTTGGAGCTGGACAGCATGGTCAGCGGCAGGAAGTAGTTGTTCCAGGTGCCGACCACCGACAGCAGCAGCACGGTGACGACGCCGGGGCGCATCAGCGGCAGCGACACCCGCAGGAACGTGCGCAGCTCGCCGGCGCCGTCGATGCGCGCCGCGTCCAGCAGTTCGTCCGGCACCGAGACGGCCGCGTAGACCCGCATGAGGTAGACGGCGAACGGGCTGAGCAGTGATGGCAGGATCACCGCCCAGATCGTGTCGGTGAGCCCGACGTTGCTCATCATGACGAAGGTCGGAATGACCAGCGCGGTGAGCGGGACCATGACCGAGCCCAGGACGAGCGCGAAGACGATGCCGCGGCCACGGAAGTCGAACTTGGCGAAGCCGTAACCGGCCAGCACCGAAATGATCGTGCAGCCGACGCCGCCGGCGAACGCGTACAGCACCGAGTTGCCCAGCCAGCGCAGGTACTCACCATTGTTGAAGGTGAACAGGTCGCCCAGGTTGTCGAACAGGTGGAAGCCCGAGAACCACAGGGCACCAGAGCCGGAGAAAAGCCCCTGAGCGTCCTTGGTGCTGGCCACCACAAGCCACCAGACGGGCACGAGGAAGTAGCACACCATCGCCAGCAGCAGCAGTTTCGCCCAGACGTGGCGGGGCCTTCGCCGCACGTCGCTCACGTGAAGATGCTCCCCTTCTTGCGCGTGACGATCATGAAGATGGCGACCGCCACGAAGACCACGAAGCCCAGCGCGAAGGAGATCGCCGAGGCGTAGTTGAACTGGGCATAGCGGAACGCCAGATTGAACGCGTAGATGTTCGGGGTGAAGTCCGGGGTAACGGTGCCGTTGGCGATCGGGCCGAGGATCTGCGGCTCGGCGAAGAACTGCAGGGTGCCGATCAGCGAGAAGATCAGGATGAGGGTCAGCGCCGAGGTCACCAGCGGCACCTTGATCCGGATCGCGATCTGGCGGGCGTTCGCCCCGTCGATCCGAGCGGCCTCGTAGACCGAGGAGTCGATACTGCGCAACGCCGCATAGATGATGATCATGTAGTAGCCGGCCCACTGCCACGTGACGACGTTGAGCAGGCCGTAGAAGATGTTGCCCTGGCTGAGCAGGAACGGCGCCCGTACGTCGAACGCCGAGGCGATCTGCTCGATCGGTCCGAAGCTGGGACTGTAGAGGAAGCCCCACATCAATGCGCCGAGGACTGCGGGGATCGCGTACGGCAGGAAGATGACCAGCCGGGAGAAGCGCGCCAGGCGGCCGGTTACCTCGTCGAGCACCAGGGCCGCTACCAGCGCCACGATCATCTGCAGCGGGATGACCACGAGACTGAACCGTAGGACGAACCACAGACCCTTGTGGAACGACGGGTCGCCAAATGCGCGGGTGTAGTTGTCGAGACCGGCGAACGTCGTGCCCGTCGCCAGCCCTTTGGTGTAGAGGCTGAGGTAGCCCGCGTACGCCAACGGACCGATCAGGAAAACCACGAACACGACGAGGAACGGGAGGATGAACAGCCAGCCCAGGACGCCACGTTGAGAGGACCGGCGGCGAAGCGGTGGCGAGCCGAGCGGATCGGCTACGACGGCGCGGGGTGCGCTCGGTCTGGCGTCGATGATGCCGGCCACAGAGCATCTCCCTTCTGACCAAGATGGGCCCGGATGGTCGGCGGGTTGCGGCGACCGCCCGGGGCGGGTCAACGGACGGTGAAGCCCTGGGTCTTGGCGTACTTGACGATGTCGTTGTGCAGATCGGTAGCGGCCTGCGCACCGGTCGTCTGACCTGCGTTGATCTTCACGATCTGGGCCTGGAGCTGGGCGTAGTAGTAGACGGTGAACGGGCTGTAGACGGCACCCCGGTATGCGTTCGCGGCCGGGATGTAGACGTCCTTGTTTGCGGTCTGGCCGTTGAAGAACTCGCTCTTGGCCTCGACGAATTCCTTGGAGGTCAGAACGCCGGTGTTGAGCGGAAAGATGGTTTGCGACTTCCAGCCGTCGGTCAGCGACGGCTCGTCGGCGTACAGGCCCATCGCGACCTTGGCCGCGGCTGCCTTGTCACTCGCCTGGCTGGTGACCGCGAAGGTAGAGCCACCCCAGTTCACCTCGACCGGGTTGGCCGGGTCCCACTGTGGCAGCGGGGCCACGGCCCAGGTGCCCTTCTCCGTGCCGCCGCCGACGCCCGCACCGGTCAGGTAGCCGGGCGCCCATGCGGCCGAGACATAGGTGGCGTACTTGCCGCCGACCATGCCGGAGATGTAGTCGGTGGTGAACTGGTCCTCCTTGCCGACCAGGCCGTCCTTGGCCAGGTCACCCCAGAAGGTGAGGACATCCTTGGTGGCCTGGTCGTCCAGTTTGATGGTGATGTTCTGCTTGTCGGACAGGCTGTAGGTGAACGGCTGCGCGCCCTTCTGCATCATCAACGCGGTGGTGACGGCCGGCACGTTGCTGCCGAAGTCGCCGAAGACCGGGCCGCCGGCCGCCTTCACCTTGGCCGCCGCCTCGGCGTACTCCGGCCAGGTCATCGGCGGAGCCGTGACGCCGTACTTCCGAAACACGTCAGTGCGGTAGATCAGGGCCATCGGACCGCCGTCGACCGGGATGGCATAGACGGCCGACCCCTGCGAGACATCCTTCCAAGCGCCCTCGCTGAAGTTCTTCTTAACCTCGGCGGCACCGAACGGTGCGAGGTCGACCAGCGCGTCCTGGATCTCGAATCCGACCAGTTGATCGGATTCGAGCATGACGACGTCGGGGGCACCCTTCTTCGCCGAGATCGCGGTCTGGAACTTTTCGTACTGCGGCTGACCCTGGCCGGCGTTGGTCCAGCAGACCTGCACGTCCGCGTGGGCGTTGTTGAAGTTGTCGACGACCTTCGCCATGTTCGGGTACCAGGCCCATACCGACACACGGTTCGCGTCCTCGTGAACGATCTTGTTCGTGCAGTTTGTGGGCTTCGCGCGGGGCGTGGCAGCACCGTCGTCACCACCACTGCAGGCGGTCAGGCCGAGAACGACCGCCACAGCCGTAACGACTGCGGGCAGATGTTTGCTGGTACCCATTGCTGCGAGCCTCCTGAAGGGACTTCGAACACCCGGATCGCGCGCCATCCGCGTTCTCGAGCAGGGCGACATGGCCGTGCGCGGGGTACGGCTCAAGGCTGCGGCGAGCGCGCTACTTGGGGAGTTTGTTGGCAGAAGCGAGGTAACGGCGCATCGATGATGATGTGTCATGTAGGTTACATTGCAGCGCTGCAAAGGACTATGCACCGGGGCTCTGGCTCTGGCAAGAGACAACATGATGGAAATACGATCGTCACTGCGGGAGACCGTTCACCCGCCCGGCGGGAAGGCGTCCATGGGGGAGAGCACGCTACGGGACGTCGCCGAACTAGCCGGCGTCTCACCCCGCACCGTGTCCAACGTGGTCAATGGGTATGCCCGGGTCACCGACGCCACCAGGGGCAAGGTCGAGCGTGCCATCGCCGTACTCGGTTACCGCCCGAACGTCCTCGCCCGCAACCTGGCCGCAGGTCGGTCCGGACAGATCGTCGTCGTGGTGCCGTATCTTGACACTCCGTACTTCGCGGAACTACTCCAAGCGATCATTCCCGCGGCCCGCAAGGCTGGCTACAACGTGCTGATCGACCAGACTGACGGCGACCGCGACCACGAAGCGGAACTGATCGGACGGGGGCCACGGCGCTTCCTGTTCGACGGCATGATCATCAGCCCGCTGGGCCTGTCCCAGGCGGATCTCTCGCTCCGCGATCCGGCCCTGCCGTTGGTGGTTCTCGGCGAACGCCCTTCCGACGGCACCTTCGATCACGTCGGCATCGACGACGTGGCCGCCTCCACCGAAGCAGTCCGGCACCTCATCGCCATCGGGCGACGCCGGATAGCCGCGATCGGCGACCAGCCCTACCCCACCGGGGAGGCGGCCCAGCTACGTACCAGAGGCTTCCGGGCCGCCCACGCGGCCGCGGGTCTGCCGGTCGACGAATCACTGATCATCAGCACCACCCGCTTCAACCGGGTCGACGGCGCCACCGCCATGACCGCCCTGCTGGACCGGCCAGACCCGCCGGACGCGGTGTTCTGCTACAGCGATCTGGTCGCCTCGGGCGCCATCCACACCGCACTCCAGCGCGGGCTACGCGTCCCCGAGGACATCGCCGTGATCGGCTATGACGACATCGAGGACGGACGGTATGGACGGCCCACGATCAGCACCATCTCGCCGGACAAGAAGGCCATCGCCCAACTCGCTGTCGCCCGGCTCATGATGCGGATCGGCAGCACCGAGCCGGTGCCCGGCGTGGAACTCCGCGCAGCCCACCGGCTCATGCCCCGGCAGAGCACGCTAACCGACGTCTCCGCTACCTCCTGATCCGCAGCACGATCAGGTCGCTGCGGTGGTCGGCGCCGATGGGCTCCCAGGCGGTGGGGCGGATGCCGACGGCCATGAGTGTGCTGCCCTGCCAGCGAGAGTCGGCGGCCAGCCGTCCGGGTACGCCGTCGGTGTCGCCCCCGACGGCAACCTCGTAGACCGCGTCCGGATCCAGGCCGGTCAGCCGCAACCACCGGGGGCCACTCTTGGCGTTTCCGTGCGGGTTGTAGACGAGCACCACGACCTGGTCGTCGAGCAGGTACTGCAGCGCGGACCGCTCGGCGCCGGGCCGTCCGCCGAGCCGGTACTGCTGACCGTGTTGGATGGTGCGGCGTACCGTCTTGTACTGCTCGACCAGCGCGCGAGCCTCGTCCAGCTCGGCGGCGGACCAACCGGCAAGGTCTACGCCGATTCCGAGTACGCCGGCCATAGCGACGTGGAAGCGGTAGCGCAACGGCGTGCTCCGACCGACGTTCCCGTTCGGTGATTCGGTGACCCACGCGGACATGACGTTGGCCGGGTAGAGCTGGGAGATGCCGTGCTGCGTGGTCTGCCGGTCGATGGGATCGGTGTTGTCCGACGGCCAAGCCTGGTCGATGTGGTGCAGGATGCCAAGGTCGAGCCTGCCGCCCCCACCGGCGCACGACTCGATCCGCAGTCCCGGATGACGGGCGCGCAGATGGGCCATGACCTGGTAGACGTGCCGGGTGTGTTCGATCCAGACACGGTCGTGGCCCTGGCGCTGGTCGGGCCAGCCAGCCTGGGTGAACGGCCGGTTCATGTCCCACTTGAGGTAGTCGAGGCGTAGGTCGGTGACGAGCCGGTCGAGCCACTCCAGGGCCCAGTCACGCACGTCGGTACGGGCGAAGTTGAGCACGAGTTGGTGGCGTTTGCGGTCACGGCGGCGGTTCTCGAGGTGCAGTGTCCAGTCCGGGTGCGCCCGGTAGAGGTCGCTGTCCGGGCTGACGCCCTCGGGTTCCACCCACAGCCCGGCCTTCATACCCAGCGCGCGGACACCGTCGAACAGGCTTCCTAGCCCGTCGGGGAACCGTTCTCGGTGCGGCCACCAGTCGCCCAACGAACTGTGCTCGTCGTCGCGCCGGCCGAACCATCCGTCGTCGACGACGAACAACTCGACGCCAAGGGTGGCCGCACACCGGGCGAGCGAGAGCTGTTCCGGTTCGGTGACCGCGAAGCTGGTTGCCTCCCATGAGTTGTAGAGCACCGGGCGGACCTCGTCGCCGGTGGGAAGGATGTGCCGACGGATGTGGTCGTGCCAGCTGCGGCTGGTGCCACCGAACCCCCTGGCGCTGTAGAGGCCGAGGATCGGCGGGGTGACGAGCTCGGCCCCGGCCGGAAGCGTCCACCGCAACCCCTCGTGACCGAATCCGGCGGCCACCGCGGTCCCGCCCTCTGGCCGGCGGGTGGTGGTCATCCGCCAACTGCCGCTCCAGGCCAGGGCGACACTCCAGACCTCACCGTGCTCCTCACCGGCGTCTCCCGCGTCGATCATGATCCAGGGATTGGCATGGTGGCCGGTGATGCCCTGCCTGCTGGTAAAGGTCAACTCACCCACCGGCAGCCGGCCCTGCTGGAGTTGACTCTCCTCTGCCCACGCACCGCACGCCGCCCGGTACCGGTAGTCCTCGGCGTCCGGGATGAACCAGCTGCCGGAGTCCAGGCGACTGAGTTCCACTGCCGCGTCGCTGCCGGCACGGTGCCGTACGGTCACCCACCGTGCGATGGCGTTCGAGTCGGCGCACACCCTCGCGTGCAGCACGACGTCGATCGGGAAGGTGCCGTCTTCCAGTGTGATGTCGAGCTGGTCCGCCTCGTCCTCGCAGACGACGCTGGCGCTGACGAACCGCAGTTCCAGCGACCGCACCTGATCCACCGCGACCTGGAGGGCCGGTAGACCCCACCGCAGGCCGCCGTCGACCGGTAGCAGTTCCTCGATCTCGGCCGGTCGGGAGAAGCTGGTCACGTGCCGTCCAGCGCCCGACGGGCTGCCTGGCCCGGCCGACATGGCGGCGGCTTCCCGGGCAGCCTGCGGCGGTAGGAATGCCCCCCAGTACTTTTGCAGCACCAGCGCATCGCCGGTCAGATGGTCGACCTCGACACCGATCACGTAGGTAGAGTCGCGAGTGTTGAGTGCCCACAACTGGCCGTGCTGATCAAGGGACACCAGCGACACTACGTCCTCCGTGAACTAAATCCCGCGGAACACCCAGCCGATCCGCCAGCAGGCCGCGCTCATTCCTTGACATCATCAACAAACCTGTCCAAGATGTCCAGGTGCTGTCCGATGCGCATCTGACCGAGGGCATGCGATCGGTTTTCGTCGAGTTGCTGGTGCACGGGCCGCTGTCGCGGGCGGAGGCGGCACGCCGGCTGGACCTGTCCCCGTCCGCCGTGACGAAGCTGACCAAACCGTTGCTGGAAAACGGCTACCTGCTCCATCAGCCGGTCGGCGATCGCGGCACGATGGGTCGTCCCTCCCAGCCGCTGGCAGTCGATCCGGCTCGTGCGGCGTTGATCGGTGTCAAACTGACCGAAGACGAGCTGTTCGCTGTCCGCACCGATCTTCGCGCCGAGATACAGCGGGAGCTGCGCCGTCCTCTGATCAGCCACGACGTTGATGACGTCGTGGCCCGCATCGGCGAGGCCGTGCGGGACCTGACCGGATCGGGGCAGCCGGCTGCGGCCGTCGGGATTAGCCTGGCTGGCACGGCCTCCGGAGGAAACCCTGTCGTGCCCACCTCTCCGTTCCTCGGCTGGCGGAATGTGGCCCTGGGCGACCTCGTCGCGGCGGCCACGGGCCTGCCGACGGTGGTGGAGAACGACGTACGGGCGCTGACCGCCGCCCAGCAGTGGTTCGGTGCCGGCGTGGGGCGCAGCTCATTCGCGCTGGTTACGGTGGGTGCCGGTCTCGGCTGCGGCCTGGTGATCGGCGACCGCCTTGTCAGTGCCGCCGGGCGGGGTACGGGCCTGGTAGGGCATCTGTCGATCCACGACAACGGCCCGCTCTGCGAGATGGGCCATCGCGGCTGCGCCCGGGCCTACGGCAGTTCGGCGGCGATCCGTCGCGCCGTCGCGACCACCCTCGACCGTTCGGACCTGACCTTCGAGGCGTGCCTGGCCCTCGCGCGGGAAGGCCAGCCGGCGGCCCGGCGCATCTTCGAGGAGGCCGGCCACGCCCTTGGGCAGGTGGTCGCCACGGTCGCGAACATCACCGGTGTGCAGCTGGTCATCCTGTCCGGCGAGGCGGTGGCGATGTACGACGTGTGCGCCGAGGCCTTCGACGCGGCGCTCACGGCCCACACCCACTGGACCTCGACGCCCGTAGACGTGGTGGTCAAGCCCTTCACCTTCAGCGAATGGGCTCGCGGCGCCGCCGTCATCGCCCTCCAGCACCGCATCCTGGCCCGCTGACCAGCGCCCTTTCCGTATCCGGGGTGCGGTCTGGTCATCATTTGTTGATTCAGTCAAGCAACGGCGGGGTTTTACCGGGGTTGCAACGCCTCGATGCATAGACATACTTGACAGCGTGCATGAACTAAGAACATGATTCCGGCATGTTAACGACGGCCTCGCCGTCGCAGCCCGGCGAACGGAGCCGGACGTCGCGACGGCTCTTCGGCGCAGAAACGACCTGCCTCCCACGCCGGTCTTCGTCATTCCGGCCACAGTCCGGATCGCCGTGATCGACCTGCGGCCGAGGGTTTGCGGGTGCCATGTCAGCCGCACTGACTGCTCGCCGCCCACCGTGACAGCGTTGTCAACGCTGGTATCGGCACGATCGACCCGTCCAGCGACAGGATGAACAGCCTCCTCCGGTAACTCGTATCGAGTTACCCGCACCTATCCGCACTGCTTCGTGGGCTGGACCCACGGGCACGTCTGGTTCGCGACGTCGCAACCCCGATGAGTCGGACGGGACGGACACCCCCGAAACCCAAGAGGAGAACGTCATGAGATGGAGAATCATGCTCGCCGCAGCCCTGGTGGCCGCGAGCGGTGGGGCGGTACTGCTGGGAGCGGGCACCGCCTCGGCGGCGGTCGGCAGCCCGCTGGTCAGTGCCGCGTCAGGGCGCTGCCTCGACGTGTCCGGCAACAGCCCCACAGCCGGCACCCCGGTCACGATCTGGGACTGCAACGGGCAGCAGAACCAGGGGTGGGTCTTCACCAGCCAGGGTGAACTGCGCACCTTCAACGAGACCAGATGTCTGGACCTGCCCAGCCCCACGGCCGGCACCCCGCTCGCCATCCAGAACTGCACCGGACAGACCAACCAGAGGTTCCGGTTGAATACCAACGGCAGCATCACGGCTACCCAGTCCGGCCTGTGCCTCGATGTCGAAGGCAACAACCTGACCAACGGCACCCGGGTCGTGGTCTGGAGTTGCAACGGCCAGCCCAACCAGCGCTGGAGCCAGTCCGGCGGCCCAACCACCCCGCCGCCCACCTGCACCGCCACTCCGGTTGACCCGCAGGCCACCACTCAAGCTCGCAAACTGCTGTGCTACCTCTACAGCCAGTACGGCAACCACATCCTGTCCGGCCAGCGGGAGACCAACGGCAGCGAGGCCGAGTTCACCTACATTCAGACCAACACCGGGAAGCAACCGGCGATCCGTGGCCTGGACATGTGCGACCGCCCCGGCGCCGTTGACCGGGCTCTCGCCTGGTGGAACTCAGGCGGCATCCCGTTGATCGGCTGGCATGTCGGCGCACCGGCGACCAGCTCGTGCAACTACGGCGGCACCGCGTCCATCAACGCCACCCTCACGCCGGGCACGGCAGAGAACCGCTCCTATCTCTCCGAGCTCGACGCCGCCGCAGCCCAACTGCAGCGCCTCCAGTCCAATGGCGTCGCCGTCCTGTGGGCGCCTTACCACGAGGCCGGCGGCACCTGGTTCTGGTGGAGCAAGGAGGGCGGCAGCCAGTTCCAGCGTCTGTGGCGGTTCCAGTTCGACTACTTCACCCGTACCAAGGGCATCCACAACCTGGTCTGGCTGCACCCGTACAACGGCGAACCCGACGCCTCGTTCTACCCGGGCAAGCAGTACGTGGACATTGGCGGCGCCGACACCTACGCCAACGACCACAACCCTTTGACGCCGCTGTTCAACCGCACCCGCGCCATCGTCGGCAGCACCGTCCCGATCGCCCTGCACGAGAACGGCCCCATCCCCGATCCCGACCAGCTCCAGTCCACCGGCACCCGCTGGGTGCTGTTCAGCACCTGGAACGGCACCTGGCTCACCGAGCGTAACGACGTCACGTTCCTGCGGCGCGTCTACAACCACAACTACGTCGTCACCCGCGACGAGGTCCCCAACCTTCGTTGATCCCCCGCCCCACGCCACCGCACCCCACCCCTTGGAGTACTGACATGGCACTCGCTCCTCCCGCCCCGCCGACGCGGCGACGCCGCACCCGGTGGATGAGCCTGCTGTTCGCCGTGTTGACCACGGCCGGCGTCAGCCTGTCCGCGGTCTGGCTGACCGCCGGAAATGCCGCTGCCGCGTCGACCGGGCGGCTGGCCAGCGCCGCGTCCGGACGCTGCCTCGACGTCGTCGGCAACTCCGCCACCACCGGCACGCGCGTGCAGATCTGGGACTGCAACGGCCAGGCCAACCAGACCTGGACCTTCACCGACGCCGGTGAGCTGCGCGTCTTCAACAACAGCCTGTGTCTGGACGCCGAGGCCGGCCAGACCAGCGCGGGCACCGCCGCGATCATCTGGTCCTGCACCGGGGCTGCCAACCAACAGTGGCGGCTGAACTCCAACGGCAGCATCACCGGCGTGCAGTCCGGGCTGTGCCTCGACGTCTCCGGCGCCGCCACCGCTGCCGGCACTTTGGTCGCCCTCTGGAACTGCAACGGCCAGGCCAACCAGCGCTGGTCGCAGGGCGGCGGCAACCCGACCACTCCACCGCCCACCCCCGGCGGCTGCAACGTCGCCCCCGTCGACCCGAACGCCACCGCCTCCGCGCGCCGGCTGCTGTGCTACGTCTACAGCCAGTACGGCAACCACATCCTCTCCGGCCAGCAGGAGTCGACCTGGGTCAGTGGCCCGGACTACGAGATGAACATCATCCGCAACGCCTCCGGCAAGTACCCGGCGGTCCGCGGCCAGGACATGGGTGACGCTCCGGACTTCGGTGCCCGCGGGCTGGCCTGGTGGAACGCCGGCGGCATCCCGATGGTCGGCTACCACATGGGCTCGCCCGCGCAGAACACCGACGGCTATGACGGCTCCCTGATGCGGGCGAACATCAACGCGGCGCTCACCTCCGGCACTGCCGACAACGGCCGGCTCAACCAACGGCTCACCGCGTGGGCCAACCAGTTGAAGATCATCCAGAACGGTGGTGGCGCTGTCCTGTTCCGACCCTGGCACGAGGCCAGCGGCACCTGGTTCTGGTGGAGCATGGAGGGGGCTGGCCAGTACAACCGGCTGTGGGCCTACACCTACAACTTCATGCGCGCCCAAGGGGTGCACAACCTGGTCTACCTGCACCCGTTCAACGGCTCCCCCAACTCTGCGTGGTACCCCGGCAAGCAGTACGTCGACATCGGTGGCGCCGACACGTACGCCGGGGACCACGGGCCGCTGACGTCGATGTTCAACGCCGCTCGCAACGTGTACGGCGGTTCGGTTCCGATCGCACTGCACGAGAACGGCCGCATCCCCGACCCGGCGCAGCTGCAGTCCTCCGGCAGTCGGTGGGTGCTGTTCAACACCTGGCACACGAGCTTCATCAGCGACAGCAGCATCAACTCACCGTCGTTCATCAACACCGTCTACAACAGCTCGTACGTGGTCACCCGCGACGAGGTACCGAACCTGAGGTGACGGGGCCTTCCGGGCCATGCGTGTTCGGCATGGCCCGGAAGTACCGCCCCCTCGCTACTCCTGCAGTTCAGGCGTGTGGCAACGGTTGGTGGACCCCGACCGTCGATTCCCCTAGCGGCGCGGAATCCGTATCGCCGAATGTGCGCCACAACGGGGCAGCTGCCCGCCGCCGGAACCGTCTTCTCATGACTGTCGGGACGGCCACTTTTGCGTGCCCATAGCAGCTTCCGGACCGACATGACAACGGGCCAACAGATCGGCGAGCATGTTGATGGATATCGATGTAACCGCAAATGTCATCGCGCAAAACGGGCGCAACGATCGCGACTCGTGGCGAGGCGCAGCGCTCATTCGATCGGAGGACGTCGTGAACCTGCCTGACGAGAGATCACAGGATCAACCAGTGTCGAGTGGCGATCCGCGGCCCGGGGTCCCGAGCGGAGGCGGGGCCGGGCAGGGTGTCAGATCCGCATCTCGGCGGAGCTGGCGCATCGGCGCAGGCGCGGCTGCAGCCATGCTGGGCGTAGCCATGGCCGGGACCGCCGTGTTGGACAGTTCCACTTCCGCTGCTGCAGCCTCGTACCAACGGGGGCCGAATCCCACGGTGCAGAGCGTCGCCGCCAACCGCGGCACGTTCGCCACTGCTGAGATCACCGTGCCGCGCGGCTTCGGCTTCAACGGCGGGAAGATCTACTACCCGACCGACACGAGTCAGGGGACCTGGGGCGCGATCGCCGCAGTGCCGGGTTACACCGCCTCCTGGGCCGCCGAGGGTGCCTGGATGGGGCCCTGGTTGGCGTCCTTCGGCTTCGTGGTGATCGGCATCGACACCAACAGTCCGAACGACTTCGACACCGCCCGGGGCACCCAGTTGCTGGCCGCGCTGGACTACCTCACCGGGCAGAGCGCGGTTCGTGACCGGGTCGACCCGAACCGGCTCGCCGTGCTCGGTCACTCCATGGGTGGCGGCGGCGCCATCAGCGCGGCCATGCGCCGCCCCTCGCTGAAGGCGGCCATACCCCTCGCGCCGGCCTCGTTCTCGCAGAACCTGTCCAACGTACGAGTACCGACGCTGATCATGGGCGCACGGGACGACGGCACCATCACCCCTTCCTCGATCAACAGCCTGTGGGCCACCAAGCCGGCCACCACGAAGGGCGCCTACGTCGAGCTCACCGGTGGCGGTCATGCGTTCCCCACCTGGGGCAACTCCCAGGTGACCCGGCGGGAGATCCCCTGGCTGAAGGTCTTCCTCGACAACGACGACCGCTACGCGCCGTTCCTGTGCCCGTCACTCGCGGACTCCACTGGCGTCTCGCGGTACCTCAGCGAGTGCCCCTACGGCTCCACCGGCCAGCCGACGCCCCCGCCGGTCACGGGTGGGCCGGTCCGCGCGGTGGGCGCGGGCAAGTGCCTGGACGTCCCCAACGCCTCCCAGACCAACGACACCCAACTGGCCATCTGGGACTGCAACAACGGCACCAACCAACGCTTCACCCACACCTCCGGCAAACAACTCACCGTCTACGGCAACAAATGCCTCGACGCCGCCGGCCAAGGCACCACCAACGGCACCCGAGTCATCATCTGGGACTGCACCGGCACCGCCAACCAGCAATGGAACGTCAACACCAACGGCACCATCACCGGCGCCCAATCCGGCCTCTGCCTCGACGTCAGCGGCGGCTCCACCGCCAACGGCACCCTCGCCCAACTCTGGTCCTGCAACAACGGCACCAACCAACAATGGCGCCTCGGATAGCGAGGACAGCAGGCTCGGAAGGGCGTCGTGGACGCCCTGCCGAACAGTTCAGGTCCCTCACGTGACTCGCCAGGAGTTGTCCCATGCTTCGTAGATTCCCTCTCTATTTTCACGGACTTCTTGCCGCGCTGTTGTTGGCCACCGCGTTTGTCGCGGTCGGGCCGGCCCAAGCCGCCGCACCGGTACGGGTCATGCCGCTCGGCGACTCGATCACCGGCTCCCCGGGCTGCTGGCGCGCTCTGCTCTGGAATCAGTTGCAGAACGCCAACTACAGGGACGTCGACTTCGTCGGCACACTCCCCGGTCAGGGCTGCGGCGTCGCGTACGACGGCGACAACGAAGGCCACGGCGGCTATCTCGCCACCAACATCGCCAATCAGAACCAGTTGCCCGGCTGGCTGTCCGCCACCCGGCCCGACGTCGTCGTCATGCACCTGGGCACCAACGATGTCTGGAGCAACATCGCTCCGGCCACCATCCTGAGCGCTTTCGGCCGCCTGGTGGACCAGATGCGGGCCAGCAACCCGAGCATGAAGGTCCTCGTCGCGAAGATTCTCCCGATGAACCCGAGCAACTGCTCGCAGTGCGCTCAGCGCGTAGTCAACCTCAACAATGTGATCCCCTCCTGGGCCGCGTCGAAGACGACAGCGGCCTCGCCGATCACGGTGGTCGACCAGTGGACCGGCTTCAACACCTCCACCGACACCGGCGACGGGGTCCACCCGAACAGCTCCGGCAACCAGAAGATCGCCGCGAAATGGTTCGGCCCACTGACCTCGGCGCTCAACGGTGTCACCCCCACGCCCCCGCCGGTCACCGGCGGTCCCCTCCGCGCGGTGGGCGCGGGCAAGTGCCTGGACGTCCCCAACGCCTCCCAGACCAACGACACCCAACTGGCCATCTGGGACTGCAACAACGGCACCAACCAACGCTTCACCCACACCTCCGGCAAACAACTCACCGTCTACGGCAACAAATGCCTCGACGCCGCCGGCCAAGGCACCACCAACGGCACCCGAGTCATCATCTGGGACTGCACCGGCACCGCCAACCAGCAATGGAACGTCAACACCAACGGCACCATCACCGGCGCCCAATCCGGCCTCTGCCTCGACGTCAGCGGCGGCTCCACCGCCAACGGCACCCTCGCCCAACTCTGGTCCTGCAACAACGGCACCAACCAACAATGGCGCCTCGGATAGGCGCCGCCCGCGACAGCGGTGCCACTCATCGGCTGGATCACCAGCCGCACGAAACCCCCTCAGGGCCACCACAGCGTCTCCGTCGTGACCCGCGACATGGTGCCGAGCCTGAGGTGAAGTTGGCTACCGACTTGGAGGATGACATGACTGTACGGAGACGCCTGTGGCGTCTTGCTTCGATCGGCGCGGTTGCCACCGTGCTGCTGGGATCACTCGGTCTCTACGTAGCGCCCAGCGCACCGGCGCAGGCGGCCACCAGCCAGTTCCGCGGGGTCAACTGGGCCGACACCAGGGACAACTTCCTGTACGACGAGAACGTCCCGATCGGGTTGTCCAAGTCGGACAACTACGCGACGACCTATACGAAGGCCACCGCGATCCTCAGGGGATTCCAGAGCTTCGGCTCGAACACGGTCCGATTCGGGATCAACCCACAGACCACGTCGTCGCCGTGGTGGGGCAGCCTGACAGCGGCGTACGACGCGGCCAGCGCGATGGGCATGAACGTGATGATCGCACCCTGGCCTCCGAGCGGCGGCCGGATCAGCGACATGAACGCGTTCTACACGATGTGGGACACGGTCATCGCCAAGTACGGCAGCAACAGCCGGTTCTACTTCAACATCGTGAACGAACCGTGGGGGTACAGCGCGACCGAGTTGACCAACCTCGCGGCCGCGTTCCTGCAGCGCTACTCGAGCATCCCGCGCGGTCGGATCGTGGTGCCGGGGCTCTGGTCGGACATCGACCTGTGCGCCGTGGGCGCCGACTCCCGGCTGAACGGAACCTTGCTGTCGATCCACATGTACACGCTGGGCGGCGAGACCCACCCGACCGCAGCGGAGTGGATCAACAGCTTCAAGGCCCGCCTGTGCGGGTACGCCGACCGGGCGATCCTCACCGAGTTCGGCGTGCCGATGAATACCGGCGTCAACTACAACGGCCCCCGCGACGGCAACAACAACGTGTCGTACTTCTACGCGCTCACCGACACGGTGCGAGAGTTGGGCATGGGCTCGCTGCTCTGGACCGGCGTCAAGGAAGCCAACCAGACCCAGGGCCCCGGCCCCTGCTTCAACGCCTCCTGCGCCATCACGTCACTGACCGGCAGCGGCACCAACCTGTCGTTGACCATCACGAACCAGTCCGGGCTCGACCGGCTCCGGCACGGCTGGGGACTCGACGGCCCGACGACGCCGCCCACCGGCTCCGGTAACGTGCTGCGGGGCGTCGGATCCAACAGGTGCCTCGACATACCCGGGGCCAGCAGCACCAACGGCACGCAGGTGGCGATCTGGGACTGCAACAGCGGAAGCAATCAGCGTTGGGTAGCGCTGCCCAACGGCGCCCTACAGGTGTACGGGAACAAATGCCTCGATGTCCCCGGTCAATCCACCACCGCTGGCGCCAAGGTGCAGATCTGGGACTGCAACGGCGGCGCCAACCAGCAGTGGACCCTCAACAGCAACGGATCGGTCGTCGGCCGCCAGTCCGGGCTCTGCCTGGACGTGACCAGCGCGGGCACCGCGAACGGCACCACAGTGCAGACCTGGAACTGCACTGGCGGCAACAACCAGAAGTGGACCCGACAGTAACTCGCCGGTGACGCCGGACCGGGTGCCGTCGGCGCGGCACCCGGCCCCCGGTCGTCACCCGTCGACCCGCCCCACCACACGTGTAGCTGCCGAATCGCCCCGGTTCTGGTGGGAAACCACCGACCCGGGGCGATTCGGTCCGCAGGAATTGTCAGTCCTCGACGAGGACGCGCACGTCCCAGGGCCCCAACCGCAGATCGTCTCCCGGGGCGTACGCGGTGTCGTCGAGCACGTCGGTGACCGCGACCGGGATCCGGACGTCCACCGGTGTGAACGACCAGTTGTGCAGGAACCTCAGCCGCTGCCCGGTGCGCGCGGTCGCTCCGGTGCTGGTCACGGATTCGGGCGTGACCCACCACTCGGGTGATCGTGCGGGGCCGAGCCAACGCATGATGGCGCGGGCGAGGTCGACGTTTGGCAGCGCTCCGACGCAGGTAACTCGTCCGCGTCCGGCCACCCTTGTGGTGACGGCCGCCCACTGCCCGAAGTGTGGGTGGTCGTAGCCGGCCACCACCGTCGCGTCCTCGGCGATCAGACATTCCAGCCAGCGGGTCGCGGCCGGTTGCCCGTCCAGGGTCAGTCCGCTGTCCCGTGCGATCACCGGCACGTCGGTCAGCAGGTTGGAGAACTCCTCGTACCACGCTCCGGCGGCGTCGGCGAGGCGCCCGGGCTGCACGTCGAGGCGCGCCCGCGTCTCGCCGTCGCTGTAGCCGGTGCGCGGGCCGACAACGAGGTGCCCGCCGGCGTGCGCGTACGCCTTCAGCCAGTCCAGGATGGCGTCCTCGGCGACGTAGAGCCCCGGCACCACGAGCACCGGATGGTCCTCGACAGCCTGCTCGACGGGTTGAGCCGTCAGCTGGCTGGCGTGAACGATGCGGGTCTGCAGTCCGGCGTCGAACGCCCCGCGGTGGAAGACGTCGAAGAACGCGTGGTAGGAATCGCGGTCGCCGCTGCCGTCCTGCCGGGCCAGCGGCGGGTGTTCCTGCATCAGCCACCTGCTCGGCGAGGAGTGCAGCAGGGTCACATCGGCGTCGGGGATCAGCCCGGCGACGAGGTCGCCGGCGGTGGCGAGTTCCTCACCGATGCGGGCGATCTCCCGGTAGGTACGTCCGGGTCGCCCGCTGTGCGGGATGATGCCGCCCCAACTGGTTTCCGCGCCGGCGTGGATGGTGTGCCAGTGCCAGTATTCGATCATCTGTGCACCGCGGCTGACGAGGGCCCAGGCGGCCTGTCGCCACTGCCCGTCGTAGGCGGGGCGACTGTGCGGGGAGATCCGGTGGTTGGCGTTCGTCTCGGTGACCAGGAACGGCTCCTGGCGTGAGCTCCACATGCGGTCGGCGCGCTGGGAGATCGTCCAGGCCCCGTCCTCCAACCTGTCTTTGGGCGTTCGGGGGTCGGGAAGCGCCAGTGCGTCCTGCACCTCGTAGTAGGCGTTACCCGCCGTCACGTCGAGCCGACCGGCCAACTCCTCGTCCTCGACAGCCGGCCGCCCGTAGTCGATGCATGTGGTGACGAACTGCTCCGCGCGCGCGTACTCGCGCACGATGCCGGCCTGCCAGGCGATGAACTCCGTGGTCAGTCGCGCCTGGAAGCGCCGCCACGCCAGCGAGTACTGGGGATGCGTGTTGCCCTCCGGTCGCCACAGGTCCTCCCAGGTCGACAGCCGGTTCGACCAGAAGACCAGACCCCACTCCCGGTTCAGCGTCTCGACGCTCTGGTACGTGCGGCGCAACTCGTCGACGAACCGTTGGAAGACGCCGTGGTTGCGGAACAGCCACAGGCCGGGTTCGTTGTCGACCTGGAACCCGATGACGGCCGGATGGTCGGCGTACCGGGCCGTGACCGCGCGAACCACCCGCTCGGCGTGGAACAGGAAGGCGGGATGGGTGTAGTCCGCCTCCTGCCGGCCGCCCCATCCCATCCGCTCACCAGTGCGTAGCTCCCCGGCGATCTCCGGGTACCGGCGAGCCAGCCATGGGGGCACCGAGTACGTGGGTGTGCCGAGGACCACGCTGATCCCCCGTTCGTGGGCGCCGTCGAGGACCGGCTGAAGCCAGCCGAGGTCGAATCGGCCGTCCTCCGGTTCCCAGGTCGACCAGACCGACTCACCGACCCGGATGACGGTGAATCCGGCCGCGGCCATCTGGTCGAGGTCGGTCTTGAGCCGGTCGTACGGCTGGTACTCGTGGTAGTACGCCGCACCGAACAGCACCCGCGGTGGGAGGTCAGACATCGCCGACCTCCACACCCGCGGTCGACAGCTTCGACCGCCGCACGCCGTACACCAGCCGTGTGGCACCGGCTACCACCGGAAACACCAGTTGAAATTCCGTGCGCATGCCATCCCCTCGGATCCGGGTGGGTGAGCCGTCGGTCGGCCAGCGCTCGCGGCGCTGGC
>NZ_JBEXYP010000028.1:0-84794 GCF_040630995.1 Micromonospora sp. NPDC005710 | reverse complement strand
ACCCCGTCGGTGTTGTAGTCGTTGTAACACAACTTCGCACCCGGATCCGCCGCCCGCGCCGCCCGGAACGCCGCCTCGATCCAGTCGTTGCCGGTACGCTGCAGGTTCGAGTCCCGCCGACCACCGGAACCACCGTCGGCGAACGCCTCGTTCACCACGTCCCAGGCGTAGATCTTCCCCCGGAAGTGCGTCGCGACCTGGGTGACGTGGTTGATCGCGGCGTTGCGCAACGCGCTGCCGGACATGCCCTGCGCCCAGCCCGGCTGCTGCGCGTGCCACAACAGCGTGTGGCCCCGCACGCTCATGCCGTTGGCCTGCGCGTGGCTGACCAGGCGGTCACCGCTGGAGTAGGTGAAGGTGCCCTGCTGCGGCTCGGTCGAGCTCCACTTCATCTCGTTCTCGGGCACCACACTGTTGAACTCACGGTTCAGGATCGTCGTGTAGGCGCTGGTCGACAGCTTGCCGACGGCGACAGCCGCGCCGAAGTAGCGGCCCTTCTCGGCGGCGGCCGCCTTCAGGGTGGTGCCGGCGCCGGACGCGGGAGTCAGCGCCACTGTCATACCGGTGGTGAGGGCGACGGCGATGGTCGCCGCCGCCAGCATCGTTCTCATGGGTTTCATGGCGTTCCTTTTCAGTGGTTGCATCGGTGGTGGTGATGTGCCACTTCGCTCGGGGCGACTGGTCGGGCCGTCGTCCTGGCCGCCCGGTGTCAGCGCGCACAGTCCGAGAGGGCTGTCGCCCGGCAACTGCCGGGTCCCGAGGTGACGTCCGCATGCCCTTGCCGACGTCGTGATCCGAGGTACGACCCGTGCGGCTCGCCCGGTGAGCCACGGGAACGATCGTCCTCTATATCGAGAGTGAGCGATAACATGTCGTTCGTCAAGACGTAACGGGCCGTTCACGCCGATCTCCCGGAACGCCACGTTTCGCCCGGAACCAAACGCCCAGCACCAAGGCTCCATCGCCGCACGACAGGCGGACGAGTCGTACCACCACGCCTATCGGAGGGCGACCCTGTTATCGCTCACAGTTGTCGACGGTGACCCCGTCGGGGTTCACGAGCACCCGGTGACCGAGCCACTCGCGGACGGCCTCGTCGGCCCCACGTCGGCGCGTACTCCGGAGACCAGGTCGGCTGTGGTGTGCGCCTCGACGCCGGGCTGCGCGGCGTCGGCGTACCGCTCGACGACCGACCGGACGTGTCGCTCGGCGGGGGCGGCGAGCCCGTCGTAGACAGCCTCGAACAACTCCCGCGCCGGGCGCCTCAGCCAGTCCCGGGGAAGGAGTTCCACCGGCAACTGCGGATCGAGGACGGGAAAGCGCCGGAAGGTGTCCATCAGCTCGGTGCGGGTCCGCACCGCCGCGGCACCGTCGACCCGACCGGACACCACAGCGGGCAACAGGGGCGTCCACCGCCGGAGGAACGAGTCGTAGCTTCGGCCGATCGCCTCGATGTCCCAGGCTTCGATCGGCGCACGGTGGACGGTCGAGGCGAGCGCGGCGTGCCGCGCCCGAAACACCGTCACCGCGCCGAGGGTGAGCCGGTCGAGCTCGGCCCGAGCGAGCGGAGTCAGCTCCTGCGGCGAGACCCACAGACCGTCGTACAGCGGCGCGTAACCGAGCCACCGCAGTTGCGCCCGCAGGGACCGGCGCTGCGCACCGTGGTCCTGCGGCAGCGAGAAGGCGACAATCGTCCAGGACCCGTCCCAGCGTGTCGTCGAGCTGGTCGAGGCGAGGATCCACTGCCCGCCGGCGGACAGGTTGGCGGCTGCGGCACGGCTGAGCCGGTAGGAGCTGCGCCGCCCCAGTCGACTGCCCTCCAACACGCCACGGCGGGCCAACCGGCTGATCGCGGTCCGCGCTCCGGCCGTCGTCACGCCGGTCTCCGCGAGCAGCGCGACGATGGCCGCGGACGGAAGGGCGACCCGGGTCCGCAGGGTGTAGTCCGCCAACAGTGTCACGGTGACGCCCTGGGGCGAGCTGCCGGCCTGTCTTCGGGGCAGCCGGAGTGGCTGGTCCCCGTCGTCCGGATAGATCTCGTCGATGTCGAAAGGGCTTGCCACAGGCGCTCCGTGCTCCTCGGGGACGGCATGACGACTGTAGACGGACCACCATCACCCGCCGCAGATAGAGCTTCTTTGATTGACACTTGTTGGTCCGGGCGGAACACTAAATGTCACGCGACGCCATCCGAAGCCGGGCTGGGCGAGCCACAGGTAGCGGGCAACGTGCGATCACCGCGGGAGTCGGGCACACCCGCGACCCGATCGCACCGCCGATCCAGCCTGCACAGGCTTTTCGAAGGAGTCGTCAGTTGAGAATCAGAAGGAGAATGCTGCTCACCCTGGCCGCGTCGTTGGTGGCGGCCGGCCTGGTGGCACCCCCGGTCGGGCCCGCGTACGCGGCGTCGCTGACCGAGGTGACAAGCTTCGGTGACAACCCGGGCCGGATGCGCATGCACGTCTACGTGCCGGACAACCGCCCGGCCCGGCCGGCGGTCGTGGTGGCCATGCACGGCTGCGGCGGGTCCGGCCCCGGCTTCTACTCCGGGAGCGAGTTCGCCAGCCTCGCCGACCGCTACGGGTACATCGTGATCTACCCGTCCGCCACCCAGCAGGCCGGCTTCGGCAACTGCTTCGACACCTGGTCGGACGCCGCCAAGCGACGCGGCGGCGGCAGCGACCCGGTGTCGATCGTCTCGATGGTCCGGTACGTGCAACAGCAGTACACGGCCGATCCGGAGCGGGTCTACGCCACCGGCAGTTCGTCCGGCGGCATGATGACCAACCACATGCTGGCGCTCTATCCCGACCTGTTCAAGGCTGGCGCCGCGTTCATGGGCGTGCCGTACAACTGCTTCGCCAACGCGGCGGACTACCCGCCCGGCAGCAGCCAGTGCACCGGCGGAAACATGAACCGGACCCCGCAGCAGTGGGGCGACGCGGTCCGCCAGGCGTACCCCGGCTACTCCGGGCCCCGTCCGCGGGTGCAGCTGTGGCACGGCACCAGTGACACGCTCGTGCCGTACTCGTTGTTGCAGGAGACCATCGAGCAGTGGACGAACGTGTTCGGGCTGAGCCAGACACCCACCTCCACCGACACGCCCCAGGCCAACTGGAACCGACGCCGGTACGCCGACAGCAGCGGCACGGTCCAGGTCGAGGCGTACAGCGTCCAGGGCGCGGGGCACAGCCTGCCCTCCAGCGGCATGGCCGCCTCCGCCATCGCGTTCTTCGGACTCACCAACCCCACGACGCCCCCGCCGACCACCCCACCACCGACCACCACCCCGCCCCCGACCACCCCGCCACCGGCTTCCGGTGCCTGCCGGGTGACTGTCGACGTCAATGCCTGGAACACCGGGCTGACCGAGAACATCACCGTCACGAACACCGGCACCAGCGCCGTCAACGGCTGGTCCCTGGTCTTCACCCTGCCGAACGGGCAGACCATCACCTCGGGCTGGAACGCCACCTACTCGCCCACCTCGGGGCAGGTGACGGCCCGCAACGTCGCCTACAACGGCGGCATCCCCGCCAACGGCTCGGTGAGCTTCGGCTTCCAGGCCACCCACACCGGTGACAACGCCCGACCGTCCTCGTTCACCCTCAACGGGGCGGCCTGCACCGTCGCCTGAACCCGGGGCGACGCCGGCGCGTGCGTGCGCCGGTCACCACGAGGTGGTGACCGGCGCACGACCCGTTCGGGCGTAGCCGGGGTCAGCGGTAACCGGCGGTCACCACGCTTGCCTGCACGGCGTTCTCGGTCGCGTCGGACGGGTAGCCGGCGACCATCGCCCCCTCGTAGAAGGTGCCGGCGCTCAGGTTGGCGCCGCCGTCGGGCTTGCAGCAGTCACCGCCACTGCCAAGGATGATCGCGCCCTGCTTCTTCATCGGGCTGTAGCCCGGCGGGAGCGAGCCGTCGTACAGCGTGTAGAGGCTGCCGGACTGCGCGTCGCTGCCCTTCATGGCGAAGCGCGACGTGCCGTTGTTCTTCAGCGTCGCGGTCACGAACTTGCTGCTGAAGGCGCGCTGGTTCGGGTTCCAGGAGCTGCTGCCACCCGGGAAGAGACCCCATTCCAGGTCGGCCTGCACCCAGGGGCCACTGCCGGAGCAGCCGCCGAACCAGCACTGCTTGCTGAAGTTGATGGCGTCCATCGCCCCGGCGGCGTCGGCCTTCCTGGTCGTCTCACTGTTGCCGTAGTCGAAGCAGCAGCCGCTGTTGACGTGGGTCCCGCTCGTCACCATGTACATGCCCTCGGGTGCCGCGCCGGTCGGCACGCCGGTGAGGTGCCCGTCGCGCCAGTAGCTGTTGCCGGGGTTGATGTAGAGCGAGTACGCCTTCGCGCCGCCCACCGTCAGCGATTCCGTCGTCGCTGTCGCCGGCCTGCTCTGCGGGGAGCCCGGAACGACGCTCGACCCCTGGTACCAGAGGTCGTTGCCGCGCCCGGACTGGTCGAAGACCACGGTGATGACGCAGGCCGTACCGGAGCAGAACGAGTCCTGCGTCGCCGCGTTGGCGGTGCCGCCGGTGCCCGTGAGCCCGATGTTGCGGGTCGTGTTGTCCGACGAGCGTCGGACCTGGTAGAGGTTGCCGGCGTACGCCTCGTAGAGCGCCCGGGTGGTGCTGTGCGCCGCGATGCACGGGGTGCCGCCGGAGGCGTAGATGTCGCACGGGCGCGCGCCGGTCGGCGGGTTGGTCGGCGGCGGGGTGGTGGTGGTCGGCGAGGCCCACTGCTGGTTGGCGCCGCCGTTGCAGGCCCACAGGATGATCTTGGTGCCGTTGGCGGTGGCGGCGGCGTTGGCGTCGACGCACAGCCCGGACTGGACGCTGGTGATGGTGCCGTTGCTGTTGACGTTCCACTGCTGGTTGTTCTGGCCGTTGCAGTCCCAGATGATCACCTGGGTGCCGTTCGTGGTGCCGCGGCCGGATGCGTCCAGGCACTTGTTGCCGTACACCTGGAACTGCTTGCTCGACGTCCACGTCCAGGTCTGGCCGGCGCTGCCGCTGCAGTCCCAGAGTTGCGTCTGGGTGCCGTTCGTGGTGCTGGAGTTGGGCACTTCGAGGCAGCGGCCGGACGGCGTGCCGACGATCGGGGTGCTCTGCCCGGGCTGGATGGTGGCCGCAGCGGCGGCCCTGGCGGCGAAGGGCGAACTGGCGGGGGTGGTGCCGACGCCGATGCCGACGACGACGAGCACCCCGGCCAGCGCACCGGCCAGGAGAGTCAGACGTCGGACGCGTTGGCGTCTCGGGATGAGGTCGCGGGCTGTTCCTGACCCGCTGCGGGACGGGGTTCGCACGAGGTGGCTCCTCGGAGTCGTGGAAGCGCGGGAGATCGTCGACGCGCCACGGGCGGGTGGTGGCGATGGCGAATCGCTGCGAATGGTATGACCTTTGTTTCATTCATGTCAATGAATGTGGTGTCCGGTCACGCGCTGGCTGCCGGGGCGGACAGCCAGCGCGTCACCTGCCCCGGGACGACTACCGCCCCAGGAGCCGCCAGGTCTGGTTCAACGAGCCGTTCTGGTTGACCGCCTTGCAGGTCCACTGCAGGACAGTCGCGCCGGCCGCCGTGGAGACGCCGTTGACATCGACGCACTTGCCGCTGTGCCGGGCGACGAGCTGGTAGTCGTGCGAGTCGTTGCCCGAGTAGGTCACCTTGCGGAGGGTGAACTGCTGGTTGGAGCTGTTGAGGCAGGTCCACTGGCTCACGGCAGCGCCGTCGGCGGTCGACACACCGCTGACGTCGAGGCACTTGCCGCTCTGCTGGTTGACCACTGTGTAGGTGTTGGCCACCCCCGCGACCGGGCGGAAGTTCCAGAGCTGCTGGTCGCCGCCGTCGCAGTAGTTCTGCTGTTGGCCGTTGCCGTCGGCGGTGCTCAGGCCGGTGTTGTTGAGGCACTGCTGGGAGTGCTGGGCCACCGCCACCGACTGGAAGCCACCATCCGACGGAGGCAGCAGGGTGACGGCGTAGGTGTCGGTCTGGTTGGTGTACGGCAGTGTCACGGTGGCGTTGTTGTTGGACACGCCGACCACGCTGTTGGAGACCGTGATCGGCCCCGGCACCGCGCCACCACCGTTGTGCGGGATGCGTTGGGTGAGCACCCGCACCTGGTTGTTCTCCACGATGCCGCTCGTGGTGTCCAGGCGCTGCAGGTTGACGGTCAGGTTCCCGGTGGTACGACCACCGCCGACGAGCACCTTCGCCGCCCCGGCCGCCTTCGTGGCGTACGCGTCGTACGACTGACTGGGGGTCACCGTGACGATGTCGCCGACCTGGGAGGCGTAGAAGCGGTAGTTCCACCACTCACCCTTGGGCTGGTGCTGGCCGGCGGAGTTGCGGATGAGCAGGTTGCCGAGGTCGTTGTGCAGGCTGCCGCCGCTGGCCCAGTTGGCCCGCAGGCCGTCGGCCTTCACCCGCTCCAGACGTGCGATGTACCAGGCGCCGTCGGCCGGGTTCTGCTCGTCGGGTGACCCGTACTCGTTGATCTGGTACGGGCGTGGGTGGGCGATGCCGCGCGGGTCGAGGGTGGCGTTCGCGGCGGCGACGTTCGCGACCGGGTCGCCCGGCAGTGAGTGCCAACTGATGATGTCCGGCACGGTGTTCGTCGAGCGGACGAAGTCCAGGTACTGGTTCCAGAAGGCGTGGTTCGTCGACGGGACGCAGGCGCAGCTCGGCCCGACGATGAGCTGGCTGGGGAACTCCGTCCGGATGCGCTGGTAGGTCCGCCGCCACAGTTCGAGGTACTGGGAGATCGGCCGGTTCCAGAAGATGGTGATGTTGGGTTCGTTCCAGATGTCCCACTGCACCGACAGACCGGACGCCCGTACGTCGCCGATCAGGCGGGTCAGGAAGTTGTCGTAGTCGGTCCAGTTGCCGTTGTCGCCGGGAAAGCGGGAGATTCCGGCGCCGTCGGCACCCCAGAGGTCGTGCGGCAGGATGATGAACTTTCCGCCGAGGGCGGTGGTCCGACGCGCCTGGGCGAGTGTGGAGTTCCAGCGCCGGTCGTAGGTGCCGCCGACCCAACCGCTTCCGGGCAACTGGGCGCCGCCGGCGCGCATGTACTGGAACTTGACGTCCCGGTAGAAGTGGTCGGCGGGACCGCTGGCGTTCTCGGTCATGCCGTAGATCCAGCCGGAGGCGCGGTAGGTCGGCGCACCGTTCGTGGTGGCGAAGTTGACGCTTATCGACTCGTCGGCGGCCTGGGCGGGGGCCGGGACGACTGTGACGGCGGCAGCGGCGGCGAGCAGGCCGACGACGAGTCGGGCCATGGACAGGCGGGCTCGTCCGGGCCTGCTGCGGGACGGGGTTTTCACGGGCGGCTCCTTGGTGGGGCGCGGGGGGACGCTCTCCGGAGGGCAGCGCTTGCGAATCGATTCGCACGGATCGTAGGACCGGGAACTGAACGATGTCAATGAAGTGACGTCGCGGTGACGTCCGTGTTTCCCGATGCACCCCCCGGTGCGGTCGACTGGCTCTTGACCCCCGGGCACGGCCAGACCTATCTTCGGGCGAACCGATTCGTCGAATCGATTCGCTTGATGGTTGGACTGGTCCAGCCCGCGACGATCACCCACGACACCCCACCTGACGACCGATGTGAAGTGAGGCAACACATGACCGGACTCAGTCGTCGGCGGCGCCTGGCCGCCGTCGCCGTGATAGCTCTCGCCGCAGTGACAGCCAGCGCCTGCTCGTCGTCCACGGACAGCCCCGCCGACGGCGGCGCCTACCTCGTCTGGGACCCGTACCCGCAGTTCGCCGACGACTCCGAGTGGGTCGCACTGCTCAAGAAGTGCGGCACCTCCGCGGGGGTGTCGGTCGAACGAACCGGCTACGACACCACCGACCTGACCAACAAGGCACTGCTCGCCGCCCAGCAGGGAAACTCACCGGACGTGCTGATCGTGGACAACCCGGTCATCTCGACACTGGCCGAGGCCGGCGCCCTCACCACCACCGACGACAACAAGCTCGACGTCTCGGCCATGGAGAAGAACCTGCTCGGTGCCGGCCAGAGTGGCGGCAAGACGTACGGGGTGCCGATCGGGGCCAACACCCTCGCCCTCTACTACAACAAGGACCTGCTCACCTCCGCCGGCGTCGATCCCGCCGCCATCACCGACTGGACCTCACTGACCGCGGCGCTGACCAAAGTCAAGGCCAAGGGGAAGAAGGGCATCACCTTCTCCGCGATCGGCACCGAGGAGGGCAGCTTCCAGTTCCTGCCCTGGTTCTGGGGCTCGGGCGCCCAACTGACCAGCCTCGACTCGCCGCAGGCGGTGTCCGCGCTGACGCTCTGGACCGACTGGCTCAAGCAGGGCCACGCCCCGAACTCGGTCATCAACAACACCCAGACCACGAGCTGGCAGGAGTTCGCCACCGGCAACTACGCCTTCGCCGAGAACGGCACCTGGCAACTGGCGAACGCGGAGAAGCTCGGCTTCCCGTACGGCACGATCGCGATCCCGGCCAGCGCGGGCGGGCCGGCCCCGGCGCCCACCGGTGGTGAGTTCGTCTCCATCCCGGTGCAGAAGAAGACCAGCCGGTACGAGACGTCGCAGAAGCTCGTCGCCTGCCTGACCAACGCCGACAACCTCCTGACCACTGACACCACGCTCTCCTACGTCGCGCCCGTCGCCGCCGTCCAGGAGCGACAGGCGACAGCGAACCCCAAGCTCAAGGTCTGGGTGGAGGCGGTCCGGGCAGCCAAGGGCCGCACCGGTGACGACCTCGGCACGAAGTACCCGAAGATCTCCGAGTCGCTGTGGACCGCTGTGCAGTCCTCCCTCAGCGGCGGGAAGTCGCCGCAGGAAGCGCTGACCGCCGCCCAGACCGCCGCCACGACCAGGTAAGCGACCCGAACCGACACCATGCCCCCCACGACAGAGACCCCCACCGCCGCACGAGACCAGGGTGGGGCGGCGACCGCCGCCCCACCCGGGCCTCCCCCGTCCCGTGCCCGCCGGCCCAGCCGATGGTGGGCATGGGGCTTCCTCGCACCCGTGACCGTCTACCTGGCGGCCTTCTACGCCTACCCGCTCTACCGCAACGTCGAGTTGAGCCTGCGGGAGTACACAGTCCGCTCGTTCGTGCAGGGCGGGGCGCCCTTCGCCGGCCTCGACAACTACCGGGCAGTGCTCACCGACCCAGCCTTCGGGCCGACGCTGACGCACACCGTGATCTTCACAGCGGCCTCGCTCGCCTTCCAGTTCACCATCGGCATGGCCCTGGCCCTCTTCTTCCACAGGCACTTCCCGCTGTCGCGCACGTTGCGGGCGCTGATCCTCGTACCGTGGCTGCTGCCTCTCATCGTCTCGGCGTCGACCTGGTCGTGGCTGCTCAACAGCGACTCGGGTCTGGTCAACGCGGCACTCGCCGTCGTCGGGATCGACCCGGTCAACTGGCTGACGTCGCCGGGCTGGGCGCTCACGTCGGTGATCATCGCCAACGTCTGGATCGGCATCCCGTTCAACCTGGTGGTGCTCTACAGCGGCCTCCAGTCGATCCCGACGGAGATGTACGAGGCGTCCGCGCTCGACGGCGCCACCGGGTGGCAACGGTTCTGGGGGATCACCTTCCCGTTGCTGCGTCCCGTCTCCCTGATCACGCTGCTGCTCGGGCTGATCTACACGCTGAAGGTCTTCGACATCATCTGGATCATGACGAAGGGTGGCCCGACCGGCTCCTCGGCAACGCTCGCCACCTGGTCGTACCGGCTCGGCTTCGGCAACCTGCTGCCCGAGTTCGGTCCGGGCGCGGCCATCGGGAACCTGCTCATCGTGCTGGCCCTGATCGCCGGCCTCGTGTACATCCGGATCGAGCGGAGGCAGCAGCTGCGATGACCACCTCGACGGCTCGGGCCTGGTGGAAGACCGGCGTCGGCCTGGTGCTGACCGGGCTGATGCTCTTCCCCGTCTACTGGATGATCAACGTGTCCTTCACCAGGGACCAGGACATGCGGGCCACTCCCCCGCACCTGTTCCCCACCAACGGCACCCTGGACGGCTACCGGGCGGTGCTCGACCAGCAACTGCCGTACCTCGGCACCAGTTTTGTGGTCGGTCTCGGCACTGTGGCGCTGACCGTGGCGCTGGCCGCTCCCGCCGGCTACGCGCTGGCGAAACTCCGGCCACCGGGCGGCCCGGCGCTGAGTTTCGTGCTGCTGATCGCGCAGATGATCCCGGGGATCATCATGGCGATGGGCTTCTACGCCATCTACCTCACCCTCGGCGTCCTCAACACCCTGCCCGGGCTGATCCTGGCCGACACCACGCTCGCGGTGCCGTTCGCTGTCCTGATCTTCACGGCCTTCATGTCCGGCATCCCCGACGAACTGCTCCAGGCCGCAGTGGTCGACGGCGCGGGTCGACTGCGGACCTTCTGGTCGGTGGTGCTGCCGGTCAGCCGCAACTCGATCGTCACGGTGTCGCTCTTCGCGTTCCTGTGGTCCTGGTCGGACTTCATCTTCGCCTCGACCCTGGCCGGCGGCGGCGACCACCAGCCGATCACCCTCGGCATCTACCACTACATCGGCAACAACAACCAGCAGTGGAACGCCATCATGGCCACCGCGGTCGTCGCCTCGATCCCCGCCGCCGTGCTCCTGATCCTGGCCCAGCGGTACGTCTCGATGGGCGTGACCGCCGGCGCCGTCAAGGACTGACCGTCAGCGGCGATCCACCGTCGATCACCCGCACCACAGAGAGGCACCCGCCACCCATGACCGTCGCCCCGTCCGGTCCGGAGTTCTCCATCCAGGACATCCCGTTCAGCTACCGCGGGTCCTGGTTCAACATCTCCCCGGTGGTAGCCGAGAAAACGTACGCCGACGACCTGCACCTGGTCTCCCACCAGACCGGGCTGCACGCCGTCCTGCGCCTCTCCCCCACTGTCGCCGGCACCACAGTCGTCGCCACACCCACGCTGCTGACCTGGCGTGACGGGGCCGACCGGATCGAGGCCACCTACGAAGGGCCGGACACCCTGCGCGTCCGGGGCCACCGGCTCGGCCTGCGGGTGGCAGCGGCCGCGCACACCCTCACCCCGTTCAGCGGCACCTACCTGTACGCCGACCCGGTCGACGGATCACACGTGTTCACCTCGTACGAGACGGGTCGCCGCTACCGGATCACGGTGCTCACCGGCGCGCTGTCGAGGACCGACGGCACGCAGGCACTCGGCAGCGCCGACCGGTCGCTCGACCTTTCCGGCGACCAGCCCTGGGAGATCGCGATCGAGGAGTACGCCACCGCCCGCCGCCCGTACACCCGATCCGTTGCCTTCGAGCAGTTGTGCGGTGACCGGATCGCGGAGTTCACCGCGTTCGTCGACGCGATAGCGCCCTGGCGCGGTCCGGAGACGCCGGCCGCGGAGCTTGCCGCGTACGTCCTGTGGTCGGCCACCGTCGCACCGGCGGGCTTCGTCACCCGACCGGCCGTCCTGATGTCCAAACACTGGATGGACAAGGTGTGGAGCTGGGACCACTGCTTCAACGCGATCGCCCTGGCGGCCGGCGAGCCGGAGCTGGCCTGGCACCAGTTCCAGTTGCCCTTCGACCACCAGGACGAGGCGGGCGCCCTTCCCGACTCGGTCACCCACTCCGAGGTCCTGCACAACTACGTCAAGCCTCCCATCCACGGCTGGGCCCTGCGTCACCTGCGCCGACGTCTCCCCCAGCCGCCGGACCGGGCCGCGCTGGAGCAGACCTACCACCGGCTCGCCCGCTGGTCCGAGTTCTGGCTCGACGCACGGCGCGCCCCCGGCCATGACCTGCCGCACTACCAGCACGGCAACGACAGCGGCTGGGACAACGCCACCACCTTCGACGACAACCGGGTCCTCGAGACCGCCGACCTCGCCGCGTTCCTGGTCTCGCAGCTCCGCTGCCTCGCCGACCTCGCCACCGAGGTTGGTGAGCCCGCCGCCCGCTGGTCGGAGGAGGCCGATCGGATCCACGGGGCCATGCTGCGCGACCTGTGGGACGGCGAGCGCTTTTGCGCCCGTGATCCGCGTACCGGGCACCGGCGCAGCAGCCGCAGCCTGCTTGACCTGATGCCCGTCGCGCTCGGGGCCGACCTGCCCGCACCGGTAGCCGCCGCGCTGGCGCGCGACGTCGAAACCCACCTCACCACGCACGGGCTGGCCACCGAGCCGACCGACTCGGCCCACTACCTCGCCGACGGCTACTGGCGGGGCCCGATCTGGGCGCCCTCCACTGTGCTCGTCGAGGACGGCCTGCGCCGGGCCGGGCAGACCAGGATCGCCGACGAGATCAGTCGACGGTTCCTCGCCCTGTGCGAGAAGTCCGGCTTCGCGGAGAACTTCGACGCCGAGACCGGCACCGGACTGCGGGACCGCGCCTACACCTGGACGGCCAGCAGCTATCTCATCCTGGCCGCCGCCCAGGAAGAACGGCGTACCCGGGGCGGGTAGTCGTTCGGATCAGCGGGCCCGGACCGGGCCGGTGCTGGACCGCAACGAGATGGGCGGACTGTAGAGGCGGTGTCGTGGCACGGCGCCGGGAGCCGCGATGATCTCCAGCAGCAGCGACACCGCCTCGGCGCCCATCTCGACCATCGGCACATCGGCGGCGGTCAGCGGCGGGCGGAAGTCCTCCGCCCAGTGCTGCGCGGCGACCCCGGTGACGGAGAAGTCGCGCGGCACCGACAACCCGGCACCGGTCAACGCGCGCTGCATTCCGGGCAGTGCGGCCTCGTTGATGGTGGCCACCGCCGTGACCTCCGGGTGCGTCGCGAGCAGCTGTTCCATACAGGCCTCGCCGGAGGCGGTGTCGTCGCCGCTGCAGACCTCCACGCCGCTCAACCCCCGGTCCGCCGCCGCCGCCCGGAAGCCGGTCAGCGCGCGGTGGCTGGGACCGTATCCGGCGGACACCAGCTCGGCCGACCGGTTGACGAGTGCCACGTGCCGGTGCCCCAGGTCGGCGAGGTGCTGCACACACCGGGCGATCAGCCCGGCGTAGTCGATGTCGATCCAGCTCATCCCGTGCGGCTCGGCGGTCCGGCCGATCGTGACGAACGGCAACCCGGCCTTGGTCAGCCGGGTCACCCGGTCGTCGGCCAACCGGATCTCCATGAGGACCACGCCGTCCACCCGACGCCCGGTGACGATCCGTTCGAACGACCGGTCATGGTCGCCGCCGGAGGGGGACAGCAGCACGTCGAGGTCATGGCGGGCGGCGGCCTCGACGACGCTGGCGACGAAGCCCAGCTGCATGTCGGTCAACCGCTGGCTCGCCGGCGGGATGACCAACCCGAGGGTGCGGGTGCGCCCTTCCTTGAGGGCACGGGCGCTGGCGTTGGGCCGGTAGTCCAACTCGTCGATGACCGACTGGATCCGTTGCCGGGTCGCCTCCGACACGCTGCGTTTTCCGCTGAGCACGTAGGAGACGGTGCTGCGGGACACCCCCGCCCGCCGGGCGATCTCCCCGATGTTCATCAATCGCCCTCGAATCGATTCTTGCCCCGACACGGGGACGCACCTTGCTCGGCTGACCAGCATATCCGTCCTCAGCCTCTTCGATCGATGACCAATGGGTGTCAACTAGCGCCAACACATGGACGACCATTAATGTCACAGGTATGACGTGTGACGTCAATTTCTCCACCGCACTCCACCCCCACCCCGCACCGGAAAGGCTCCGATGAATGTGAAGAGAAGGCTGGGTCGTCTGATGGCCGCCGCCGGGACGCTGTTGGTCCTCGTCGCCGGCGCCGGCGTCTACGTGGTCTCGGACTCGCCGGGCGTCGCCCACGCCGCAGGCACGGGTCCGTGTGACATCTACGCCTCCGGCGGCACGCCGTGCGTGGCCGCGCACAGCACCACCCGGGCGCTGTACGGCGCGTACAACGGCCCGCTCTACCAGGTCCGACGGTCGTCGGACAACACCACGCGCGACGTCGGTGTGCTCAGCGAGGGTGGTTACGCCAACGCCGCCACCCAGGACACCTTCTGCGCCAGCACCAGCTGCGTCATCACGATCATCTACGACCAGTCCGGCCGCAACAACCGGCTCACCCAGGCACCGCCCGGCGGCTTCTCCGGCCCCGCCCCCGGTGGTTGGGACAACCTCGCCGACGCGAAGGCGGCCCCGGTCACCGTCGGCGGCCAGAAGGCGTACGGCGTGTACATCGCCCCGGGCACCGGTTACCGCAACAACAACACGAACGGTGTCGCGACCGGCGACCAGCCCGAGGGCATCTACGCGGTCGTCGACGGCACCCACTACAACCAGTGGTGCTGCTTCGACTACGGCAACGCGCAGACCAACAGTCTCGCCGACGAACGCGCCATCATGGAGACCGTCTACTTCGGCGCCAACAAGCAGTGGGGCTACGGGGCGGGGGCCGGGCCGTGGATCATGGCCGACCTGGAGTGGGGGCTGTTCTCCGGAGTGAACGCGGGCTACAACAACATCGCGTCGATCAACCACCGCTTCGTCACCGCCATGGTCAAGGGCGAACCGAACCACTGGGCGATCCGGGGCGGCAACGCCCAGTCGGGCAGCCTGACGACCTACTTCGACGGGCAGCGCCCCAACGGCTACCACCCGATGAAGAAGGAGGGCGCCATCCTGCTCGGCATCGGCGGTGACAACAGCATCACCGGCCGCGGCACCTTCTTCGAGGGTGTGCTGACCTCCGGCTATCCGACGGCGGCCACCGAGAACGCCGTCCAGGCCAACATCACCGCCGCCGCCTACGCGCCAGCCGGCGGCGGCAACCCGCAACAGGGCGTCCAGGTCGTCGGCGGTCAGTCCGGCCGCTGCGTCGACGTACCCAACGGCACCACCACCAACGGCACCCAGGTCCAGCTCTGGGACTGCACCGGCAACACCGCGCAACGCTGGACCTACACGGCGGGCAAACAACTCCAGGTGTACGGCAACAAGTGCCTGGACGCCTCCGGCCGAGGCACCACGAACGGCACCCAGGTGATCATCTGGGACTGCAACGGCCAGAACAACCAGCAGTGGAACGTCAACAGCAACGGCACCATCACCAGCGTCCAGTCCGGGCTGTGCGTCGACGCCAACGCCGCCGCCACCGCCAACGGCACCAAGATCATCCTGTGGGCCTGCAACGGCGGTGCCAACCAGCAGTGGGCCACCCGTAGCTGACCCGGTGCCCCCTCGACAGTGAGTTACCTGGCGGTCCGCGCGGCCGGCCCAGGTCGACCTGCCGACGAGCGGTGTACCTCAGCGGCCTGTCCACATCGCTGAGGTACACCGCTCGACACCGCATCATCCCGACGACGATGCCCGACGGTGACCGGCCCAGCCGGAACCCGTCGGGTCAGGACCCGGCCGTCCGGTCGCGTCGGATCACAGTCGCCACCTCACTCAGATCGTCGTTGAGCTGGTGGTCGCGCCCGGGAAGCAGGTGCAGACGCGCCTGCGCTATGACGCCCGCGTACAGGTCGGCGTGTGACGGCGGAACTGTGTCGTCCTGGAGCCCGTGGAACACGTGCACCGGCACCCCGTACGGCAACCTCGCGCCGAGGTCGTTCGGCAGCTCGAACTCGTCACCGGCCCAGCCGCCAGGGCCGACGAACGGGGCGGCGACGAGCACGATCGCGGTCAGCGTCCGCTCCGGTGGCCGTTCGGCGAGCGCGTGCACGAGGATCGTCCCGCCCACCGAGTGGCCCACGAGGACCGCGCCCTCGCCCACTGCCGCGATCTCCCGCCGGACGGCCGCACCCCAGGTGGCGTAGCTCGGGTCGTCCTCGTCGGGCATCCGCGGGTAGCGGACCTCGTACGCGTCCCCGAGTTCCCGGCTCAGGCTGTCGACCAGCTTGTCGTCCCACTCGTCGTGCACGCCGGCACCGGCCCCCTGGATCATCAGGATCTGCGGGACTCGTTCGATCGTCACGCCTGCGGTGTGCCCGATGTGCGGGTGCCACAAACTGGCGAACGCCGTGGTCGGCCTGGCCCAGGCGCGGCACCGCGAGCGACCCTGACTCTTAACTCCGATGTCACCACCCGATCCCACTGGTGACGTGTCGCTGTCCACCCGAAGGAGTTGGCTGCCAGTCGTCGCACTTGTCTTGACCAGGAGTTGATCCACGTGCCTTCGTCTCGTCGTACCTTTCTCGCCGGTGGCGCCGCCGCCGGCGTCGGCATTGCCGTCGCAGGTGGCCTGCCGTCCCTGGCGCAGGCCAGCCCGGCCCGGCCGCACCCGCCGGTGAAGCCCGGCACTGTGCCCTTCCCGCCGCTCGTGGACGACCCCAAGGGAATTCTGGCTCTGCCCAAGGGCTTCCGTTACGAAGTGGTCACCCGGACCGGTGTCACCCGGCTCGACCGTGGCCAGGGCACCACCCCGTCGGACCACGACGGCATGGCCGTCTACGACGCGGGCCACGGCCGGTACACCCTGATCCAGAACCACGAGATCGACCCCGGCGCCGAGTTCGGCGTGCCGCACGTCAAGGGAACCGTCTACGACGCGGGAGCCGTCGACGCCGGCGGTTGCACAGTGATCAAGACGGACCTCGCGGGCCGCAACCTCGGTGAGTTCGTGGCGCTCTCCGGCACCATCTCCAACTGCGCGGGCGGGCCGACCCCCTGGGGCACCTGGCTGACCTGCGAGGAGACCGAGGACCGGGCCGGCGACACGTGGGAAGAGGGCAGCCGGTCCGGCGTCTACCAGAAGGACCACGGCTACGTCTTCGAGGTGTGGGCCGACGGCAGCGCCGACCCGAAGCCGATCAAGTGCCTGGGCCGCTACTCCCACGAGGCAGTGGCAGTCGACAAGGACCGCACCCGGGTGTACCTGTCCGAGGACGCCGACGAACCCAACGGCCTCTTCTACCGCTGGACGGCGCCACACGGCGTCAAGCTGGGCCCGGGCGTGCTCACCCGCCTCGCACCGAACGCCGGCGTCCTCGCCGCGATGCAGATCATCATGGACGACGGTTCGGTGCTGCCGGATGTCGCCTACCTGACCTCCGCCCAGCTGGGCCGCCCCTTCCCGGTCCGCTGGATCGAGGTGCCGGACCGCGACGCGCGCACCACATCGGTGCGCGAGCAGTTCGCCGACGGCCAGGTCACCCGCGGGCGCAAGTTCGAGGGTGTCTGGGCCACCGACGAGGGCGTGTACGTGGTCAACTCGTACGCCTGGGACGAGGGTGACCTGCCGGCGGACGCGGCACCGCACGACGGGATGGTCTGGTTCTACCACTTCAAGAACCAGACCATCCAGCTGGTGACGTACTTCCCGCACCAGACCCAGTCCGAGGAGGGCACGCCGGTCAGGTACACCGACATCACCTTCGACAGCCCGGACAACGTGACGGTCACCCCGTGGGGAAGCCTCGTGCTCGCCGAGGACGGCTCCGGCGCCTCGCACGTGCTCAGCACGATCCCGGGCGGGCCCACGTACGCGATCGCCCGCAACCAGCTCAACGACTCGGAGTTCTGCGGGCCGACCTTCAGCGCGGACGGCAAGGTGCTCTTCGTCAACATGCAGGACCCGGGCCTCACCCTGGCCATCACCGGCCCGTGGGAGAAGTACCTGGGCTGAGCGCCGGGCCCCGTCCCGTCGGGGTCGATGTGCTGGTGAGCGGTATACCCCAAAGGTATGCCGCTCACTGCCGTGTCCGGCCCCCGCTGAGGTGAGCGACAGGTGCCTCGGCGATCATGCGGCGGGCCATGGCGGGCAGTTCGTTCTCGCCGGCGAGAAGCACCTCGACAGGCACGCGGCGGCGACGGCGGCTACACCGGAGCGGTCCCCCGCCGGCTGCTGGCGGGCGACGGCCAGCCGAGCGCATACACCCCGGCCGCCCTCTTGGCGGTGATTCATCACCGGCCCGCGGAGATCACTCCACCTTGGTGAGAAGGGGCTTCCCCTTCTCGACGACGTACGTGGCAAGTTCGACAGCGATGCCCTCACCAATGTTGCGGGCCTGGTGGTGAACACCGTATGGGACGGTGAGCGCGTCGCCGGGATTGCACACCATGGGCGGCTGCCCCTCAAGCCGATATTCGAGCGTCCCCTGCAGGACGCAGATGATTTCCTCGCCCGGGTGAAAGTGCTTGAACGGCGGCGAGTCAGGCGTGAACTCGACCCGCGTCTGAATGACCTCCCGGCCGGGAATGCTGAGGTCGTGGCGTTGCAGATCGATCCGCCACAACCCTGGTGCCGACTCCACGGCTGTGGGGCTGATCCCCTCCGGTCGATCGGTGCTGCTCATGACGGCCTCCTGTGAGCCGTCGGGCCGACGGCCACCACTCGAACTGGTGCATCCCCGTCGAGGATAGGCAGCCGCAGACGGTCCGGGGCCCGGATGCGGACACGGAGGGTCGATTCCGCGAAACCGGCCGCTGCCAGGCGCACAAATCGGCTTGTGCCGTTTCGTGAGGGCTGATTCGCTGTTGCCCGTGAGCGAGCTTCGTACGCCCCGACTGCGTCTGCACTCCATCGACACCGCGGAGGGTCAACGTATCGTCGGACGGCGTGCCGGGGCCGGGGACGACTGGGCCGAGGACTTCCCTTTCGACGGCGACGTCATCGGCGTGAGGGGCTTTCTCGCCGCCTCTGCCGCCTACGGCGACCGACGTCCCTTCGGCCACTACCGGATCACCCGGATCGCCGACGGGAAGGCCATCGGGGGAATCGGTTTCAAGGGTCAGCCGGACGACGGGTGCATCGAGGTCGGTTACGGCCTGGTCCCCTCCGCCCGGGGAAACGGCTATGCGGCGGAGGCGCTCACCGCCCTGCTCGACCTCGCGACCACCCACGGACTCTCGCGCGTCGTCGCCGAGACCACCGGCGACAACGTCGCTTCCCGGCGGACCCTCGAACGTGCCGGCTTCCGGCACACCGGCACCAGCGATGACCTCTACCGGTACGAGGCGCTCCTCAGCGCCCCCCGGCGGCCGGCTTCACCGACGGGGTAGCAACCCTCGGTCGGTCAGGTGGGCGCGCAACGTCTCGGCATCCTCGGCGGACATCAGCCAACGCGGGATCACCGTCGCCGGCATCCGGCCGACGTACACGACCCAGAACTCTCCGGCGTCCCGCACCTGGGCGACCCCGTCCCAGGCGATGCCGCCGGACTCCGAGCCGCTACGCATCATGATGTTGTCGTCGGTGATGTCGTAGGCGCCCTCGACGGCGTAGCTCCCCGAGCGACGTCGGGCGCGGGCCAACACCCACGGCCGGTACAGCATCGACAGCACGCCGGCCACGAGCAGCGCGGTCCACAGCGGCGAACTCCGCTCGCCCCACCCGAGCCCCTGCGAGACGACGAGGCCGATGACCCCGACCGCCGCCAGGACCGCGCCGATGTAACCGAATCTGCGGAGCCGGGCATTGCCGAGCGCAGCGGCCACCCGGCCCGGGTAGGCGGGATCGGCGGGGACGTCGAAACGGATGTGCACGCCAGAACGATAGTGCCTCCACCAGCCCTCGACGGCGCCCTGCCCCCGTCCCACCTGACGAGCCGTGGGCACCCCGGTGCGGCAGTCTGGTGCGGTGAACGCCGACGACGTCCGAGTGCCCCGGGCCCAGGCCGGGTCGAGCCCGCAGCACCTGCTGACGACAGTGCTCGGCGAGTACGTCGACTCCTCGGACGCCGACCTGCCGTCGACAGCGGTCATCGCGATCCTGCGGGAGTTCGGGGTCAGCGAGCCCAGTGCCCGTGCCGCGCTGTCCCGGCTGGTCAAGCGTGGTCTCATCGCGACCCGGAGGAACGGACGGTCACCGGTCTACCACCTCACGCCGCAGGCGATCGCCAAGCACCGCTCCCGGATGCGACATTTCCTGAACTTCGGCTCCCACCCGGCGCCCTGGACCGGCGAGTGGGTGCTGGCCTCGTTCTCGATTCCGACCGCCGGCCAGGCGTCCCGTCATGCGCTCCGCAGGTCGTTGACCGCACTGGGGTTCGTGGGGTTGTACGACAGCGTGTGGATCCGGCCGGGATCCGACGCCACTCCGGTGCGGGAGGCGCTGGGCGAACTGCTGCACCCCGTCGAGGGTGCCCGATGGTCGGTCCTGCAGGCCCGGTTCGAGGATGAGTCGGGACCGCACGGGCCGGCCTCCGCGTACGACCTCACCAGCCTCGCCGCCGCGTACTCACGCTTCGTCGCGCAGTACGCGGAGCTGCGGGCGGCCGCGCGCAGCGGTGCGGTGGATGCCACCCGGGCGCTCGTGGCGCGGACCTCGGCGATGGATTCCTGGCGGAGGTTCGCGGACATCGACCCGGATCTTCCCCCGCACCTCCTGCCCCAACCCTGGCCTCGCCAGGAGGCCAGGGAGACGTTCCTGGACATCCACGCCGCGCTCGGCTCTCTCGCTCAGGCGCGTCTGGTCCAGGTGGCAACGCCGCACTGGCCGGATGCCGCCTCGTGGATCACCCATTTCCAGGCTTCGACCAACCCCGCCAACCCCGAGCCGACCGGCGGGAGTACGGCGGCAGCCCACTCCCCCGGCTGACGACGTCGAGGCCGGTCAGAGCCAGTACGACATTGACACTTTTCATTGCGACAGTGATAGTAACTGCACACAGCTCCCATCGGATCGCCGGTAGGGACCGCAGCCGGGCGGTCGCCGACGCTGATCGAGCGGGCAGTGGCGGCCGGGGGCACGGCCGCCGCCCGGGTCGCTGGACGCCCACGTCGACCAGATCCGTGGCCAGCGCTGACCACTGTCGTCGGGGCGCGAGTGATACACCCGCCACCGCAGGGAGCGCCACAGTGACTGTTCCTGGAGGATCCAATGAGAAGGCGAGTAAAGATCTACGCGGGGCTGGCGGCCGCCATCGTCCCGATCACCTCCGTCATCATGGCGCTCGGCGGGACACCGGCGTCCGCCGCCATCGGCGGTTCCGGCCCCTATCCCGCCGACTACGAAACCTCGGCCACCCTGGCCAACCACACCATCTTCCGGCCGCAGACGCTCCTCGCCGAACGCCTGCCCATCCTCGTGTGGGGCAACGGCGGCTGCTCGGCCAACGGCCTCTCCCAGGGCAACTTCCTCCGCGAGATCGCCTCCCACGGCTTCCTCGCCATCGCCAACGGCGCCCCGAACGGCTCCGGCTCCACCAACTCCCAGATGCTCACCCAGTCCATCGACTGGGCGGTGGCGGAAAACTCCCGGACGGGCAGCAAGTACTTCAACAAGCTCGACACGAGCAAGGTCGCCGTGGCCGGCTTCTCCTGCGGAGGTCTCGAGGCGTACGCCGTCTCGAACGATCCACGCGTCACCACGACCGGCATCTTCAGCAGCGGTCTGCTCAACGACGCCGACGACTACCAGCTCCGGAGACTGACCAAACCGATCGCCTACTTCGTCGGCGGGCCCAGCGACATCGCCTACCCGAACGCGATCGACGACTGGGGCAAGCTGCCCGCCACCCTGCCCGCCTTCATGGGCAACCTGAACGTCGGGCACGGCGGCACGTACGACCAGCCCAACGGCGGCGAGTTCGGCCGGGTGGCGACTCTCTACCTCAAGTGGCGCCTGAAGGGTGACACCACCGCCGGCCGTACCTTCGTCGGCGCCGACTGCGGCCTGTGCCGCAGCCAGTGGAGCGTCCAGCAGAAGAACCTGACGCTCGACGACGGCACGCCGCCGCCCACGCCGCCGCCCACCACGCCGCCGCCGACCGGCGGGACCCCCACCTGCACCGCTGTCTACTCCGTCCAGGACCAGTGGAACGGCGGGTTCGTCGCCAACGTCAGCGTCACCGCGGGAACGGCAGCGCTGACCGGTTGGCGAGTCACCCTCACCCTGCCGAGCGGCACGTCGGTCAGTTCGCTCTGGAACGGAGTCAGCAGCGGCACCAGCGGGACCGTCACTGTCGCTAACCAGAGCTACAACGGAGGACTCGCCGCAGGTCAGGCCACCAGTTTCGGCTTCCAGGGCACCGGCGGCGGCAGCGGGACCACAGCGAGTTGCACCGGAAGCTGACGCCCCCCTACAGGTCGATCCGATCGGCGGGCCGGTGCACCGGCACCGGCCCGCCGAGGGTGCGCGGGGCCTCGGCGGATAGGGGAGACTGGCCGGCATGGCCGATCTCAGCGATGCGAAGTCAGTGCTGCACGACTACCTCCGGAGGAACCGCGAGGACCTCGTCTGGAAGCTCGACGGGCTCAGCGAACGCGAGGTCAGACTCCCCCGCACGGCGACCGGCAGCAACCTGCTGGGCGTGATCAAGCACTGCCTCAATGTCGAGGCCGGCTACTTCGGGCCCACCTTCGGCCGCGACTTCCCGACGCCCGACGAACTGGTCCCGTTGGCCGCGTACGACGAGGATCCGCAGACCGACTTCTACGCCAGCGAGGACGAGACGAAGGACGGGCTGATCGACCTCTATCGGCGGGTCGGCGCGTTCGCCGACCAGACGATCGACCAGCTCCCGCTCGACGCGCCGGGGCAGGTGCCGTGGTGGCAGCCAGGTCGACAGGACGTGACGCTTCAGCAGATCATCACGCACGTCACCTGCGACCTGGCCCGGCACGCCGGGCACGCCGACATCATGCGCGAACAGCACGACACGGCGGTCGGCCTCCGGCAGAACAACACGAGCCTCCCTGACGGCTACGACTGGCCGGCGTACGTCAGCAAGCTGACGAAGCTCGCCGACCAGTTCTGATGATCGGAAGAGCTGCCACAGTGCCGGACGACCTTCACCGGATATGACCCTGCTGGAGCGTCTGCACCTGGCCGGCATGCCGGAGGTCGTCGCGGTGCAGCCGGTCAGCGGTGGGCTCGCGGCGCTCGCGGGCATCGCCACCCGCCGGGACGCCCCGACGGTGTTCGTCAAGGCCTTCGCCGAATCGCCGGCCGACGACGTCTTCGTCGCCGAGGCCGAAGGGCTGGCCGCCCTGCGCGACCTCGGGGGTGTGGCGACGCCCGAGGTGATCCTGGCGGGTCGGGACGTACTGGTGCTGTCGGTGTTGCGCCCCCGGCCACGGAGCGAGGCCTTCTGGGTGCAGGTCGCCCACCTGCTCGCCCACCTGCACCTCAGCACCACCCATCCCCGCTTCGGCTGGCACCACGACAACTGGCTGGGTCGCCGCCGACAGGTCAACACCTGGAACGACGACGGCTTCGCCTTCTTCGCGGAGCACCGGCTGCTGCGCTGGCTGGACCAGCCCCGCGTCGAGGCGGCGCTCGACACGGAGGACCGGGCGGCGCTGGAGCGGCTCTGTGACCGGCTTCCCGACCTGCTGCCGGAGCGTCCGGCGTGTCTGACGCACGGCGACCTGTGGGCGCAGAACATCCTCGCCACAGCGGACGACGAGCCGGCGCTCATCGACCCGGCGGTGTCGTACCTGTGGGCCGAGGTCGACCTCGCCCACGTGTGGTCCACCTCGCCCCCGCCCGAGGCGCGACGGATGTTCGAGGTCTACGCGGAGCTGACCTCGCTCGACGCTGACTGGGAGGCTCGGATGCCCGTCATCCAGCTACGCCAGCACCTCGCCGTGCTGGCCCAGTTCACCGACGACTGGGGTGCGGCCGATCAGATCCGCGCCGTCCTGGCCCCGTTTCGGAGACGATCCTGACCGGAGGACCGGCCACCGAGCCTGGGCGACCGGCCCGGCCAGCCGATCCGGTGCACTGCCGCCGAGGCCCGCGCCCGCAGCGGGAACCGGGCCCTCAACTACGGTGACGCCCTGGAATGGGGGTGGCCATGACACCGCAGGTGTCGCCGCGCAGGGCCAAGGCGGTGCTCGTCGCGCTCTCCCTCGCCGCGTTCGCGTTCATCACCACCGAGTTGTTGCCCGTCGGCCTGCTGACCCGCATCGCACCCGATCTCGACAGGTCCCGCTCACAGGTGGGTCTGCTGGTGAGTGGGTACGCCGTGGTGGTCGTGCTGGCGTCGGTGCCGCTGACCCGACTGACCCAACGGATCCCCCGGCGGCATCTGCTCGGCGCCACGATGCTCCTGTTCGCCGCCGCGAACGCCGCCGCCGCGCTCGCGCAGACGTATGCCGTGCTGGCCGGCTCCCGCCTGGTGACAGCCCTCGCCCAGGCACTGTTCTGGTCCGTCGCCACGGCGACAGTGATCGGGCCGTTTCCGGTCGCGGTGCGCGGCCGGGCGGTGGCGCTGTTCGCGACCGGGGCGACGCTCGCCCCGGTGCTCGGCGTACCACTCGGCACCTGGCTCGGGCAGCAGGCCGGCTGGCGCGCGGCGTTCGCGGTGCTGGCCGGGGTCGGCGTGGTGATCGCCGCCGCGGTGCTGGTCCTCCTGCCGTCCTATCCCCCGGCCGCCGGCGGTGCCGCCCGGGGCACCGCGCCGGACGGGCGACGCTTTGCCGTCCTGCTGATCGCCACCGCCCTCGGCATCGGCGGTTTCATGACCCTGCAGACCTACGTGACACCGTTCCTGCTCGACGTCAGCGGCTTCGCCGACGCGGTGCTGGCGCCGCTGCTGTTCGTCTCCGGCGCGGCAGGCGTCGTCGGCACTCTTGTCGCGGCCCGGACCCTGGACACCCGACCGGTCGCCTCACTGCTGACGCCGCTGAGCATCGGCACTGCCTCGCTGCTCGGGATGTACGCGCTCGGCGCGCTCAAGCCGGGTGTGGTCGCGTTCCTGGCCGGGATCGGCCTCGCGTACGCGGCGTTCGGCTCCGCAGTGCAGAACCGGATGCTGCACCTGGCTCCCGGCAGCACCGACATCGCGTCGGCCGGGGTCAGCATCGCCTTCAACGCCGGCATCGCCGGCGGATCGCTGCTCGGCGGCGCCCTTCTGCCCACGGCGGGGGTTCGCCCGCTGGCGCTCGTCGGCGGCCTGCTGGCGCTGGCCGCCCTCGCGGTGCTCGCCGTGGACTCGCGGGCGGTCACCCACTCCCCGCGCTGACGACCGCCATCATGATCAGGCTGCGTGGTCATCGATTCGCCCCCTCCCGACGGGCCCGGGGCAGGCCGACGATGAGGATGAGGCCGACGCTCAGGTGCAGCAACGCGAGGGTCGCCTTCGCTCCCCCGCCGACGCCGCTCGGTGGGCCGACCACCAGCGACAGCAGCAGGACGGCGACAGCGATCCAGGTCCACCAGACGCGGAAACGGTCGGTGCCGCGTTCCAGTGCCGCGAGCAGTGCCCAGCCGGTCAGTGCCGCGACCGCGGTGGCCACGACGACCGAAGCCACCGTGATCTGCCGGGTCGAGGTGCCGGTCCGGACCGCCAGGTCGACGCCGGCCGCCGAGTGCACCAGCGCGAACTCGGCCACCGCCACCACGATCGCGCCGGCCGCCACCGCCGCCCGGCCCAGGAGAAGGTTGTTCGTCATGGCCCGAGTCTGCGGACCGGACCGGGCCCCGCACGTCGGCCGGGACGCCTCGGCGGGTACGTCCACCGGCGGCTCGGCGTACTACCAAAGGAGGTGGTCGGGCCCGCCGCCAGCCCAGTAGCCTGCGCGATGTGGATGCGGCGACGTGCGAGGTCAGGCCGCCGCGGACGTGGCGTCACGTCCCGGTGGCCGCTACCACAGTGGCGGTCGGCGCCCTCGTCGCGACCATGCTGTGGTCCGCCACCCGGTCCAGCTCCGCAGGTCTGGTCGGCGTCGACGTCGCGCTGGCGGCGACCGCTCTGGCCCTGGTTCCGGTGGTCCTGCGCCACCCGCGGACCGGTGGTGTGCTGGCCGGCCTGCTCGTCGCGCTGTCTCCGGTGGCCACACCGGTGGCCAGCTTCGCGGTGCTGTTCACTGCCCGCAACAGGCCGTTCCGGCACGCGGCGGCGGTGGCGGCCGTCGGGGTGGCGGGCGAGGCAGCGCAGGCGTTCTGGCGGCCGGTGCCCAGCCTGCCGTACGGGTGGCGGCTGGTGCTGATGACGATCGCGTACGCGGCCCTGCTCGGTTGGGGCACCTGGGCGCAGGCCCGGAACGCCCTGCTGGCGGCGCTGCGGGACCGGGCCCAGAGGGCCGAGCAGGAGCAGGAACGACGGGTCGACGAGGCGCGGGCGGCCGAACGCAGCCGGATCGCCCGGGAGATGCACGATGTGCTCGCCCACCGGCTGTCCCTGCTGGCAGCGGCGGCCGGCGCGATGGAGTACCGGCCGGACGCGCCGCCCGAGCGGCTCAGCGCCGCCGCCGGGGTGATCCGGGCCAGCGCCCATCACGCCCTCGACGAGCTGCGCGAGGTCATCACCCTGCTGCGTAACGACGACCCCGAGTCGCCGACCGACGCGCCGCCCGGGCAGACCCTCACCGACCTGCCCCGACTGGTCGACGAGGCGCGGGCCGCCGGGCAGCAGATCGAGGTCGACGACAGGCTCGGTCCGTCGGTCGAGATTCCGCCGCCGGTTGGCCGCACCGCGTACCGGATCACGCAGGAGGCGTTGACGAACGCCCGCAAGCACGCCGCCGGCCAGCCGGTCCGGCTGGTGCTCGACGGCGCGCCCGGCTCCGGCCTGAGCATCGCGATGAGCAATCCGACCACTCCCGACAGCGGTGCTCCCGGCAGCGCCGGCACCGGCCTGATCGGCCTCGCCGAACGGGCCGCGCTCACCGGCGGTCGCGTCACCCACCACGTCGACGCCGCAGGTCGCTTCCACCTCACCGGGTGGCTGCCGTGGCCGACGTGACGGGCCAGATCCGGGTCGTCATCGTCGACGACGATCCTCTCGTACGGGGCATGCTCACGCTGATGCTCGACGGCGCCGACGGGATCGTCGTCGTGGGGGAGGCCGCCGACGGCGCCACGGCGATCACGGCGGTGGACCGGCACCAGCCCGACGTGGTGCTGATGGACATCAGGATGCCGGGCGTCAACGGCATCACCGCCACCGAGCGCCTGCGCCGCCGCCACCGGCCACCCGAGATCATCGTGCTCACCACGTTCGACACCGACGAGCACGTGGTGCGAGCCCTGCGAGCCGGCGCGAGCGGCTTCCTGCTCAAGGACACCCCGCCGGAGCAGATCAGTCAGGCGGTCCGCGCGGTCGCGGCCGGCAACCCGATGCTGTCTCCGGGCGTGACGCGCCGTCTCATGCGCCGGGTAGCGTCGGGGGCCGAGTCCTACGAGCAGGCGCACCAGCGACTGGCCCTGCTCACGCCCCGGGAACGCGAGGTGGTGCTGGCCATCGCACAGGGGCGCTCCAACGCCGAGATCGCCGCCGAGCTGCTGATGAACGTGACGACGGTGAAGGCCCACGTCTCGCACATCCTGACCAAACTGGATCTCGACAACCGTACCCAGATCGCCCTGTTGGCCCACGACGGTCGGCTCCTCTGACGGGAGCCCGGAGGGTCAGGCCAGCACCGCCGGCAGGAGGAGGAGGGCGAAACGGATCACCCGCCCGGTGAGGCACGCGCCGACGAACTCCCAGCGTCGAACGCCAGCGGTGCCGGCGGCGAGGCTGACGACGGCCAGCGGTGGAACCCCGACCGCGGCGGAGACCAGCACTGTCGGCAGGGCGGTGCGGCGGCGGGAGAGCCAGCGCCGGATCGACTCGGTCCACCGGGCGGCCCGAACCGCCGCGCGACCTGACGTGCCCCGTTTCGCGACAGCCCGGGCCAGTCGCCCCGATCCGCGCCGCGCAGACTCGAACAGCAGCAGTTTGCCGGCGGTCTGCCCGAGCGCCAGCGCGACCACTGCGATCAGAGCGTGGCCGGCACGCTGACCGGCGACCACCGCGTACGCCTCGGCGTTGACGACCGGGACGAGCGCTGACGCGACACCGTAGCCGAGCGCCACCGCGGCCTCGCCGAGGCTGCTCACGCCCGGCCGTCCCGTTCGAGCAGCCCGGCCACCGCTGTGATCGACCACAGCTTGACCGCGACGACGGCAACGGCCACGCCCAGTGCGAGCGGGTACTGCTCGAACGCGATGGCGCCGACGACCCCGGCGGTGTTGGCGACCTTGGCCGGGGGCGACCAGTTCACTGCCCACACCCGCCTGTCGATGAGGTGGAAGTGGTTGGGGCTGAGCAGGGGCCAGCACAGGAACGCCAGCGACAGCATGGTGTCGAGCACCAGGAAGGAGAGCAGGAAGACCACTGCCACGACCGCGACGTCAGGCAGGAGGGAGACCAGGCCCACGCAGAGTACGGCGGTGCACGCGCGGTCGCTCACGATGTCGAAGACGGCCCCGGCCCTGGTCTCCTGCCCGAGTCGGCGGGCGGCCCAGCCGTCGAGCACGTCGCCGATCCAGTAGATACCGTACGATACCGCCATCAATACCACCGATCCGGAGACGAGGGCGACGATACCTACGGTGACCGCGGCGACAGTGCGAATAGCGGTGATGTAGTTGGGAACCGTGCGGAGCGGGCCGACGGAGACGGTGACGCGGGAGTCAACGAAAGTCACCCCCGCAGGTTCGCCCGATGAGCGTTCGCGCGGAACGTGCCGAGGTGCCGACCTGGGCCCGAGGGTGGTACCGGGGTGCCGGCCGATCCGGTACCTGGGTACTGGCCGGTCTTCCGGCTGGTCACGGAGACTGTGCAGGTGCTGACTGGAATCCGCGAACGGTTGCGCGACCCCGAGCGTGTGCGCCGGCTCGCGTACGCTGCGGTGGGTTTGATCATCGCCGCGGTGGTCACCACCGTCGAGGACGGCGTGTCCGTGCCGGCGGGCTGGGCGTGGCTGGTGCTGCCGGTCGGTCTCGGAGCCACGGCGCTGCGCCCCCGCTACCGAACCCTCATCTTCGCGGTGAGCGCGGGGTTCGTGGCGATCGTGAGCACCGGGGAGTCCGTGCAGTTGGGCCTCGCGGCCGCCGGCCTGGTGTTCCTCTCGGTCTGCGAGGACCCGGCCCGACACCCGTGGCTGGGGTGGGTGGGCGGTCTGGTCGGCGCAGCCGGCGCCCTCGCCATCGCGCTGCACAGCGAACGCGGGCTGTACGAACAGCCGTTCTTCTTCGTGACGGGCGGCTATCTGCTGGCGATCCTGCTGCGGTCGTGGTCACGCGGCTACGCCCTCACCAGGGAGGCGGACGACCTGCGCGGCCAGACCACCTGGCTCGAGCAGCGCACCAACCTGGCCCGCGAGCTGCATGACGTGGTCGGCCACCACGTCACAGCGATGGTGGTGCAGGCCGAGGCGGGTCAGTTCAGCGACGACCCGGGGGCGGCGCTGCGGGCGATCGCGGGCAGTGGCCGCACCGCACTGAGCGAGCTCGACACGCTCGTCGTGCACCTGCGCGACCCGAACGCGCCGATCGCGGTGAGCGCCCCGCCGCGCCTGTCCGACATCGACGAGCTGCTCGCCCAGCCCCTGCGCCGACAGGGCGTGACGGTGCGGGTGCAGGTGGACCCCGAGCCGGGCCTGGACGAGGTCGGCGTGCTGACCGCCTACCGCATCACCCAGGAGGCCCTGACCAACATCGCCCGCCACGCGAAAGCCACGGCAGCCTGGGTGGAGTTGGTCCGCGTCGGTGACCACGTCCGCCTACGGGTCAGTGACGACGGCATCGGGCCACCCCGCGCACCCGCGAACGGCTCGGGCCTGCTCGGCATCGGGGAGCGCGTCGACGCGCGCGGTGGAAGGTGGGAGCTGAGCCAGCGCCCGGGCGGTGGCACCGTGGTGCAGATCCACCTGCCGGTGGTGAACCCGTGATCCGCGTCGCGATCGCCGACGACCAGGAGCTGGTCCGGGACGGCTTCAGCCTGATCCTGCGATCCCAGCCCGACATCCAGGTCGCGGCCGAGGCCGCCGACGGACGGCAGTTCCTCGACGCCGTGCGTCGCGACTCCCGCATCGACGTCGCCCTCGTCGACATCCGCATGCCGGTCCTCGACGGTCTGCAGGCCACCCGCGAACTGGCCACGATCCCGCACGCCCCGGCCGTCCTCGTCGTCACCACCTTCGACGACGACGCGTACGTCCTGGACGCCATCGCCGCCGGCGCACGAGGGTTCCTGCTCAAGCGGTCCAGCGCCCGTGACCTGATCGCCGCGGTGCGCACCGTCGCGGCCGGCGAGGCGGTCCTCTCCGCCGAGGTCACCGGTGCCGTACTCGAACGGGTGCGCGCGACCGGGCCGGCCATCCGCGTGGAGCTGGCCGCCTATCAGCTGACCGCGCGGGAGACCAACGTGCTGGCCCTGATCGGCGCCGGGCTCAACAACAACGAGATCGCCGAACGCCTGTTCCTCTCGATGAGCACCGTCAAGACCCACGTCACGAACGTGCTGGCCAAGACCGGCAGCCGGGATCGCGTACGAGCCGCCATCCTGGCGATCCGGGCCGGCCTCGCGCCGTGACCGGAATCGGCAGGTGTTCCGTTGCGGCGGTCCTCACCAGTGGCGGGCCGGGCCGAAGGGTGCCTCGACCGGGCTCGGCGTCCCTTGGCGACCGCCGAACGCCTTTCGGGCCGCCCGCTCGGTGATGGCAGCCACCTCCTGTTTCGCGGCGGCCGAGATGCGGGCGGCGTCGGGCTCCTTGTACCAGGGACGCAGCCGGATCACCGCCGGCCGGACACCGGTGGCGAGCAGCAGCGCCGTTCCCTTTGGCAACGCGCGGATCCGGTCCGGCGGCAGGATGTTCTCCTGCCGGAACGAGGTCGAGCGCGACGACCCGTCGCGGCTGCGCGAGACACTGAGCGTCTTCACGTCGTGCTGGCCCACCAGCTTGGAGACCTTCTCCACGAAGTCGGCGTCGTCCAGGCCGGCGCCGAGCAGCTTGATCGTGGCGGCGCCCCACAGGGCGTCCATCCCGGCTTCGCCCCAGACCCGGGACCCCTGCCGGTAGCTCTGCAGGAGCGTCACCACGTTGATGCCCCGGGAGCCGAGGTGGGAGTAGAGGTCGGGCAGGTCGGAGATCCGGCAGACGTTCGCCGCCTCGTCGAGCACCGCCGTCATCGGCGGGTCCAGCCGCCCGCCCATCCGCTCGGCCGCGACCACCCCGGCCCGCAGCGTGGCGTCGGCGATGCCGGCGATCACCCCGGCCGCCGAGCCGCCGCCGTCCTTGGAGAGCAGGTAGAGCGTGTCCCGACCGAGTACGTGCAGGTCCGGGCGGAACTGCGGCAGAGTCGGGTCGTACGACACCCAGGCGAGGATCTCCGGATCGAGCAGGCAGGCCACGCACTGGCGGGCCGTCTCGTAGATGCCGTCCCGGGTCTCCACCGCGCCGCGCACGGTGCCCTGCAACTGTTCGGCCATCGCGCTCATCCGGGCGTCCCGGAGCAGATCGATCGGGGTACGGTCGGCCGGGTCGGCGAGCCAGCCCAACAGCTCCGAAACCGTGGCCCCGCCCCGGGCGGCGGCGAGGAAGAGCGCCGTGAGGGTGTTCTGCGCGGCCGAGATCCAGAAGTCCTTCTTCGTCGTGTCGTCGTTGACCGACGCGACGAAGTGCCCGGCCAGCCGCCGCGCGCCCTCGATCGTCACGCACTCGGCGAGCATGTCCCACCACATCCCGCGCGGGGTGTGCGCGATGCCCTGCGGGTCGAACGTCCAGACCGTGCCGATCCGCTCCCGCTCGGCCCGGGTCACCGCGTACACGTCGGACTTGTTCGAGGTGAGCAGCACCGCGCCGCGGGCCCGGAGCACCCGCGGAATGGCGATCCCTGTCGACTTTCCGGCGCGCGGCGCCATCAGGTCCAGCTCGACGTCCTCGTACGAGGAGCGCAGCTCGGGCCCGTTCGGCATCAGGTCGCCGAGCAGGTTGCCCCGCTCGTCCGGCGGCAGGTCCCGCAGGCCCGCCAGCGAGGGGCGCAGCTCGCGGGCGCGGGCCGCGATCCCCGCCGGCGCCAGCGACGCCAGCTCGTGCGTGCCGGCGAGCCCCTTGCCGCGGGCGCGCAGCTCCATGATCTTTCGGGCGCCGACCCAGGCCGGCAGCATGAGCAGCACGGTCAGCACCACCATGCCGCCGTAGACGGCGAACGGCGCGACGCCCGGCCAGAGCACCCCGATGCGCCCGGCGACCAACAGGACGTACGAGTCGAGCGTCAACGGTGGCGGGCGCCAACCGTGCAGGGTCGCGGCGGCGCCGAGAGTGCCACCGAACCAGGCCACCAGGAAGATCAGCGCGTTCGCGAACGCCACCACTGTGAAGGCCCAGAAGAACAGGTCGGCGCCCTGCGCACGACCGCCCGGCGAGCGGCTCACGACGACCACCCCTCGCTGTCGGTCACCAGCTCCGGCCGGGTGACCAGGTTGCCCAGTTCGGCCTCCGCCTCGAAGGCCAGCATCCGGGCCGCCGCCCGCTCGGCGGCCTGCTCCTGCGCGTATCCGTTCTGGATCCAGCGCAGGTTCGTGTCGTGCAGCCGCCGCTCGGTGTCGGTGATGGTGACCCGGATCGGGATGCCCGGTCGGCCGCCAACCTTGATCAGGAACCGGCCGCGACCGGGCGGCTCCTCGTTCGTCCCGGTGCTCGCCCAGCCGGGCGGGGACGACCACGACGAGACCAGCTCGATCTCCCGCCGGGACATGCCCACCACCCGGCCCAGCTCCTGCATCTCGGCCATCGGCAGGCCGGCACAGGCGACGATGCCGGCCCGCTCCACGAAGCCGCGGGCCTTCGCCCGGTCCGAGTCACTGCCCAGCGCCTCGGCGTCCTTCAGGGTGTGGGTGATCTTCGCGTCGCCGAGGCCCAGCGAACGGTTGAGCCGGGTCAGGGCGTCGATCCGGTCGACGATCCCGGAGGCGGCCCGCAGCGGGCGCCACAGCTCGTCGAGGATGGTGAAGAACCAGCGGCGCGGCGCCAACCCCGCGTCGGCCAGGGCGTGCGAGGCGGCCACCGTACCCAGGCCGTCGGACCAGGCCGCGAGCATCGCCGCCGCGGTGAGTTGGGTGTCCGCCTCACCGATGCGGGAGATGTCGATGCACACGGCCGGGGCGTCGGGGTCGATGCGGGTGGAGGTCTCCGAGCCGAAGGTGTCCCCCAGCGCCCCGTCGAGGATGCCCAGCAGCGACCTGTGCAGCGGGTCCACCGCGTCCCGGTACCGGGTCTCCTGGCCCCGGTCCAGGGTCACCGCGCGGACCCGGTCCGGCCCCTCCTCCAGCACCCGCAACAGGTCGGGCAGCAGGGCGGCGCGGTGGCTCGGGGTACGTTCCCGCAGGTGGCGGAGGCAGGCGGAGAGCACCGCCTGCTCGTGGTCGTCGAGCGCCCGGCCCCGCACGATCGTCAGCAGGGCGGCCACCATGTTCAGCACCCGCCCATGGGTCTCGGCGGCAAGCGCCTTGCCGGCCTGACCACCGATCCGCTCGGCGGCGATGCCCATCGCCCCCGGGTCCAGGACGTTGATGCCGCCGACCCCGCGCCCGATCGGGATCACCTGCCCGCCGAGGGCGCGGACCGTGTCGGCGTAGTCCGGCTTGAGGTCGCCGAGCACCAACGGGACCACACCTGTGGCGGCCAGCCCGACCGCCATTCGGTTGATCAACGTGGACTTTCCCAGACCTGGCATGCCGAGCATGAACAGCGACGGATTCGAGATGTAGCGGGCCCTGGTGAACCAGGAGAGCGGGTCGCCGCACACAGTGGCACCTGTGAAGAGGTGCTGCCCGAGCGGGACGCCTGACATCGGCGCCCCGGAGCCGGCCGAGAACGGCCACAGCCCGCACGCCTGCACGGTTGTCGCCCGCCACATCGTCGGCGAGTCGAGGTAGCCGACCCGGCCGCCACCCCGGCCCGCCCAACCGCGCGTCGACTCCGCCGGCGCCCGCCGTTTCGTGGGCTGCCTGGGCGGGACCACCGGTGCGCCGCCGTTCGGCTCACCGGTGACCCCGGTCAGTGCCGTCGACCCGCCGGAGTGGCCGGTCGGCCAACCGGCTCCGAGGTCGACAGCCCGCGTCGCGGTGCCGGTGGAGCGGGCTCGGACGCCTGTCACATCGCCTCCTGGAGTTCGTGCGGCAGCAGGGTCTGCTCCCAGGGCAGAATCCCGACCGGGAGCGTGCAGCTGAACGCCGCGGCCTGCATACGGTTGGCGGGGCGCATCGCGATCCGGCTGGAACCGGTCATGTTGCGGACGACCACCGAGGCGTCGTCGAGCTGGCCGGGGGTGTCGACGGTGACGGTGAGCATCAGCGAGAACTCCACGAGCCCCGCCCCGGTCGCCTCCTCGGCGGCGGCCTGCTCGGCGGCGCGGACCTCGGCGCTCGCCCGCGCCTGCACCATGCCGCGCTTGGACGTCGCCATGAACTGCGCGGTACGCCTGTCGGACTCGACGATCCGCGCGGAGGTTGCCGGATCGAGCGGTCGGTAGAGCAGGGCGACCCGTTTGCGGCGGGTCCCGTCAGAGGCGTCGAGCATCGTGCGCAGCACGCTGGCGCGCACCGTGCCCCGGGGCGCGAGCGTCAGCAGCCAGGTCCGTGAGACGCCGGAGTCATGGTGGTACGCGTCGACCGCCTCCACCGCGGCGACCGGGCCGGCGTCCTCCCACTCCAGGCCGGTGTGGCCGTGCTCGGCGCGTACGTTGAGCACCTCGGCGGCGCAGGCCGGGTCGTAGGCGACCCGGACCATCTCGGCGATCTGCTCGGCGCTCAACGGCTCGGCGACACCGCCGCCCGCGCTGACCAGCCCGGTCAGCAGGCTCGGCACCCGGATCGCCAGGTCGGCGACCACGTCCTCGGGGTCGCGCCGTGGCCCGCCGGCGGTGCCGTAGGTGAGTGTGATGTAGGAGTTCATCTCGGAGGAGGCGGACGGGTAGTCGTTCACCACCTCCTCCATGACGGCCCGGGCGGCGGGCGGGGCGTCCGGGGCGAGGCGGGGCAGGATCTCGTTCGCCAGCCGGGTCCCCGGATCCGGGGCGGTCTCGACGACGACCGAGGCTCCCCGCAACGCCGGTTCGTGGGCGAGCCGGGCCAGCCACTCACCCCAGAGCGCCACCCACGTGTCGACCTGGTCGGGGTCGACCAGGGAGCCGCCGTCCGGCTCGCACCGCAGCACTATCGTGTAGAGGTTGCGTCCCTTGTGGTGCAACACCCCGAACGCGCGGTCGTAGCCGTCGCGGCCCTCCAGCGCGCTCACCCGGGTGAGCAGGCCGGGTGGGCGGAACCGGCCACCCGGGCGGGCCGACATCGGGCCCGAGACGTACAGGTGCTCACCCCGGGACTTGCGCTGCGACCAGCCGACCCGCAGCGACATGAGCTGGTACACGTTGCGCCCGTCCTGGGTTCGGACCGCCAGCGGCGCCACCAGGACCAGGAACGGGATACCCACCACCACCGCCGCGGTGAGCGAGATCATCGAGGCGAACAACACCACGACCAGGCCACCGAAGACGCCTACCGTGCCGACCAGACCGAGCGGGCCGAGTCCGGCCCGGCGGGGTCGCCGCCAGTTGCCGTACGTGGGTTCGACTGCGGCTTGCACCGACATCAACCTGACTCCTTTCGTTCTCACCGGGTCCTGCCCCGATCAGCGGGGGTTCCGGTGCGCGGTGCCCCGACCGCCGCCGGGGCCTTCAGTTGTTGTGGCCCGCGTTGCCGTCGGCGCCGTCCACGGAGCCGGTCAGGATGGTCCTGCCGTGCCGGCCGACGCGGACGGCCGCGTCGGTGGCGGCTCCGGCGACGACGCCCGCCGCCCGGACCGCGCTGGTCCCCGTGCTCGTGCCGCTGCCCGACGCGCTCCCGCTACCCGCCTGACCCTGGCCACCTGCCGGCCCGGTGGCTCCGCCGGCACCCTGGCCACCGGACGGGCCTCGTCCTCCGCCTCCGCCCTGGGAGGACCCGGGGCCGCGCGCGCCGGACGGAGCGCCGCCACCGTTGTAGGACATCGCGGCACCGGCGACCTTCTTCGCCCCGGACGCGACCCCGCCCACAGCGGAGGACGCAGCGGCGCCGGACGGGTCGCTGGTCCCGAGTGCCGCCGTGGCCGGCACAATGATCTTGAGTAGGGCGGGCATCGCGATGGCGGACAGCAGCAGCACGCCGACGCCGGCGATGCGCATGTGGGTCAGGCTGGTCCGGTTGCCTTCGCTGATCATCGCGGAACCCGAGAACATGATCAGACCGACTGCCGGTTTGTAGATGAGCCAGGCGATCAACCAGCCGATGTGTTTGCGCCACCACCCGGTGCCCCAGTTCGTCATGGACGCGGCGGCCGCCATCGGCAGCGTGCCGAGCAGCATGGTGACCACACCCAGCCTGATGTAGAGCATCAGGACGTGCACGATCGCCGACAGCAGCAGCAGGAAGGCGAGGAACAGCAGGAGGAAAGCCTCCAGGGTGGTGCCCAGGCCGATGCACGGGACGCTCTTGACGAGATTGAGCGCCGCACTCTTGTAGAGGTGGTCGGAGTAGTCGTCGGAGAGCTTCACGGCGTTGGCGGCGATGTACGTACCGGCGCCCGCCACCAGGATCACCCGGAGGAAGCCCTGGATGGCCACCTTGCCGGCTTCGCCCCGCCGGTCGAGCGCCATCTTGGCGGCGGCGAAGAGCACCGATCCGATCGCCAGGTAGGTGACGATCCACTCGACCTGGTCGCTGATCTGCCCCGGGACACCCGCGCTCGTCTCACTGAAGCCGGGGCCGAGGGTCGGCACCGACTCGCTGAGTTCGCCGAAGATGGCGATCGCACCCGCGAGGATGATGTTCGCCACGATCCGCATGAGCGTCCCGATCGGGTCGCCGAGAAAGTCGAAGAAGCCCGTACCGCCGCCGTCGAGCGCGTCTCCGGGAACACAGTCCATGTCGTCGCCCCCTCACTTCGTCCACATGGTGAAACCGGCGTTTCCGAGGACCGATTCGGAAGGCGTACGCACCTCGCCGACCCGGGACGGCTGGACCTTCCAGTCGCCGGCATCCCAGCGCACGTCCACTACCGTCGCGACGTGCTGCCCGGCTGTGGTCTTGACGAGCAACCGCACCAGCGCGGCCTCCGGCGTGTACCGCACGACCGTGTAGCCGACATAGGCGCCGTGGCTTCCGCCGACGCCGGGGGTGGCGAAGTCCAGGCGTCCCGCCAGGACCTCCCGGCCGGTCCCGGCGATCACCTGCTGGTCCACAGTGGCGCGCCAGCCGCGCTCGCCGAGCTGCGTCGGCACCACGTGCGCGGCCAGCACCGCCCCCATCGGGGTGTGCGCGAAGCACCGCAGCACCTGGCCGTCGCTGTGTCTCGGGCCGATGCTCGCGGAGACCGGAACGCGCTTCCCGGTCTCCAGCACCAGCCAGGTCAGGTCGTCGGGAGGAACTGTCGACGTCGGCGACAACGGCACCCCGCCGGGGCACTCCGGCACCGTCGCACCCCCGACGGTCGCGCGCGGCGACGCCCCGCCACCACCGGTCAGCCCGATGGCCAGGGCGAGCAGCGCGGAACCCACGATGAAGGCGACCGAGAGGATCCACCCCTGCTGCCGCCAGAACGGCGGATCCTCACCGTCGTGCCGTCTGCTGTTGCCGAACATGCCGCGCCTCCCACCTGCCGGTCGCTGAGCGGTCAGACGAAGAAGTCGGCGAGCGGGCCGGCGGCGGAGACCAGGATGCAGCCGCCGAGGACCATCCCGAGCCGGGACATGTGCTCGGAACTCTCGCCCCGTTTCATGGAGACGGCCATCATCGTTCCGGTGATCAGCACTCCGGCGACCCCGGCGGCGGTTCCACCCCAGGCGAGCAGGCCCAGCAGTTTGTTCACCAGAGTTTCGAGGTCGCCCGGCGCGCTCGGGCTGGGCTTGAAGACGCCCCCGGGGGAAGGCGTCGGGTCGTCACGCTGGAGGACGGAGGCGGCGACTGCGTACGGAAGGTCCATCAGGTGCACGGGATCATCTCCTTGGAGCGGTAGCCACCGGGGTGACTGACTGGGGTGGGGGCCCGGTTCACACGAACCGGGTGGGAAAACCGGCGGGGTCCTCTGCTCACAGCCCGAGGTCGCCGAACCAGGTCACCAGCGGCCCGGCAGCGGCGCCGAGGATGCAGGCGAACATGACTGTCGTGAACCCGCGGAAGTGTTGGCTCTCCTCGCCCGGAGTGCCGCGATTCAGCTGGAGCGCCATCAGGATGCCGACGATCATCAGTCCGGCGACGCTCGTGGCGGTCAGGCCCCAGGCGAGCAGATTGATCAGGGGTTCCAGGCCGCCGCTGCGCATCGGGTCGTACTGCGGCAGCGGCGCCACCGACGGCATCGGATCCCGCTGCGGGGCAAGCACGACCCGCGACCAGGCCGGTCCGATCCGGACGGGGTACGACGGACCGGCGACGTCCATCACCTGGTGCCTCCGAATCGGTCACGGCCGGCGCCGACGACACCGGCCAGGCCGGACAGTTCCTTCGGCACCTGCCTGGGCGGGATCCCCAGTCGCCAGGTGGGCATCCACGGCACCCGGTGCACCGGGGCGATCGACCGCAGCACCCGGATCCGGCGCGCGAGCGGAACAGGGAGCCGGCCGGGCGCGTCCGCCACCAGCACCAGGCCGGCCAGCCGCATACCGGCCGGGTGACGGCCCTCGCGCAGCGCGTTCAGCGCCCGTCCGGCGGCACCCATGCCCTCGGCGTTGGTGCGTGCCACGAGCATCACCGTCGCCGGTTCCCCGAGCGCGGCGTCCGGCCAGCGGCAGCCCAGGTCGGTTCCGCCCAGCATCCGGGTGAGGGTGGTGGTCCCGGCACCGCCGTGCGCCGCGATCCACCCGGTGCCCTGCTCGGAGAGAGCCGGCCGGGGGCCCGCGAGACCGCCGTAGGCCGCCGGAGGACCGGCCGGTCCCGGCGGTACGCGTGGTGCCGTACCGACCGCCGATGGAACGCCCATCCGAATCACCACCCTCGTCCTGTCCGCATCGCTTTTCGCTTTCGATGTCACCGGTCCGGCGGGAATCTGGGCCGCCGGCGTTGAACCGCACGCTGCGTCGTCCCGTTGGACCGGCTACCCCGGGCCGATGACGGACGCCTCTACGGGGGGCCCCTGCCCCTGGTTCAAGGCGGGTTCGACATTTTTCCGATGCACCAGACGACGTCAGGGAGACGAGATGAGCGGCGCGAGCAAGAAGGACGGCGGTTCGCAGAAGAGCTACGCGGTCCTGGTCGGTGCGGCGATCGCCACTGCCACCACCTGTCTGATGAGCCCGGTGGCCGCCGTCGTCGTCGCCGGGGCGGTGCTCATCATCGGCGGGCTCGGCGTCCTGCTGTTCCCGCTGATCGTGTTGATCATCTTCTTCACCGGCCTCGACAGCAGCGACAGTTCCGATGCCTGGGACCGGGCCGACGAGTCGGTGGCCGCCTTCGAGGGGGACGGCAAGGGCACCCTGGACCGGACCCAGGTGCCGGCGTCGCTGGCCGACACGATCGAGGACGCGGGCGCCGTCTGCACCTCGATCGGCCCGATCGTGATCGCGGCGCAGATCGAGGTCGAGTCGGACTGGGACGGCGCCAAGGTCGGCGCGGACGGTGAGCTGGGCATCTCGCAACTGCCACCCGCCGTCTTCGACAGGCATGGCCAGGACACTGACAAGAACGACAAGACGTCAGCCCTCGACCAGAAAGACTCGATCATGGCGCAGGCCAGGCATCTCTGTGCCCTGGCGGACGAGGCACAGGGGCTCGTCGACAGTGACAGGGCGATCGGCAACCCGCTCGACCTGGCGCTCGTCGCGTACGACCAGGGCATGGACGCGGTACGCGACGCCGGCGGCATTCCCGCCACCGCCGAGGCCCAGGGGTACGTGGCGAAGGTCCGGGCCCGCTTCGGCAAGTACCAGGGCCTCGGCGGACCACCGCCGTCGTTCCCGTCCGCCAGCCCGAGCTGACTCTGGCCGACCCTCGTCGAGGGGTGCGCGGTCAGCGTCGCGGCGACCTTGGCCGCGACTGCTGGAGATGTACCTGCCCGGAACCGCTCGTCTCCGGTGGTGGAAGTGCACCCACGCGCCCGCGCCGAACGGAGTGCTCGTTGCTGACGCCGTGGAAGGGATTCGTCGGGCGACCGCCCCGGGAGTGGTCGGTGCCGCCGACACCGTGCCGCGTGAGGTGCCGCGCCACACCGTCGAGCTGCCTGTTCGACGAGAGCCTCAGCAGGGCAGGGCTCTGGTTGAGCAACTCGCGCAACCGGAGATTCGTCCGGTCGCGAAGGTCGCCCAGCCCGCTCAGGTCCGGCACGTCCGGTGTGGACGGTTTATCGGCCTCGAACAGCCAGCGCTTCACCTTCCGGGCGGCGCGGACGAGCAGGTTGAGGAACTCGTCCTGCCACTGGATGGTCGCCGCCGCGGCGGAATCCGAGGTCGTCGGCGTTCTGGATGGACCATCCGAGGCCGACCGCGCAGGCGTCTCCTGCGGGAGACGTGCCAGGCGGTCCCTGACGAACTTGGCCGCCTCGACCTCGTCCGTCGAAGGTGTCTGACCAGCACGGTCTCGTCTGGCCAGGAGTTCTGCCAGGTCGTTGCCGATGGTCAGCAGCGCGAGCGTCTCCACGTCGACGTCCGTCGGAGGCAATGATCGCGTAGCGGAACGAGTGGGCTCGCGGTCCGGTTCGGTCCCGGTCACCTCGGCCATTGTGGTACCTCCGGTGCGCCTCGGATCCTGCTGTCCGGGGCACTACGGTTCACCCCTCGCGAAGGTTCACCTCGTGAAGCCGCCGGGGTGCGCCTCGGTCAGCGAGGAGAGCCGGCGCCCCGGATGATCGGGGCGGTGACGATGCCGGTGCCGTCGCTGGTCCCGACGGTGACGAAGGCCAGTTCCTCGACGGGCAACGACGTCTCGCCGGTCACCTCCTGGGGGCCGTTCGACGCCATCCAGTCTCGTACCGTGTGGGTGGCCCCGTCGCGGGTCACCGCGAAGAGCCGGTAGTGGATGCCCGGGCGCAGACCGGTGACGGTGATCCGGATGGTGGAGCGGCCGCGGTCGTCGGCGGTGATCGAGACGGAGAGGCTCGCGCCGTAGCCGGGCGCTTCGCCGCTGGCGGTCAGCACCGGCTCGTCGGTGCCGCCCAGGATGTTGGCGGTGATGGCACCACCGGCGAGGGCCAGCCCGAGGACCACTGCGGCAGCGCCGCCCCAGACGCGCCATCGACGCCGACGTGGGCCACTGCGATCGGTGGTCGGGCCGCGCTGCGGGCGGGCACCGGCCGCCCGGTCCCCGCCGGGACGCGCGTCGGTCGGTCGCACCGACCCGGCTGGGCCGCGACCCGGCCGGTCAGCGGGGCTCGGCTCCGGATCCGGCGGTACGCCGCCACCCGCCGGGAGGTCGGTCTCCGGCGTCACGGTGGTCGTCTGCCGGTCAGCGTCAGCCGTCGGCACGACCGCCTCGGCAGCCGTCGGCGTCCCGGAGGTGTCCGCCGGGTCAGCGGCCGGCCGTGGGGTGGCCTCGGGCGGAAGCTCCCAGTCGACGTCCGCCAGACCGACCAGGCCGCTCGTCGAGGCTCCGATCTCGGTCGCTTCACTCAAGCACTGCCAGCACCCGGCGAGATGCTTCTCGAACGACACACGCTCGGCCTCGTCGAGGGCACCGAGCAGGTAGAGAGCCAGCCTGGACTGCTCCTCCGTGGCGTGCTCACCGCCTGCACCCATCAAGCTTCTCCTCAACGCGTCGACACCGCGCCCCGTGGTGGAACCTCGGCACGGCCTGCTCGCCTGCCGACCGGCCGGGTTCGGGACGGCCGGGCCGGGATCACGACGACTCCGTCGAGCCGATCGCCGCGTGCAGCGCGCGAACCGCATAGTACGTCCGGGATTTTACCGTACCTTCGGGTATCCCCAGCCGCTCCGCCGCCTCGGCGATCGACGCCCCCTTGTAGTACATCTCGATCAGCACCTGACGGTGTTCCGGACTGATCTGCTTCAAGGCCACCTGCACCGTGTGGGCGCTGACGACCCGATCCATCACGTCCTCGGCCGAGGAGACCCGGTTCAGGTCGGGCAGGTTGACCTCCTGCGGACGCGCCTGCCGCGACCGGATCGCGTCGATGGCCACGTGCCGGGCGACGGTGTACAACCACGGGGCGATCCTCTGCGGGTCGGCGGCGAGCGTGTCGAGGTTCCGCCAGGTCCGCAGGAACGTCTCCTGCACCAGATCCTCGGCCAACTCCCGCTGGCCGAGGACGAGCCGGGTGAGGAACCGCAGCAGCGGGGCCCGATGCTCGTCGAAGATCTGCCGCATGAGGGCTTCGGCGGCGGAGGGACCACTGGCGGCGGAGTCCGCAGCCCACGGACCGGACGCTTCGTTGTGCACCGCCGACACAGACCGCCTCCCCTGACGTACGGGATGGACCCGCACGACCGCACCAACGCCTCGCCCGTCTTCGACCGGGCGCTCTCCGGGGAGGATAGCCGCACCGGCCGATCGGTATGTTTCGGCCACAGGACGGTTGATGACGAGTGGTCGATAGTGGGCGTCCACAGTGCAGGCTGACGGGATCATCGTGCGAAGCGCAGCCACCGGACGTTCAGGTACTCCTGCGGCTGCCCGCTGGCGAAGGTGAGGAACACGTCGTGCCGGCCGGTCACCGGCGACATGTTCCCCGGAATGGTCAACCACCGCTGCCAGCCACCGGTGCTGGCCACCGCGATCGACCCGATCGGCGGACTCGTCTCGCTGTCCAGGCGCACCTGGACCAACCCGGACAGGCCCAGCTCGGCACCACAGGCGACCCGGACGATGAACTGCGTCATCGGCTGGTCACCGAACTCGACCCCGCGGTAGGCGACCCAGTCGCCGTTGGCGACGGCGCAGACGTTCTCGCCACCCTCACTGCACGACTCACGGCGCACGCCGTACCCACTGTCGAAGCCGGCTGCGGGAATCTCCTGGTCCGCGAGGCGGACCTGACCGACGACGGCGCCGGCCGCCACCGTCGCCTGGGCCACCGGCGGCGGCTGCGCGATCGGGTACGACGCCTCGCCACCGGCGAACGGCGTGAGGGTGATCGTCACCTCCCGCGGGGCCGGGTCCTGGATGTACGACGCGTCGCCGACGATGTCGTCGTAGGGGAAGCCGTACACCCGGCCGTTCGCGGAGTGGTTGTGCAGGATCCGGGAGTAGTGGTTGGTCACCGGGTGCTGGTAGAAGGCCGCCCGATCGTCGACGGGCTGGTACGGCCGGTCCAGCACCGACCTGTTGAACCCGGCCGCCAGCGCGGCTGCCACCTTCCCACCCGCGTCGTTCGGCCTGCTGAACGTGCCGTTGCACATGAAGACGTCCATCGTCGACGGACGGTCGAACGCCCCGATTCCACCGTCGAAGTGCATCCTCCCGTCGTCCTGCACCCGACCGGTGAAGCCGCCGAACTCGTTGGAGACCCGCAGGTCGGCCCCGCGGTAGCGATTCCACATCTCGGCGATGTACCCGTCGAAGTAGGTGGGTGAGAAGCGACCGGCTACGATGCCGTGCCCCGGCGCTATGACGCGCAGCCCGTCACCGATGATCAGGCGCTCGTACCCGGGCTGCCGTGCCACCTCCGCGAAGATCGCGTCCCGGCCGCCGTCGGTGAGCTTTCCGGCGGTGTGCTCCCCCGCGCCGACCAGCCGGGTCGAGATCGGGATGCTGAACATGTCCACCATCGTGGTGTTGCAGTGCATGCCGTTCGGGTTGTAGGTGAACTCCCAGAAGTCCCAGAGCACCCCGAAGTTCGGGTCGCTCTCCACCGCGCCGGCCGGCTCCTGCAACATCGGCCGCCCGCCGCCGTCGACGACGCTGAACCGCAGCCGCCCGTCGATGGAGAAGTAGACCCGGCCGCCGTCGAGCATCGGGAGGACGAACGAGGTCGCTCCCTCGCCCGCGAGCGGAATGGCGATGTCCAGGCCGTCAGCGCCGTTGTCCGCGTACGAGGCCGGGGTGAACGTCCCCGGGCTCGTGACGTAGCCCATCTCCCTGGTGACCGGGTGGTAGCCGGTGATGTACATGTGGATCGATGAGTTCGGATAGCGGCCGGTACTGTTCACCACTGTCAACGGCAGTCCGCCCTCGGCCCTGGCTCGCGCCAGCAACGGTGTCGCCACCAGCGGCACACCGACCACCGCAGCCCCGGCGAAACCCATCCCCAGTATCTTTCGTCTGGTCAGCAAAGAACCCACCTCCATCGATCGGCATGGAACGGCAGGGCGCATCGGAGCGCCGCACCGCCGGAGACAGTCGCGTCCACGGCGCGGACCACCCGCCGGTTCAATGACCGGCGAGACAAAATTTGATGGATTCGTGGTCGTGCGGTGAACATATGCGGCAGCAGATCCGTCACGAGAGTGATGTCGCCACGCCGAAAGGGATGGCCCGTGACAACCGATCCCCGCACCATCCGGCCCTGGTTCAGCCGGGCGCCGCGCCGAGTCGTGGCGGCCGCCGCCGCTGGCCTGGCCGTCGTCTTCGCCGCCATCGCCGCGATCGGCTGGGGCGTCGCCTCGGCCCGCGACCAGCTGATCGGCGGAGCGGTCTCCGACGAGCACCTGGCGGCCATCGTGGCCGCGGCCCGTTCCTGCCCGATGCTCACGCCCGCCCGGCTCGCCGGGCAGCTGATGGCCGAGTCGGAACTGGCAACGAGGGCGACCGACACCGCCTCCGGCGGTACGGGCATCGCCGGGCTCGACAACCAGGACTGGAAGCTGTGGAAGCCGTGGCCCGACGCGGAACGCTCCGACACCGCCGCGAACATCGTCGCGCTCGCCCACCAGGTGTGCGACTACAGCGGCAAGCTGCGGCTCGCCACCGTCACCGGTGACCCGTGGCGGCTGTCGGTCGCCGCCTTCCACAGCGGCCTGGAGTCGGTCACCTTGGCCAAGGGGGTTCCCCCGGACGCTGTCGACTACGTCGACGAGGTCAGCGGCTACGCCGCGTACTACGGAAAGCGGTCCCAGTTCGGCGGGCCCGGCGCTCCCGCGCCGACCGGGCCGACGACCGACGGCAAGGGTGTCCCGGCTGGGTACGTCGACCTGATCGTCCAGGCGGGTTCCGTCTGCCAGGGGGTGACTCCCCCGGCGGTCGCGGCGCAGCTGATGGCGCTCTCCGGATTCGACCCGAACCTGCTCGGGTCCGCCGGTCAACGCGGAATCGCCCAGTTCCTTCCCGAGGTGTGGCAGGCGTACGGGCCGAGCGACGCCTCCGCCTGGGATCCGGCCGTCGCGATCCCTGCCACCGGGGCCGCGATGTGCGCGATGTCCGGAGAACTGTCCGCCCTGGAGGGGGACCCCTACCTGCTCGCGCTGGCCGCCTACCGCAACGGCCCGACGGCGGTACGGCAGAGCGGCGGCGTCCTCGACGGCACCACCAAGGCGTTCCTGAAGTCGGTGAAGTCACTCACCGACTTCTACGCGCTCGACGGGCGGCTGGTGATCGGCACCAGGACGCCCCCACCGCCGGCAGTGCCGCCGTCAGCCACGCCGGTCACGCCGACGCCCGCCGCACCGGGCACGCCGACGCCGGAGGCCGGTGACCCGCCGGCCCCGCCGACACCGGCCGAGCCGCCCGTCCGCCCCACCGGCGCCAAGCAGCTCTACCACCCGATGTCCAAGCTCTGCGTCAGCACCGGCACGGCCGGTCCGGGGACCCGGCTGACCCTGCAGACCTGCGACAACGACGACCCGACCCAGTGGTGGGTCGTCCTCGCCGACGGAACGTTCCGCGCCTCCGGCCTGTGCATGGACACGGCCGTGGGCTCCACCGGGGACGGGACAGCCGTCCTGGCCGCCACCTGCAACGGAAGCCCGACCCAGGTGTGGCGGATGAACGACAAGGGTGGCGTTCTCAACCTCCACATCCGCAGGGCGCTGGACGCGAACGTCAACGTGCCGAACAAGCCACTGCTCATCTGGACGTTCGTGGAGAACCGCGAGCAGATCTGGTCCTGGCGGTAGCGCCGACGCGGGTACGCGGAGTGTCCGCGTACCCGCGTCGTCGCCTCGGCGGCAGCGACCGCCCGCTACCGCGAGTTCGCGCGGCGGCGGAAGCGGATCGCGAAGACGAGCCCGCCGGCGGCGACGAGACCGAGACCGAGAAGGACGGCGATCGCGGTACCACCGCCGCCCTCACGACCCTGGGCGCCGGCCACCGGCCGCTCGTCGCCGAGTTGCTTGGCCACGGAGGCCGCTGGATTGATCATTCCGGTGCCGTAGCGGGCGTCGGTGTTGCCGTTCTCCACCGCGTCGGCAGTGCTCCGGATACGCTCCTTGACCTGCACGGCGGTCAGGTCCGGGTAGGCCGCCCGGACGAGCGCCGCCTGACCGGCCACGAACGCCACAGCGAACCGCGTGCCGGTGTTGCTCAGCACACCGTCGCCGCTGGTTCCGAGGCTCGCCACGTCGATACCGGGAGCGACGACCTCCACCGTCTTCGGCTGGTACTCCTCGGCGAGCTGGCCGTCGGCACCGACACCACCGGCCAGCAGCAGGGCGCCGGTCGCGGAGCGCTCCGCCGCCGCTGGCACCGCCACGGGTTTCGTCGGTGCCCCCGCCACCACGACCACGTCGTGGTTCAAGGCAGTGGTGACCGAGGCCGCCACCGTGGGATCACCCAGGTCGACGTGGGAGCCCAACGCGACGACCGAGGCGCCGGCGCTGACCGCCACCTCGATGGCGTTCGCGGCGTCCATGGCCCGGCTGCTCGCCGAGTTCGTGACCATCCGGACGGGAAGGATCGTGGCGTCGGGTGCGATGCCGACCGGGGTCTTGCCGTCGCTGGCACTGGCGGCGATGATGGCGGCCATCGCGGTGCCGGTACCCAGGCAGTCGGTGTCACCGCGCCCGTTGCCGACAGTGACGTCCGCACCAACGGCAACCCGGCCACTGAGCTGCGGCAGCTTGCCGTCCACCCCGGAGTCGATCACCGCGACCATGACGCCGTTGCCCCGGCTCAGGTCCCAGGCGCCGTCGGCGGCCATCCGCAGCTGCGCCCAGTTGGATCGGCTGCTCGACGCGGCGGTGGCGGTACAGCCGGGAGTCGTGCCGCCGCCGGCCGACGGCCCACCCGGCGACGTGCTGGGGTCGGGCTTCGGGGACGGCGACGCGGTCGACGGAGGTTTCGGCGGCGTCCGGGTGGGCTTCGGGGCGGGCGGGAGCTGACCGTACTGCACTCCCTCCCCGGCCGCGTCCCACGGCAGCACCAGCCGCCAGCCGCGATTGAGCCGGGCCGGATCGGTGAGGCCCGCCCCGTCCGCCTGGACACGTCCCGCGTTCAGGTTGTAGATCTCCGCGGACCGTTCACCGCTGCCGAGGAATCGAGTGGCGATCTCGGTCAGGTTCTCCGGCTGGCCCTGGTGCTCGGCCGCAACCACGTAGTACTTGACATACGCCTGCGGGTCCGGCGTCGGTGCCCGGCCCGCCGACGTCCCCGCCGTCGACACGATCACGCAACAGACCGTCGCCACGACCGCGATCAGGCGAACAAGGGTTGGGCGCTTCGCCAGCACTGGTGTCCTCCTTCAGTCGCCGCGGCCGATCGGCCCGGCGGTCACCATCTATTGCGGATCAGCGCCCAGTTCGTTCAAATCAATCTGAACCTGAGTTCCATCACCCGCGTGGAGTGAGCAGATCTGGTGTGGACGGACCGAGGGTACCGAGACCGCCCAGAGCGGTGGATCACCGGTCGGCAGCCGCGCACCGACGCGTACCGAGGCGGAACGGATGGACGGAGGTGAACGCATGAACCCGGCGACGAGGACCATCGAGGCGGGCGTCGACGACCTGCCGACCACCAGCCGGTTCGACCTGCGGAGGCACCTGCGGGTCGCCGGCCTGTTCGACCTGTGGTTGGAGTCCGGTCCCCGGGGCGGGCTGGTGGTACCGGCGGAACCCAGCATCACCCTCACCGCGCGCGGCATCGCCGACCTGGTCCGACGCTCCGGCGAGCCCGCTGACGACGTCCGCATCCTGGCCGGTGACGGCGCCCGCAACCTGGACCTGTTCAGCGAGGTCGCCGGGCTGCTCGGCCATGACGTACTGGTCAGCCCGGACGGGGCCGAGATCCGGCACCGGGGGCGGGGGGACGCGGCGACCGGTCCCCTCCACGCGGTCCCGCTGGACCGGGTCACCCGCCGCCCGCTTGACTGGATGGTGATCCAACCACCTGACCTGGCCACTCCCCTGCCCGGATGGTTCGCCGTGGACCGGGGCGTCGTGCGTCCCCGGACCGGCGTGGTCGGCCTCCCGCTGCCCGCCGGGCTGGCCCTCGCCACCCGGGCCGACTTCGTGACCCGCCGCGCCACCGCACACCGGCTCACCGCCACCTCGGGCGGCCTGGTCACCGTCGCGGTGACGGCACGGGCGGCGGGCTTCCTCGTCGGCGACTACGGCGGGACGCAGCAGGTGCACGGAGGCGAACAACTCGCCGCTCTCCTCGGCGACCTGCCGCTCTACGGCAGTGACCTGCGGCTCTGGTTGACCTGGCCCTCCGATCCGGAGGAGCAGCGCGGGCTCGCCGCGCAGACGCAGGAGTTCGCCGAGCGCACCGGCGCCACGGTCTGGACGCCACCGCCCGGTGGCAGCGCCGAACTGGTCGACGGTGACAGCGACCTCCGCGCGCGCGACCCAGCCGGCAGCCCCGTCGAGTGGCAGGCGTACCGGCCGAGGTCCGCCGCCGGCACGCTGGCGCTGCGCGCGACACCGGACGGTCTTCTCGTGCCGGCACTGGACCGCCCCGGCATCACGGTGTCCCCGCACCTCGCGGTGTCCCCGGTGCCAGCACCGACCGGCCGGCGCGACTCCGACCAGGAGCCGGTCACGGTGCCGGCCACGGCCCTCCCCCGCCCCACAGTGACCGCCGAGGGTCGCCGGGCACCGGGGTACGGCCCGGCGTGGCTGCCGCCCGGGCAGCAGGTCAACGCCGAGGAGTTCGAGGCGTTCGTCGTCTGCCCGGTGGAAGCGGCCAGCGCGGTCGCCGACGGGATTCCGAGCGCGGAACTGTTCCTGATCGCCGTTCTGGACCCGGGTACGGTGCCGGACGACAGCCACCTGCTGCGGGTACGCGTCGCACCCGGAGGCGCCATTCCGATGGGGACCCTCCGCTCGCACATACCCGCACGTCTCCAGCATCTGCGCGGAGTCAACGACGCCTATCTGCTGCCGGCGGCCCGACTGGACCGGGTGTCCCCGCTCGGCGGTTTCCGCACGTACCGCTTCGGTCGGCTCCTCCCGACCGCCGAGTGCGGGAACGGGTCGCTGCGCATCCACTGTTCCTCGCGGGCCCGGACGACCGCCGGCCTGCCCAACGACGTCCGCCGCTGGCCCACCACGGGCAGCCGTCGGGCCTACGCCCTCGTACCGGCAACCGGTCGTCGCCTTCCGCGCGGCTGGGTGCGGCTCTACCGGAAGGCTCCGCCGGCCCGACCCGGCCGGCTCATGCTGGAAGTCCGGGTGCCGCGTGGCCGCACGATCAACGTCACGTCGACAGCCGAGATGCTCGCGCCGCTCGCCCGGGTGCGCCACCAGGCGGATCGGCTCCGGGCCGCCGGGGTGGAGCTGATCGTGGGCAGCCGCTCGTACGAACGTGTCCAGGTCCGACGCGCCTACCTGGCCCAGGACAACGTCTGGCGACAGGTACCGGGTACGCCTGTCGGGCCACTTCCCGCCGTCCTCACCCACGTTCAGTCCTCGGTCCCCACCTGAACCGACCACCGGCCGCCGGGAACCGGACCCACCACCACCGGCACGCAGCGCCCGCCGGTCGCGGCGGCGAGTCCGCGTACGGTGTCCGCCGCGCCGGCCGGCAGCCCGGCCGTGAAGATCACGCACGGATCCGGCAGCTCCGCGGCGGCGGTCGACGGGGCAGGTAGACCGGTGAGCGTCTGGTAGCCGTCCAGGTCCACCGCACCGAGCGCGTCGCCGACCACGGCGACCCCGACTCCGTCGGCGTCGAGCCGCCGGGCGAGTGCTGCGGCCAGCCGCTGGCAGACGTCGAGCGCGCCGACGAGAGTGAGGACGTCGGGGGCCTGACCAAGGTCCACATGCAACCGCCACGGGCCCCGCGTGCCCAGCACCAATGGCACTGTCGCCGGGGGCGCCGGCTCAGTCGGCGCGAGCCACGCGTAGGGGGGTGACTCCCGACGACTCGCGACACCGACCAGCCGGACGTGCACCGGGCCTTCCTCGCTGAGCAGGTCGGTCCGCAGGTACGGCACCTCGCCCGGGGCCGGAACCGCCGGTCGCGACTCCACCGACACCGGTGGCGGTTCGACCGGAGCCGGCGGCGGCGACGTGGGCCGCGACTCCACCGCAGCCGGTGGCGACACGGCTTGCGGCGGCGGACCCGACGGTGGCGGGGGCAGCGGCGGCGGGGCCGACGGAGGCGGGGCCAGCGGCGGCGGATCCGACGGCGGGCGGGGTCGTGGCATCGCTCCTGGTGGAGACGGCGGCGGGAAACCAGTCGGCGGCGCGGGCCGGGAGGGGTACGGGGCCATCGCTGCGGCGTCCGCCGTGTGCGCGGCGATCTCGGCGGGGGTCGGGGTGTGGTGCCGCTCCGGTGGCCACGGGCCGGTGTCGTCGAGGGCGACGGCGCGCAGCCGGTACCCGCCCCGGCGCAGCATCAGCACGGCGATCACGGCGAACACCGCCGCGAGGAGGCCGGCACCACCCCTGATCAGGATGGGCGCGTACCGACCCGCGTCGGACGCGCTGGAGCCGGAGGGACGTTGACCCTCCACAGTGGCCGCCGCCGTCGGTGACCGGGCGGCAGCGCTCGACGTGGCGGCGCTCGGCCTGGCTGCCGTGGTGCTGGGGCTGGGTGGTGTGACACTGGGCCTGGGTGGTGTGACACTGGGCGTGGGCGCGGCAGCGCTCCGGCTGGGCGGTGCCGAGTTGGCGACGATCGGTGGCAGGGCCCCGGTTCGTACCCTGGAGCCCTTGGCGTCGCGGGGCAGCACGAGGAGCCACCCGGGTCGCAACTCGACGCCGTCGGTGAAGGTGCCGCCGTCGGGCTGTTTCCTCCCGATGTTGAGTTGGGTGATCTCCCGGAACCTGTTGCCGTTGCCAAGGGTGCGCAGCGCGATGTCGTAGAGGTACTCCCGCTGGCCGTTGACCGGCGGTCCGACCACGTAGTACCTGCCTGTCTCGTCGGGCACCGCCACCGCCGGCACCGCCGGGGCGAACAGCACAATCCCGACCGTCAGCAGCACCATCGCCAGCGCCTGCCGCATCAACACCGCTGCCCTCCACGCCCCTCGCACCATCGCCATCCTTCCGTCTCGGCCCCCTACTACGGAGCGGCGTCCGGGAGGTTCACCCTGTGAGCGGATTCGGCCCAGCCTCGACCATCGCCGTCCAGCCTCCGCGCAAGGGGTTGGTTGCGGTGCTCAAGTGTTGCGGTGACCACATCGCGCCGTCAGCGGCCGGCGGGTCTTAGGCTGGTGGCATGGCACAACGACTCGTCAGCGTGTGGCAACCGTTCTTCCTGGCCAGCGAGAGCAAGGGTGCGGCCATCGATGCCGCGCTCGAGTTGGAGGATCTCGGTTATTCACGGATCTGGTTCTCCGGCGGTTTCGGCGAGAACGTCGCCCCCCGCTTCCGGGAGCTGCTGGACGGGACGAGCCGCATCGGGGTCGCTACCGGGATCCTGAGCATCTGGCACTCGTCGCCGGCCGAGGCGGCGGCGTTCGCCGAGGACGCGGAGCGGGTGCATCCCGGCCGGTTCCTGCTCGGTCTGGGCGCCAGCCACGCCGTCGTGGTGGAGAGCGGCGGCACCGACTATCGCAAGCCGTACTCAAGGATGGTGCAGTATCTGGACGGCCTCGACGCGGCCGGGCTCTCGCCCGAGCGACGCATCCTGGCCGCCCTCGGCCCGAGGATGCTCGAACTCTCCCGCGACCGTGCCGTCGGGGCACACCCGTACTTCGTTCCGGCCGAGCACACGGCCGAGGCCCGCGCGGCAATCGGGCCCGACCGGCTGCTCGCCACCGAGGTCGCTGTGGTCCTCGACACGGACGCCGACACCGCACGGGCCAACGCCCGGCAGTACGCGAGCGGTTACCTCGCACTGCCGAACTACACGAACAACCTGCGGCGGTTCGGCTGGACCGACGAGGACTTCGCCGACGGCGGCAGCGACCGCCTCATCGACGCCCTGATCCCCTGGGGCAGCGTCGAGAAGGTGACGGCCGGGCTGGAGGAGCACTACCAGGCCGGGGCCGACGAGGTGGCGATCCAGGTGCTCAACGGTGGTGACGCCACGACGTTCCCCGCCGACGCGTTCCGCGTCCTCGCCGCGGCCCTGATCTGACGTCCGAAGCCCGCGGCCCCGACACCGCTCAGGCTCGCCCAACGAGATCGAGGCCGGTCAGGTCCGCCGACAGCGCCCAGAGGCGGGCTGCCTCGCTGCTGTCCGTGGGGCTGCCGTCGGTGGTGATGCGGCAGTCCGCGCAGTAGTCGCCGCCGCTCGCGTCGAGGTGCTGTGACGTCGCGGCCCAGACCTGGGTCGCCGCGCCCTGCTCGACGGTCTTGAACAGGCCCGGCGCAGGCGTGCCGTCGGCGTCGATCCAGCCGGCCGCGACCATCTCCTCGACTGCGAGGTGCCGTTGCAGGGGGGTGCGTATCCAGCCGGGGTTGACGGAGAAGGCGCGGACGCGGTGCGGCCTGCCGACCAGGTCGAGGTGGCGAGCGAACAGGATGTTCGCGAGCTTGGACTGGGCGTAGGCCTCCCACTTGTCGTACCCGCGCTCGAACTGCACGTCGTCCCACCGGACACGCCACGCCGGGTTGCGCCCGGACGCCACCGAGACGACGCGGGCCGTGTCGGGGGCGGTGAGCGCGGGCCACAACAGGTTCGTCAGCGCGTAGTGGCCGAGGTGGTTGATCGCGAGATGCCCTTCCCAGCCGGGTCCGACCCGGGTTTCCGGGCAGGCCATGATCCCGGCGTTCGCGATCAGGATGTCGAGGGCGGGATGGCTGCGGAGAAACCGTAGGGCGAATGCGCGGACGGAGGCGAGGTCGGCGAGATCGAGTTGGTCGACCTCGACCCCGGGTACGTCGGCGAGTGCCTGCCGCGCGGCGTCCGGCCGGAGAGCTGGGACGACGACCCGGGCCCCGGCCCGGGTGAGCGCGCGGGTCGTGGCGAGACCGAGGCCGGAATAGCCGCCCGTGACGAGGGCGGTCTTGCCGGCGAGTTCGATTCCGGCGAGGACGTCTGCGGTCGTGCTGTGGGCACCGAATCCGGTGTGGGCGGTGTCGCTGGTCATGCTGCGGACGCTAGGTGCTAGACCTCGGTCTAGGTCAACGGTTACGGTCGACGCCATGGCGGACGGCGGCCTGAGCATCGGGCGGGTGGCGCAGCGCACCGGGTTGAGCGTGCACACCCTGCGGCTCTACGAGCGTGCGGGCTTGGTGGCCGGCGAGGTGCGGCGCGACAAGTCCGGCAGGCGCGTCTACAGCGCCTGGGACGTCGAGTGGCTGGCGAACTGCGTGAAGTTCCGCGCCTCCGGGATGCCGCTCACCACGATCAGCCGCCTGGCACAGCTCGTCCGCGAGGGCAGCGGCAACGAGGCCGAGCGGCTCACGTTGCTCCGCGCACACCAGCGCTACATCACCGAGCAGCTCACGCAGCTGCACGACTGCCTCGAACTCATCAATGCCAAAGTGGCCAGCTACGAACAACACCTCGCCGCTGGCGCCTCCGGCGATCCCTGGCAACAGCAACCACGGCACGCCCCGACGGAGCACCCCCGTCAACTGCGCTGACGAACACGGCGGCCAGGATGACGCCGGGTTACGGTGCATGGTTGGTGGGTAGGACCTGAAGGTTGGGCACGTGGGTACGCTGCACCGGCGGTGGCCTCGGCCAACTCGCTCCGACCGCGCCACCCGCACCGACCGGTGGCACCGTCGGTCGTTCCACGTATCCGCAGACGAGAGGCGAGACCACACAATGACAGCAGTACCAGGCCAACGGTCTCCTGCTGCTGCGGGTCCGGCGGCTGCAGGGCAGGCAGCCGAGGAGGATCTGCGGGCGTTGTTCGGGCAGTCCATCGCCGTCTTCGCGTCGCTGGCGGGTCCGTCGCACCTGGTGGAGGCGACGAGCCCGGCGTTCTTCGCCACCATCGGCGAAGAACGGGCCCGGGTCGGGGTCGCGCTCGCCGAGCTGATGCCCGACCTGGTCGGTCAGGGGTTCGTCGCTCTCCTGGACCAGGTCTTCCGCAGCGGTGAGCCCTACGCCGGCCGGGACGTCCGGGTGGTGCTGGGCAGCGGCCCGCAGGCACGGGAGACGTTCTTCGACTTCACCGTCGAGCCGCGACGCGACGCCGACGGCAACGTGACCGGGGTTCGAGTGCTCGGCGTGGAGACCACGCAGGTCAAGCACGCCCAACGACTGATGGCCGAGCATCGAGCCCTGCTGGAGCAGATCGCCCGCCAGGCGCCCCTGAGCGAGGTGCTCGACGGGATGGCCCGCTGTATCGAGAACCTCGCACCGCAGGAGGTGCTCGTCTCCGTCCTGCTCGCCGATCCCGACGCCCGTCACCTGCGCCACGGCGCCGCCCCTAGCCTGCCCGACTTCTACAATCGGGCGATCGACGGCATCGCGACCGGCGAAGGCGTGGGTTCGTGTGGCACCGCCGCCCACCGGCGGGAACCAGTCATCGTCACCGACATCGCCACCGATCCGTTCTGGGACGACTTCCGGGGCCTGGCCGACCAGGCCGGGTTGGCGGCCTGCTGGTCGACGCCGATCCTGGCCCGTGACGGCGGCCTGTTGGGCACCTTCGCGATGTACCACCGCACCCCGCGCGTACCGCAGGACACCGACCTCGCCCTGACCCGGCTCTTCGCCGGCACCGCGGCCCTGGCCATCGAACGGCACCACATCGAGCAGGCGAAACTCGCCGCCGAGGCGCGCGCCACGTCAGCGAATGAGGAGCTGGCCAAGGTGCTGCGCGTGGAGCGGGAGCTGCGCGCCGAGGCCGAGCAGCGCGCCGCTGTCGCCGCGGAACTCGCCGCCCAGATGCGTGCCGCGGCGACCGCGCAGGCCGCCACGCCGCACCCCGAGCACTGCCAGCTCGGCGGCGCCGACGCGTGCACCGCGCGGGCCGAGATCAAGATCGCCGATTCGTGGGGCGACGCGGCGTGGGGCTGCCCGGCCCACGTCGAGGAGGCCATCCTCAACGTACGGTCGGTGTTCATCGCCAGCGAGGAGCTCGGTGGCCTGGCGGCCTACCTCAACCGCTGACGAAGGTGAGCTGGCAGCCGCGCACCTGCTGATCCTCGCCCGCCGCCCGGTGGTGTTCGGCGGCGGATCGTGGCCGCTGCCCGAGCGGTCCAGGCAGAGGCCAGGACCCGTCGCCGCACGGCCGGCGCGGGTCAGGGCATCCACCGTACGCCCGGGTTCACCCGCCCCGACCAGTCGAAGACGGCCATGTTGTCCCACTGGTTTCCGGTGCCGTTGATGTTGGCCGGGTCCCAGCCGTTGCCGCGCACGGCGTACCAGGTCGGCTCCCAGTAGAAGACACCGATGGCCCCCGCGTTACGGGCGGTGTTCTGGACCCAGTCGAACTCCTGGGCCTGCCCGGACCAGGTCGCGCCGATGCCGTCGCAGGTCGCGTCACCGATGGCGTTCGGCTCGCCGTCCGCGTTGTTCCGGGTGAAGGGGTACGCGGTCTCCACGATCACCACCGGCTTGCCGTAGCGACCGCGCAGGTCGACGATGGTGTTGTAGAGGTTCGCCAGGCTGCCGTGCCACACGCAGTAGTACGACTGGGCGGTGATGTCCCACTGCACCCCCTGCGCGCGGATGCCGTCGTAGAACCATCGGGCGTTGGCGTTGCTGTCGGCGTTCGCGGTATGGATCATCACCGGGATGCCGCCGCCGCACGCCTTCGTCGCGTTGTAGCCCTCCTTCAGCAGGCTGGCCAGCGGGGCGAAGTCGTTGTTGACGACCTTTCCCTCGTTCCACAGCATCCCGACGTTGATCTCGTTGCCGATCTGCACACTGTCCGGCGGCGTGCCCTGCCCCCGCAGGCTGGAACAGATGTCGTAGGTGAAGGTGTAGACGTCGGTGCGCAGTTGACTCAGGCTGTGGCCCGCCCAGGCGGCCGGCTTGTACTGCTTGCCGGGGTCGGCCCAGGTGTCGGAGTAGTGGAAGTCGACGAGCACCTTGAGGCCCTTGGCCCTGGCCACCCTCGCCTGGGCCAACACCGCGCTCTTGTTGTTGTAGCCGCTGAGCGGGTTGTTCCAGACCCGCAGTCGGACGTAGTTGACCCCGGCGGACTTCAGGATGTCCAGCGGGTCGCGGGCCACCCCGCTGGCGTCGTAGTACCTGGCGCCCAGATCCAGGCTGCGCTGCAACGAGGAGACGTCAGCACCCCGCATGGTGAGCGTGTTCGCGGCGGAGACCGGCGCTGGCGCGCTGCCCAGCGTGGTGGCGACGGTGAGGACGCCGGCCGCGACAGCCCCGATCAGGGCCCTGGCGCGGCGGCGGGATGTGACCGCAGCTGTGCTCACGAGACTCCCTCAGCCCACCGTGCAGGGGGCGCCGTTCAGCGCGAAGCCGGTCGGCGGCGCATCGCTGACACCCCACCGCCCCTGGACGCCGAAGGTCGCGGAGCCGTTCGGTGCGAGAACGCGGTTCCAGTCGACGTTACGAGCGGTCACGGTGGACCCGGTCTGGCCGATCGTGGCGTTCCAACCCGAGGTGACCTGCTGGTCACCGGGGAAGCTGAAGGTGACCACCCAGCCGTCGACAGGCGCCGCCCCGGCGTTGAGGACTGTCGCGGTGGCCACGAACCCGCCCTGCCACTCGGACTGGTTCCGGTACGTCACCCGGCAGGTCGAGGGCGGCGGGGGCGTCGGAGTGGACGTCGTGGGCAGCGTGACCGTGTTGGACGCGATCGACACGTTGCCCACCGCGTCCCGGGCCCGCACGTAGTACAGGTTCCGCAGCGGCGTCGACGCGGGTAGCGGCGTCGTGTACGTCGTTCCCGGCACGGTGGCGACCAGGACAGAGGTGAACCAGCCGTCGAATTGGTAGACGTTGTACCCGAGCACGCCGATGTTGTCCGCCGACGGCGACCAGGACAGCGTGCCGGTCGAGGCGGTCACCTCGCCGAGGGTCAGGTTCTGCGGTGCGCTCGGCGGGGTGGTGTCTGGGCCGGTGTCCGTCACCGGCGTGACCACTGTCAGCGCGTCCGACCAGTTCGAGCGTTGCCCGAGGCTGTCCCGGGCGATCAATCGGAACGTGTACTGCTGGCCCGACCCAAGGTGGCCGGTGATCGTGGTGCTGGTGACGGCCCCGACGCTGGCGCTGAAGACGATGTCGCCGAACTCCTGGTAGTACGTGATGTCGTACCCGGCGATAGCGCAGCAGCCGGGCGTGGCGGCCGTCCAGGTGAGGGTGACCGACGCGCTGCGGACCTCGCTGGCGGTCAGGTTCGTGGGCGCACTCGGCAGGATGGCCGAGGTGCTCGGCGTACTGGACGGCCCGGTCGGCGTTGGCGGCGCGGTTCTCGCCGGCGCTGCCACGGATACCGCGGCCGCACGGGGCGCCGGGGCGACCCCCGGACGCACGCCGGGCGCAGCGGTGCTCGCTTCGGCCGCCGGGACGGCGCTCAGGGCGGTGCCGAGCACCGCCGTGCAGAGCGCGACGGCGGCCAGCAGACCCGACCGTAGACGGCGGAGCAGCGAGGACGAGGGGACACCTGTCATACCTCGACCATGCAGCAACCCATCGATGATCGCCAACATGTCTCACGCCTCGGCCGTGAACAGCCCGCCCCATGGCACCACGCCGCTCGACGGATACGCCGGTGCGGCGACGATTCACTGGGAGCGATACCAGCGGGGCAAAATTCAGCTCCTCCGATCGTTACACTCGCCGAAACGCCGGCACGGCCGCAGACCTCGACCTGCGCCCATGCCCATCGATAGGAGGCGCCTGTGACCCGCGACAAGGCGGCACCCCCCGGCATCGACCCCACCGTCCCCAGCGTGGCCCGGGTCTATGACTTCTTCCTGGGCGGCAAGGACAACTTCGAGGTGGACCGACAGGTCGCCGAGCACGCCCTGCGGATCACACCTGACGGACCGGCAGCCGGCCAGGCGAACCGGGCCTTCCTGAGACGGGTGATTCGCTTCCTCGTCAGCGAGGCGGGCATCGACCAGTTCCTCGACATCGGATCAGGGCTACCCACCCAGGGCAACGTGCACGAGGTCGCCACCGAGCAGAATCCGAAAGCTCAGGTCGTCTATGTGGACAACGACCCGATCGTGCTGACGCACGGGCGGGCGCTGCTCGCCGCGGAGGGCACCGCGACGGTCATCCAGGCGGACATCCGGGAACCGCAGGACATCCTCAACCACCCGGACGTACGCCGGTTCCTCGACTTCGACCGGCCGATCGGTCTGCTGCTCTTCGCGATCCTGCACCACATCGGCGACGACGAGGACCCGAAGGCCGTGGCGGCGGCGCTGGTCGACGCGCTGCCCTCCGGCAGCTACGTGGCGATCTCGCACTTCCGTGACCCCGGCGAGCGGGACCCGGAAGGCTCCCGCAAGGCCCGCGAGGTCGAACGGATCTTCAACGAGTCGCTGGGCACCGGCCGCTGGCGTACCGACGAGGAGATCCTCTCGTTCGCCGACGGGCTGACGGTGCTGGAGCCAGGGCTGGTGCCGCTGGCCGAGTGGCGCCCAGAGCCGGACGCGCCGGCCACGGTGCAGACCGACACCTATCACACGTTCGTGGGGCTCCTCGCCCACAAACCGTAGGCGCCGTCTACCGACGAGGTCCGTCGGCGGGGACACACCCCGCCGACGGACACCCGCGTGGGATCTGAACTGGGTTGTACCGTCTCTGCCTAGGGCGCTGGCTCCAGGACGACGACCGGAATCTGGCGGGAGGTCTTCCGCTCGTAGTCGGCGAAGCCCGGATACGCGACCTTCTGCGCGCCCCAGATCTCTTCACGTTCGTCACCTGCGGCAACCCGAGCGACCAACTCGATCTTTTCCGTGCCGATCTCGGCCTGGACCTTCGGGTCAGCGAGCAGGTTGTAGTACCAGTCGGGGTTGCTCGGCGCACCAGCCTTGGAGGCGAACACGGCATAGCCGCCGTCCACCGACTGGTACATCATCGGGTTCACGCGAGGCTGGCCGGTCTTGGCACCGACCGTGTGCAACAGCAGCAGTGGAGCGCCGGCGAACTGACCACCGACCTGCCCCCCGTTGGCGCGAAACTCCGCGATGATCTTGTCGTTCCAGTCGCTCATGAATTCTCCCCGCGCATCGGCTCTGTCGGCACATTGTGGCAGTCTCAATCGGTGCACGACACTGCGATGGTGTGCCCACAAGCCCGACCGGCGACAATGCGTACGCCCCCGGTCGCGGTGACGCCCCACGAATGGATGGCCGTCCAGGGCCGTCGGCGATCACCGGAGCTTGTCGGGGTCGAGGATCATGTCGATGGCGACGATGCGTTCGTCGTAGATGGTGAAGCCGACGACCGCGACGGGCCGGCCCCGCCGGTCGCGGGCGACGACCCCGGCGACTCCACGTACCAACGCGGGGGCGCAGAGACGCGCGAACCGTGGCCCGGCGTCGGCCGCGCGGGCGGCCACGGCACGGGCGCCGGTGAGCAGGGCCGGTGCTAGCCGTGCACGGCGTCCGTGATCGGCGCGGAACACCACGTCGGGGTCCAGCAGGGTGAGCAGGGCGTCGAAGTCGCCGGCGCGTGCGGCGGCCAGAAACGCGTCGACGACTCGTCGCTGGGCAGGCAGGCCAGCCCGGGGTTGCGGAGCGTTCTCGCGCAGTCGCCGCCGGGCTCGGCTGGCAAGCTGCCTGGTGGCGGCCGGTGTACGTCCCACGACGGCGGCCACCTCGTCGAACGGCATGCCGAACATGTCGTGCAGCACTACCGCGAGCCGTTCGGCGGGCTCGAGGCTGTCGAGCACCACGAGCAGCGCGATGCCGACCGCGTCGGTGTGCAGGCTGGCTTGCTCCGGATCCCCGTACTCACTGACCAGCGGCTCCCAGGTTGCGCTCAACTGCTCGCGGCGCGCATGCCGGGCCCGGAGCATGTCGATGCACACCCGCCCTACGAGCGTGGTCAGCCACGCCGCGGGGTTGGTGATAGCAGTCGATTCCGCGCGCGTCGTTCGCAGCCATGCCTCCTGCAGCGCGTCGTCGACCTCGGCCTGCGAGCCCAGCAGTCGATAGGCGACGGCCCGCAGATGCGGGCGGTGCTGCGCCAACTGCTCGGCGAACCACTGCTGGTGGTCCATGTCGCTACTTCCCGAACGCTTCCCGCCGCAGCATCGCCCACAGCGTCGGAGTGTTCTCGTTGGTGGTGACGGCCACGGCTCGCCTGACCCAGGCGGTGTCGGTGGCCTGGTCCAGGAGACAGGCCGCCAGATCCGCACGGCTGGTGAAGATACCGTCGGAGCGACTCTCGGTCAGGCGGTAACGGGTGACGCTGTCGCTGTCGAACAGCCCCGACGGACGCACGATCGTCCAGTCGAGGTCGCTGTCCCGCACCAACTTCTCCATCCGCCGCATGTCCTCGTAGGTGGACCTGCCGATCGTGGCGGTGACGAGCGGCTGGATGACGCGGTTGAGCAGAAGCCCGCCCTCGGCATGGTGATGCGGCTCGGTGGCGCTGGAACTGACGACGACGAGCCGCCGCACACCCTCGCGGCGCATCGCCTTCAGGACAGTCGCGGTGCTGTGGCTGTAGAGCGTCACCGGTCGTCGAGTGAACGGCGTGCCGAGCGTCGACAGCACGACGGCCGCGCCACCCAGCGGGACCTCCACTGTGGCATCGGAGGCCACCACCTCCAGGCCAGGGTCTTTGATCGGGAATGACTGCGGCCGCCGGGTGACCGCCCGTACGTCATGACCGGCGTCGAGGGCCTGCTCAACAAGGCGACGGCCCGTTCCTCCGTTCGCACCGAGAACGACGATAAGCATCCGGTGTGCTCCCTTCCGAGGTGGCTTCGGAAGGATCGTCGATCCGCGCTTCTGGTTTGTGACAAACCACAGGCCAGGTCGGCGCGGACAAGCAACCACGCGGCCAGGAACGTCGCCGGTCTGGGTCTGGCGGCTCTCTGGTCCAGCCGAGAAAGCGTCATACACGCCGACACCCCGATCCCTGAACCCCTGGCTTTGCAGTTAAGAGGCGGTGGCCGCGCTCGGTAACCGGCGGACCTCGTTTGGGCAGCCGTGCACCTTCACGTTCGGCTGCGCCTTCCATGCGCCGCCCCTTGACCGGACGTCCGCCGCGAGCCTGAATCGCGTTCCGTTCCCGCCGACCATCCCCGACAGCGCGGCAAGCATAAACCGCCTCTGACCAGGCACTCTTGGTGTATGGGTCGTCCGATGAACCTACCCCTGGAGGTACCACGATGTTCACCACGAAGTTCTGGAAGGCCACCGCCGAGCGGGCGGTGAAGAGCGCCGCGCAGGGTCTGTTGCTCTACTGGGGTGCCGACGTCGTGTTCAACGCATGGCAGGCGGACTGGGCGGCGGCCGGTGGCATCGCGTCCGGTGCCGCGGTGCTCTCGGTGCTCACCTCGCTGGTGAGCGCGAAGGTGTCGGGAGAGGGCGACTCGCCCAGCCTGGTCGGCGCCGAGCAGTAGCCTTCATCGGCGACAAACGGTGGCGCCCCCGCTCGCTCAGCGCCGGGCGAGGGCGTCTCACCACCTCCGGACTTCGCCCACGATCGCCGCGTCTGTCAGCGGCGGTGGACGGTGCGCTGTCTCGGCAACGCCTGCGGGCGTCAAGCACTCAGAGAGCGGCGATTGACGTGGGCGCCCGCTCCTGCCGGGCCAGGGCGCGTATCACGTCCAGGGATCCGTGTCGCCAGGCGGCGAGACCACTCAGCAGTTGGATCGTCGCCTCAGCCGCTGCCGCCGGAATCGACGGTGTCGGCACGTTGAGACTGACGGCCAGGTCGTCGACGTGCACGACCAACTCCGTGACTCGGGTCAGGAGGAAATCATCCACCCGCAGACCCCAGTCGCCGAGGTCCACGATGCGGTCGATGGGTTGTGCTGGCACCACGGCCCGCAGCTCGGTCAACGCGGCATCGACGGAGTCCGCCAGGCCCGCGGCGGTCGTCGACGCGGCTGCCTGCTCGCTGCGACGCCGGATGCCCACGTTGTCAGCGCTGTCCACGCCCGACGTCATCCAGGTGTTGCGCGTGAAATGGTCCAGCACCGAGATCGCCCACTGTCCTGGGGCGGCGCCCAGGAAGGTCACCGTGTGGGTCACCTGATAGGCGAGATGACGAGCCAGGCCGCCCGTCGAGAAGTCGTCCAACGCGCTGGGTGTGGACCACCGCTCGGCCAGTAGCGGTTCGCGCAACAGGGCTGCGGCGGTCTCGGCGGTGTCGAGGAAGGCAGGTCGGATCATCGAGTGCACGGTAGGCTCCAAGGCACCTGTTGTCATGGATGCTCTGCCTGCGGGCTCGGTTCCAGGAGTTCCGCGCGGCGGGTGAGGTCCGCCGCGATGTCATCCCAGTCGGGGCCGTGCGCCAAGAGGTTGTACGCAGCTTCTCGCAACAGCGCCGGCTCATCGGGACGCTGCAGAAGGACCAGCCGATAGGCCAGGTTCCGTACCCAGACCGGCAACAGCCCGTCGACCACCTGTGGGCACAGCTCGCGCAGCATGGCAAGAATCGAGTCCGCGTCCGCGAAGGTCAGTTCCTCGATGAATAAGTGCTCGTCGTTGTCATTGCTGCATCGCGGCGTGGTGGCTCGATACTCGTCGCCATAGAGGCACCTGGCGCGCTCCGTCAGAGTGCTGTGCATGCCGCGAACGCTACGACGTCGTGATTCGGACTCATAGCTGAACCGACGGCGGGGCCGACTGGTGGCACCAATCGAGCGCCGTCCACAGTGGCAACACACCGCGTGCGCGGCTCAGACCCACGGCTCGGCGCTCGTCGGCACATAACTGATCCCACCACTTCGACCCGGGCTGGTAGCGTGCGCCGGATATGAAGATCATGGGGGAAACATCGATGAACCGAACTCGACTCGTCCTGATGAGCGTGGCCGCTACGGCCGCGATCGCGATGTCCGGCTGCGATCCGCAGCCCGATTCTGACGGCACCGCGACCTCGTCGTCTCCGGCGGCCTCGAGTGCCGCCCCGACCGGCAGTCCGAGCACCGCCGCGGCCAGCACCGCGGCCATCGACGCGGCAACAGTGAAGGCCTGCGCCGATATCAAGAAGGACATCAAGGACAACGCGACTAAGATCGCCAAAGCCGAGAAGATCGGCCCGCCGGCCGGGCACTTCGCGGTCAGTGCCCAGTGGGCCGCCGGCTCGGTCGCGATCCTGGCGCACTCGATAGGCGCCGGCGAGGCAGTCACCGCCGCCTCTGAGAAGATCCAGAACGAGATGATGGGCCTGAGTGACGCGTACAACAAGTCCGCCGACGCCAAGCCCAGCAAGAAGGCCCTGGACGCCGCCCTCAAGGAGTTGGACACCGCCTGCTTGGCCGCCTGACCAGTTCGACAATGCAATCGGCGGTGACGCTGACCTGGACGCGCCGGCGATACGTGCGGGTCGGGTGGGCGACGGTGCTGTCGACCGTCGCCCGCCCGCCCGCAACCTCAGCTCAGCCCGCTCAGCCGAAGAACGACTTCAGGTGTTGGGTGAGCACCTGGGGCTGCTCGTCCACGAAGTAGTGCCCGGTGTTGGCGATCTGTACCAGCTGCACGTTGGTGGCCTGCTGGCTGAGCGTCGCCGCAAAACTCGGGTAGAAGATGTTGTGGGCGATGCCCAGGACCGGCACGGTCACCGGCGCGTACGTCCCGTTGTCGATGATGTCCTGGCCCAGCGCCTTGTACCAGCCGTTTCCGCCCCGGATGGCGTCCGGGGTCGAGTAGGCCTGGGCGTAGACGGCCCGGTCGAAATCGCTGATGGCTGCCTTGTTGACCAGGAGGTTGTCGAACATCCAGTCGATGAGGAAGCGGGACCGGCCGGTGAGGAGCTGCTCCGGCAGCTGCGCCACCTGATTGAAGGCGAACCACCAGGGGTGGAACGGAGCACCCGGCGCCGGAAGCATCCGGAACTCGTAGTAGTTGCTGTTCGGGTGTTCCACGTCCAGCATGGCGATCTTGTTGACGACAGTGGGGTGGTTCGCCGCCATGCTGTAGGCGACCATCGACCCCATGTCGTGACCCACGACGTTCACTCTGCTGTAGCCCAGCGCCCCGGCCAGCGCCGCGATGTCCGCCGCCATGGTCTTCTTGTCGTACCCGGACGCGGGCTTGCTCGAACCGCCGGCACCGCGCAGGTCCACGGCGATCACGCGGTATCGGGTGGCCAGCGCGGGCATCACCTTGTGGTATTCCCACCAGGTCTGCGGCCAGCCGTGCAGCAGGATCAGGGGCTCCCCGCGCCCGCCGGCTACGTAGTGCAGCCGTATTCCGTTGACGTTCGCGTACCTGCTCGTGAACCCCCCAGGAAGGGTGGCTGCGAGGTCGGCGGCGGACGGGGCGGCGGCGAGCGCACCGTCGCTGGACGGTGTGGCCTCTGCCGCGGTGCCGGTCGCCACTGCGGCGACCGCGCCAGCGCCGAGCGCGATCAGCTTCCTTCTGTTCATCGAAGACACGCATGCTCCAGTTCTCTAGACGACGACAAGCATCTTTACCGATTTCGATAGATGCGGGGTCGCGCCAAGGTCAGTGAAGCCCGATGGTTCATCGAGTCAAGCCGATGGGACCTTATTTCGTGCGCTTGTGTCCGATGGCCGGGACGGCTGTCGACGCGACCGGCGACGATATCGGCCTCGGCCGCTATTCTCGGCCGACCCACGTGGCGACGCACGCCTCGTTGCCCTCGGCGTCGGCCAGGACCCACCACTTCGGTGCGTGCGCGTCGGCGACCAACCGGCCACCCGCGGCCAATGCGGCGGCGATGCGGGCCTCGGCCTGATCGTGCGGAACGGCGATATCAAGGTGCATACGGTTGCGTTGTGGACGCGGGGCATCCATTGGCTGCACCCCGAAACCCGGGCCTCGGCGCGCCGGGTCGGCCAGATAGTCGTCATCGATCTGGCGGTAATTCAGCAGCGCCCGCCAGAACGGCAGCACGTCCGCGCCGACGAGGGCGTCGAGGGTGACGTTGATGAGCTGCACGGCGCTCGGGTCGGCGGGGATGTCCAGGTCCCTCGCGGCAGCGGAGATCCGCCGGGCCAGCGCGACGTCGCGCGACGACAGGGACACCGTGACGCCGACATGACGCAGATCGATGGTGACGTGCTGCTCCACGCCGTCGGCGAGCCGGCCGACCTCATCGACGAAAGCTATGCCCCTGGCCAGCGAGCCGGTGCGGAAGTACGCCGAGACCACGTGGTAGAGGCAGCGCCAGTCCTCCACTCCGTCGGCCGCGTGGAACTGCCCGGCCGTGATCTCCACCGTCATGCCGGCGAACCTAGCATCGACGCTCGGGAACAGTGCGCCGCTTCCGATCCGCTACCGAACAAGCAGCACCGGCGGCTGACCCGGCCGGCCCGGTCCGTCAGGCCAGGCCGGCGCAGACCGCCCGGACCGCGGTGGTCAGGCCCGGGTCGCCGCAGTCGGTGGACGCCGAGGTACGTCCGACGACCCGCCAGCCCTTGGTGTCCTTGCGCAGGAACACCTGGTCACCGCCGGGGATCGGGGCCGACTGGGCGGCGGTCGCCATCAGCCGGGCGAAGCCGTTGCGGCAGCCGAGCACCTGCACGTCCTCGACGGCCTGCCCGTCGAGCGTGGCGCCGGTGGCCTCGAGCAGGACCGGCGGCCGGCAGGACGGGTCGGTGTCGGTGGTTGGCAGCGCGGCGAGCCGGGTGGGCCCGCCAGCGGCGGCAGCGGAGTCGGCCGCCGGGCCGGCTCCCGTACCGGGTGGGGCCGCTTCGGGGGCGGGCGCCGATGGCGCGGGGACGCCGGAGGTGGTGGGCGTCGCCTGCGGTCCGACGGTGATGCCCGCCGGGTCCGGCGCGGTGGCGGGCCCGGACGAGGCCGGCGCCGGGCGACCGGCAGTGGCACCGGTCCGCTCGGCGTGCGCGCAACCGGCCGTCGGAAGGGCCAGGGCCACCACCACCACCAGGTACGCGCTGCTGCGTCGGATCGTCATGAACGTCTCCCCATCTCGTCGAAGCTGCTGCCCAGGTGGGTGCCCGGTGCTGCTCAGACGCTAGGTAGGCGGTCTGCCGGCGATCTGGACGAAACCTGGAAGCGCAGGCCAGGGTGCGTTCAGCCCGGGTGCGCGAGCGACACCGCCACGCCCACCGGTGCGGTCGCGTCGCATCCGCATCCCCACCGCTCGTGCCAGCCGGGTGCCTCGTCGGCCTCCCGGGTACCGAGCCGGCGGAACGTCGCCGCGGCGGTCTCCCATGCCTGATGGGCGGACGCGACGTCGCCCAGCGCGGCATGAGCCGCTCCCAGGTCGCGCAGCGTCCGTGCGACACCGAGATCGTGGTGCAGCTCGGTCCAGCCGCCGTACGCGAGCCGAAGGTTCTCCAGGGCGGTGTCCGGCCGGCCGGCCGCCAGATGCAGTTCGCCGATGGTCCGCTGGACCAGCGCCACCCCGAACCGGTCGTGCAGCCCCCGGCAGGCCGCGAGGGCGCGCTCCAACGGCTCCTGCGCCCGGCTCAACTTGCCCTGCCGGAGCCACACCTTCGCCAGCGCCTGCTCCGTGTAGCAGGCGAGCAGCTCGTCACCGCTCGCCACGATCAGGTCGTGGCCGCGGGCGCACCAGCGCTCCGCGTCGGCCAGCTCACCCCGGGCCCGATACACCAGGCCGATCCCCCGGGCGGCGATGGCCTCGCCGCGAGCGTGACCCAGCGACCGGTACGTGTGCACGGCACGACCGATCCAGCTCAGTGCCCCCTCGTCGTCGCCGAGCTCCCGCAGGCAGTAGCCGATGCCGTAGGTCGCGTGCGCGGCGGCGTTCTCGCTCCCCAGGCGGTCCAGCACCTCGGCGGCCGTGGTGAGCAGCGGGACGGCCTCCCGATGCCGGCCCACCTCACGCAGTACGGTGCCCAGACCGTTGCGCGCCGCGGCCGACCCGCGCTCGTGGCCGGCGGCTTCGAACAGGTCGATGGCGGTCCGGAAGTTGTGTTCGGCCTCGGCGAACCGGTCCTCCTTGTAACGCAGCAGCGCGATGCCGCACTCGATCACCGCCTCGCCGACCGCGTTACCGGCCGCCCGGGCCGCGGCCGACGCCGCCGCGTGGGTGCGCCCCCAGCTGACGAAGTCGTTGCGGACCGCGAAGGACGCGTAGACCAGTGCGTCCGCCAGCGCGCACGCCGCAACGTCCATACCGAGTTCCGCCGCCCGTTCCACAGCGACGATCAGCGCCGGCGCCTCGACCTCCAGCCAACCGGGTAGCTGGTGGTCCGCCGGGAGCGGGATGGTCGGCACGTCCACCGGCAGCGGCGCCTGCCGGTAGAGCGGCGGGACGGCGTACGGCTGCGGTTGGTTGAGCCGCTCACCCAGCTCGGTGGCCGTCACCAGCACTCTGGCCACCGCGGCGCGCAGAGCGCCGTCGCTGTCCTCCTCGACGGCGCGTTCCCGGGCGAACAGCCGGACCAGGTCGTGCATGTGGTAGCGGAGCAGCCGATGCGTCGGGTCTGGAAGAGCGGTCACCAGGCGGGCGTCGGCGAGCTGTTCCAGCAGCTCCTCGGCATCGTCCATGGAACCACCGACGAGGGCCGCCACCAGCCAGTCCGCGAAGCTCGACACCCCGAGGAAGCCGAGCAACCGGAAAGCACGGCGGGCCGCTGGGTCGAGCGCCTGGTAGCCGACCGCGACGCTGACGCGAACGGCCAGCCCGTCCGCTGTCATCTCGTCGAGCCTCGCGCGCTCGTCGCGCATCCGCTCGGCCAAGCGGGCGATCCGGCGGTGCGGTCGGGCCGCGATCCGGGCACCGACGATCCGCAGGGCGAGCGGCAGCCCCGCGCACATCTCGACCAGCGCGGCGGTCGCCTCCGGCTCGGCCGCCACCCGGCCGGGCCCGACGATGCGCTCCAGCAGGACGACCGAGTCGGCCCGGTCGAGCAGCGGCACCTCGATCTGCTCGGCGCCCGGGATGGTGGTCAGCAGCGCCCGGCTGGACACGATGAGGGCGCTGCCCGGCCCACCGGGCGCGAGCGGGCGAACCTCCTCGGCGCTGACCGCCGAGTCGAGCACGATGAGGATCCGGCGTCCGCTCAGCATGGCGCGGTACTGTCCGAGCTTGTCCTCCAGCGTGGGCAACTGCTGGATGTTGGTGGCGCCCAGGGCCCGCAGCACCCGGTCCAGGGCCTCCCCGGAGTCGCCGCCCCGACCGGCGAGGGTGACGAAGATCTGCCCGTCGGGGTACGACTGGCGGAGCAGGTACGCGAGCCGGATGCTGAGCGCCGTCTTACCCACGCCACCGGGCCCGGAGAGGATCACCACGGGCGCGGCGTTGCCGGTGAGGCGCCCATCGCCTGGTTGCAGCACACTCAACGCGCAGCAGATCTCCGGTTCGCAGCCGACGTGGTCGGGCAGGTCGGCCGGGAGCTGGCAGCCGGGCCCCGTCGGAGTTTGGTGCGCCGGCTCCGGTTGGGCCTCGACCCGCGCCGGCACGGCGACCGCGGGCTGCACCGCTCGGGGCGCCTCGACCCCGGTGGCGGCCACCCTCGGCGCACGCAGCGTGCCCCGCAGCACCTCCCGGTGCAGATCCTGAAGGTCGGTGCCCGGGTCGATGCCCAGCTCGTCGGCGAGCTTGACGCGGGTCCGGGCGAACAGGTCGAGCGCCTCGGCTCGCCGACCGTTGAAGTACAGGGCGCGCATCAGGCTCACGGCCAGTGGCTCGATGAGCGGGCTGCGCTCCAGGGCCACTGTGAGTCGGTCGACGACCTGCCCCGGCCGGCCCTGGCCGATCTCGCTGTCGGCCCAGTCGAGCAGGATCCGGACGAGCTGCTGGTACAGACCCTCCCGAACCCGGGCCGCCCAGGCGCCGGGCAGCCCGTCGAGCGGGTCGCCCCGCCACAGCTCGACCGCCTCCCGCAACAGCGCCGCCCGGTCCGGGTGGTCCGCCGCGAGGCCCTGCGCCTGCTCGGCGAGGCGCCGCAGGCGGTGTACGTCGACGCGGTCCGGGTCGACGTCGAGCAGGTAGCCGGTCTGGCTGCGGGCGACCGTGATCGGGACCGTCCCGGCGGACTGGGCCGCGACCAGGATCCGCCGAATTCGGGTGAGGTACGTGTACAGGACGCCCCGGGCGTCGGCCGGCGGGGCGTCGTCCCAGACCCGGTCGACAAGTGCCGCGATCGGCACGCTGCGGCCCACGTCCACGGCGAGCGCCGCGAACACCAGCCGCTGCTTCGGTGGCCCCAACTCGAGCAGCCGGCCGGCCGCGACCACACGAAGATCACCCAGTATGCATAGTTCCACGGCTTCGCCCCCGCGTCCGTAGCGCCGCTGGACGGCCCGCGAGCAGGGCGTCCGAAGTTGTCAAGGATCCGTCCAGGTTCGCTACCTGATGTGGCTGCGAGGGTTCTGCCAGCCACCGCACCGGCAGCTCGCGGACCACTCGCCGGAGCGGCATGCCCCCATCCCACCTCCGACGAAAGGGTCGCGAACACACAACCGCACAGCAGGACCACGTGGGACCAGCCATCGGGGGCAGGCCCCACGGCGGTTTGTGCGCTGCGACTGTACCTGTCACATCGGGTCCAGCCAATGGCTGTCGTGCACCTCGATCAACGTTCGCGACCACTCCTGTTCAACCCCACCACGAAGGGAACACCCATGCGTCGCTTCCGCGCCCGCAGACCGGCCGCGATCCTCGGCACCATCACGATGATCGCCGGAGGCCTGGTCGGCGTGTCGTCAGCGCCCGCCCAGGCCTCCACCATCGAGGGCCCGATCAGCCGCAGCGAGATCATGTCCCGCGCCCAGAACTGGGTGGACCGGGATCTCACCTACACCCAGACCGGCTCCTGGGCGAGCGACATGGACGGCGACAAGACCTACCGGCGCGACTGCTCCGGTCTCGTGTCGATGGCCTGGCACCTGAACACCAGCTACGTCACCGACGACTTCCAGGAGAACAATTCCCGCTGGGACACCCTCGGCAGCATCGACAGCTACCAGGCCGGCGACGCGATGGTCCGCAGCGGCCACATCGAACTCTTCTCGCACTGGGCCGACCGAGGTGACCACAGCAAGGGCGCCTACGTCTACTCCTTCAACGACAACGGCCAGACGGTCCAGAACCCGTACAAGGACAACAACGTCGGCAGTCGTGGGTTCAACAGCGCCAGCGACCTGAGGACGTACAAGCCGATCCGGCGCACCGGCCTGATCGCCGGGGCGACGGCCCGCAAGGGGCCGGCGCTGGGCCATGACGACGGCGACGGCACCCTGACCATCCACCGCTGGAACTCGACCGGTTCGGCGTTCGACCACACGACCGACTACAAGGGTGAGAGTTCGTTCGATCTCGCGAACGTGGGTGATCGGATGGCCTCAGGTGACGTCGACGGTGACGGCACCGACGACGTGGTCATGGCCTACCAGATCAGCGACGGCACCTTCGGCTTCTACGTCTTCGACGCCGGCGTCACCAGCCGCGGCCGCTTCTACACCTCCAGCCAATACAACCTCGACCCCGTCGCCGGACGCCTCGTCGTCGCCGACTTCACCGGCGACGGCAAAGCCGAACCCGCCCTCATCCACGACGACGGCGACGGCACCACCACCATCCACCGCTGGACCAGCACCGGCACCACCTTCAACCGCACCACCGACTACATCGGCACCGGCAGCTTCGACCTCGCCAACGTCGGCGACCGCGTCGCCGCCGGCGACGTCACCGGCGACGGCAAAGCCGACATCGTCATGGCCTACCAACTCGCCGACGGCACCTTCGGCTACTACGTCTACAACCAAGGCCTCACCAGCCTCGGCCGCTTCTACACCTCCAGCCAATACAACCTCGACCCCATCGCCGGACGCCTCGTCGTCGCCGACTTCACCGGCGACGGCAAAGCCGAACCCGCCCTCATCCACGACGACGGCGACAGCACCACCACCATCCACCGCTGGACCAGCACCGGCACCACCTTCAACCGCACCACCGACTACATCGGCACCGGCAGCTTCGACCTCGCCAACGTCGGCAACCGCGTCGCCGCCGGCGACGTCACCGGCGACGGCAAAGCCGACATCGTCATGGCCTACGACCTCGGCAACAGCACCTTCGGCTACTACACCTTCAACCAAGGCCTCACCAGCCTCGGCCGCTGGTACACCTCCGGCCCCTACAACATCACCCCCGTCAACGGACGACTCGTCCTCGGCAACTGGTGACCTGACCTGGTAGCGCGCGAACAGAAGCAGGGGGTCACCGGCTGCGCCGGTGACCCCCTGTCTGGGCTGGATAGTGGCAGCCTGCTCGCGACCGCGGATGAGGTTGGCGCCAGTGCTGGCTCGTGCAGCCGCATCGGGCGGGAGTCACTGTCGGGTTTCGCCGTCGGTGGTGGCGCTTCTCTGCGGACGGAGTGCGCTCAAGAGGCTGTCGAGTTGACCCCACGCCCGCGCACTGGAGACGTGGTCAATATAGTCCCGGGATTCGATGATGAGCCCATCGCGGATACGCATCACGAAGACACACGGCACCGTGAACTCCTCACCCGTCTCGGCGACCCGCCCCTGATAGGCAAACTCGGCGACAATCACCTCCGGATCAGCGGTCTCGTGAATGCGCACGTCGACCGGCTTACGATTCAGCGTCCGGCCGACCGGAGGCGTACCGGTGAAGTGCTCGTGCAGTTCGCTGCGGCTGAGCAGCGGCGGCGGGTTGAGCGGGTGGAACGGATGCGTCACGTGGGTCTGCTCGCCGTACAGGTCGGCCAAGTCTTCGTACGGCCCCTCGCAGACACCGTTCACCAGTCGGAGGAAAGTATCGCGTGGACTACTCATGCCGGGCATCCTTCTGATCGGTGGATGTCACTCAGGTGATGCCGAGGACGGACAACATGTCGGCGACGGCCGGTACCCTACCGGCCCCCAGTCGGGATTCGACTGCCCCAGCGGGCAGGACCACCATCTCTGGCCACCGTGGCGACCGCGGCCAGCCGGAAACGCGTTTCTCCGACCGGCGTTCGCTGCGTAGGATCTCCGGCGATCAAGGGGGATGAATCGGTGAGCGATTTCCATGAGTTCGTGACGGATGTGACCTCGCGTCTGTCGACGATGTCCAAGGGTGAGCTGTACGTCGTCGGCGACGGTCTCGACCGGGACTCACTCTGGCTCACCTTCCTCGAATCGTTCCCCGCCGGCACCAATCCGCGGTTCCGTGAGCGATCCGAGTACGACTGCTCGACCTGCCGCCGATTCATCAAGCACTTCGGCAACGTCGTCGAGGTCCACGACGGACGGGTCCGTACCGTCTGGTCCGGGGTGTCGGCATCCGACCCGGTCTTTTCCGTCGTCGCCGCCGCTCTGGACGACTTCGTTCTCTCGCTGCCGATGTCCACCATCTTCCGGTCCGGTCAGGCGCAGTACGGAACGAAGACCACCCGAACGCTGCGCGACGGCCAGGTCGAGGTGTGGCAGCACCTGCACGGCACCGTGGAAGAGCGGCATCGCACCGAGGACGTCGGCGCGGCACAGGGCAATTTCGACGCAGCGGTGCAGGTCTTCCAGCGTGGCCTGGCCGAGCTGACCCGGCAGGCTCTGGACACCGTCGTCGACCTCGTCGACAACAACGCCCTCTACCGGGGCGCGGAGCATCGCCAGGCGGTGACCGATTTCCGCTCGCTGCAGAACCGGTGGACCCAGGCGACCGACCGGCGTGCCTTCGTCTTCGCCAACGCCATGAACCCGGCCGCCCGTCTTCGCAACACGGTGATCGGCACCCTCGTCCAGGATCTCTCCGCGGGCGTCGATCTGGAGCAGGCGGTCCGCTCGTTCGAGGCGAAGGTTGCACCGCAGAACTACCAACGCCCCACGGCGTTGATCACGCCGGGCATGGTCAAGGCCGCCATGAAGACCATTGCCGAGCTGGGCATCGAGGAGTCGTTGCAGCGACGGTTCGCCCGGTTGTCCGACGTGTCGGTCACCAACGTGCTGTGGGTCGACAATGACACCCAGCCACTGATGAAGGACGGCATCGAGGGGCTGCTCATGCAGGCGGCGACCACCCGGTCTTCGGGTGCGCTCCCTGGCCGCACCAAGCCGGAAGAGGTTCCTGTGGTCTCCTTCATGAAGGAGATCCTGCCCGTCGCCACCACCATCGACCTGTGGGTCGCCAACACCTACGAGCCGCACCTCGTCAGCCTCACCACAGGCCGGCACCCGGCCGCCCCGCGGTTGTTCAAGTGGAACAACGATTTCGGTTGGGCGTACGGCGGCAACGTCACCGACTCGATCAGGGAGAAGGTCAAGCGGGCCGGCGGCAACGTCAGCGGCAAGCTGCGGGTGAGCCTGTCCTGGTTCAACCACGACGACCTTGACCTGCATGTGTACGAGCCCAACGGCGAGCACATCTGGTACCAGGAGAAGCGCAACAAGCTGGACGTCGACATGAACGCCAGCGGGCCACTCTCCCGCGAGCCGGTGGAGAACGTCACCTGGACCGACAGTGTTCCCGACGGTGAGTACCGGATCGAGGTGAACCAGTACCGCAAGCGGGACAGCGACCAGGTCGGCTTCGTGATCGAGACCGAGAGCAACGGGAAGATCGAGCATTACAGCCATGAGCGCGCGGTCGGCCACAAGGAGACCGTCGAGGTGGGCCGGATGACGGTCGCCGGCGGGGTGATCACCGCCTTTCGGCCGGGTAAGGACGTGCAGTCGGGCAGTGCGGGCAAGGAAATGTGGGGCATCACCACCGAACAGTTCGTGCCGGTGTCCACCATCATGTACTCGCCGAACTACTTTGACGACAACGAGATCGGCAACCGGCACTACTTCTTCATGCTGAATGGGTGCGTGAACGACCAGCCGACGCGCGGAATCTACAACGAGTTCCTCCGCAGCGACCTGCAAGCGCACCGCAAGGTGTTCGAGGTTCTCGGCGACCGCACCAAGTGCGAACCGTCTCCGGAACAGCTCTCCGGCCTCGGCTTCAGCTCTACGGTACGCAACTCTGTGGTCGCCAAGGTGGCCATGACCGGCGGCCGACGCCGCCTCATCAGCATCCAGTTCTGATATTTCAGAAAGGCAACCGTGACTATATTCGAGAAGGCCACACGGGAGAAGTTCCGCTATCCGTCGGCCAAGGGACTGCTGACCACGGAACAGCTGTGGGAGCTTCCGCTGACCGCCAAGTCCGGCTTCAGCCTCGATGATGTGGCGAAGGCGGTCAACGCCGAGCTCAAGGCCGTCGACACCGAGTCGTTCGTGGCCACCGACGCCAATCCGGCCAAGGCAACCTTGGAGACCAAGCTGGAAATCGTCAAACACGTCATCGCCATCCGCCTCACCGAGGACAAGGCGGCGAAGGCTGCGGCGGCCAAGAAGCTCGAGAAGGAGAGGCTGCTGGCGGCCCTGGGTCGCAAGCAGGACGCGGCCCTGGAGAACCTGACCGAGGCAGACCTGCTGGCCCGAATCAACAACCTGTAGACCGCGCTACCGCGACGCCCTCTCATTCCCAAGAGCGGCATCCGGCTGACCCTCATCTGCCAGCCGAGCACGGCAGAAGCCGGATCGCCATTATGCGACGCCGGGGGTGGGGAGACCGGCCCGAACCGCCTCGATGAAGGGAAGCACCGTACTACGTCTATACACACTAAAGAGCGTGATGTCTGTGAGTCATCACGATGACTCACAGACATCAACGTCGGAGTCGGACGAGGCGGCGCCGATGAGCAACGGCAGCGGTGACGAGTGGTCCGTCGTGTTCACCGCCGACGGAGCGTTCATCGGGGTCTTCGACCATGAGTCGACCATGTCGCCTTACGACTGTGCGCGGACCGCCATGGCCTTGATCACGTTCTTGTGCGGATGTCTACCGACCAGCGCGCAGCTCATCAAGGACCTGTACAACCTCGGCGCGGACCTGCGCCGGGCAGCCCCAGTAGTCGTAGATGCCACCGCGCTCGCTGTTGTAACCACAGATGACGAACACCCCGGTGCCCAGCCGGCGTTTGAACTCGGTGGCCAGCCATCCGACGAACCCGCTGTTGTCCACCTCGGGCGGGAAGTGAATCGAGAACACCGCGAAGCGCTCGGCGTCGGTTGCACTGCCCGGCGCCAGCCAGGACCACCGATCCTCGTCCCGCACCACGGCCAGCAGGTCCGCCGTCAAGGCCGGTGGCTGAGTGATTGGCGCCTCGCGAAACGACCACTCGCCATCGAACACGACCAGTTCCGCGGCCGCGACGACCCGCCGCAGCCGCTGCGCGGTCTCGTCACCGGACTCCTGACTGATACTCACCATGCGACGATCGTGCCCGATGACCTCGGCCGACGCAGTCGCCCTCGCCACATGGCCGCCGGCCAGGCTATCGGCGCGTCGTGGTCGACCGGCAGGCACGTGCAGCCCGCGCCTCTGCGGCCTTCCATACCGTGACCCCATGCCCGAGTTGATACTGCCAACCGTCCGCCTGCATGCCGCGTGTTGATCGGATCATCACCACTTGTTGAATAGACGCTGACAAATTTCGCCGAGACTCGACGGCATGACTGTCACCCATCGACGCCTTCTCGCCACCACCCTCGTGGCCGGCCTCGCGTTGCTCGCAGCGTGGACGCCGGCGCGCGGCGCGGAGCCGGCTCCGGCGCCCGCCGCCACCGCCCCGAACATCATTTTCGTGCTCGTCGACGATCTCGCGTGGAACCTCGTGCCGTACCTGCCGCAGGTGCGGCAACTGCAGGCCGAGGGGGCCACCTTCACCAACTACACGGTGACCGACTCGCTGTGCTGCCCGTCCCGCTCGTCGATCCTGACCGGTCAGTTCCCCCACGACACCGGCGTGTTCACCAATGGTGGAGCCGACGGTGGGTTCGCGGTCTTCAAGGACCGGGGCAACGAGAACCGCACCTTCGCGACCGCCCTACAGGGCAGGGGCTACCGAACCGGCTTTCTCGGCAAGTACCTCAACGGCTACCTGCCGGCGGACACGCAGGGAGGGTCACTGCCCTACGTCCCACCCGGCTGGTCGGAGTGGTACGTGGCCGGCAACGGGTACTCCGAGTACAACTACGACCTGAATGAGAACCACACCGTCGTCCACTACGGCAGCCAACCGGCCGACTATCTGACCAACGTGCTGTCCCGCAAGGGCAAGGACTTCATCCAACGTTCGGCGGCGGCCAACACGCCGTTCCTGCTGGAGGTCTCCACCAGCTCAGCACCAGCGGCGTCGCCGACAACACCTACGTGGTGTTCAGCTCCGACAACGGCTTCCACATGGGCGAGTACCGGCTGACCGGCGGAAAACAGACCGCCTTCGACACCGATGTACGGGTCCCGCTCGTCGTCGCCGGGCCCGGCGTCGTTCCCGGATCGCAGCGTGCCGAGATCGTGCAGAACATCGACCTGGCACCAACCTTCCAACGAATCGGCGCCGCCGACGTCGGCACCCACGTCGACGGGCGCAACCTGCTCCCCCTCGCCCAGGGCGAGCCCGCACCGAACTGGCGCACCGGGGCGCTGATCGAGCACCACGGCCCCAACCAGACGGCCGACGACCCCGACGCCCAGGACCGGCGCAACGGCAGCCCGGTCACCTACGAGGCCCTACGGACAGCGACCTACACCTACGTCGAGTACTCCAACGGCGAACGGGAGTACTACAACCGGACGGTCGACCCCCACCAGCTCAACAACATCGCCGCCGGGCTCTCGGCAACGCGACTGGCGGCGCTACACGACGCGCTGACGGCGTACGTCGCCTGCCACAGCCACTCGGCGTGCTGGGCGGCAGGTCACGTGCCGGCCTGACGGCGCATCAACCGCATCGGTCAGAAGGAGGGACGCTCAACGTCGACGACGGCCCTCAGGTGAGTCGTGACGAGGGGCTGTCGGCTTCTCCAGTAGCTGTTTGAGCGTACCCAGGTTGTCGCGCATTCCGCTCTTGAAGAGTCTCTCGGCGAGCGGTCCGAGGAGTGCGGCTGGGCCGGTGAGCCCGGAGGCGCTGATCGTGCCCTCGAGGATGAGTTTCGTGGTGGCCTGTTCTGGCCGGACGAGGTAGCGGTAGGTGAAGGGGGTCGGCCCGCTCAACGACGTGAAGATGACCTCCTCGCCGTGCGAGTACGTGGTGATCGACACGTCGTTGCGGGCCGGCCCTCCGGGGAGGTCTCTGTACACGTGGTATCGGGTTCCGAGGCCGCCGTTGCCCCCGACGCGCTCCACGCGGCGCACAGCGGAATACCAGTTCGGCATTGTGGTGAAGTCGGCGACGAAGTCGAACACCTGCGCTGCCGGGGCCGTGATATCGAGGCCCAACTGGAAGGTCATGGGGTCCCCTGTGTGTGGGTCGCACTCCGCGACGCGGTCATTCGGTCTGCTTCTTCTCGGCGGGGCGTACCGTCATCGCGCCCTTCGCAGGTCCCGCCAGGTCGTCATGTCGTCAGTCGAGGCCTTCGATGATGCGGAAGTCGCGCTCGACGCCGTCAGCAAGCGCGTTCAGCGCCTCCTGGTAGGCCGCGCTCTCATGTGCGGCGACCGCCTGCTCGAAGCTGTCGAACTCGATCAGGATGGTGCGCCCGGCGATTCCGGCGTCGTGTGCGACGACCCGACCGTCGCGGGCGAGCACCCGCCCGCCCCCGGCCCGGACGGCCGAAGGGGCCAGCATGTTGTAGGCGGCCAGCCTCTCGGGGTCGAAAATGGCGCGATAGGCGCTGACCCAGTAACCCTTTGCCACGTTGTCTCCTGTGTTCGGCATGCTCGAAAGTGTGCTCAGATCCCTGGTCGACGCACGGCGGTGATCGGATTGGTCGCGGGTGGGCGTCGGCGGGCGAGGGCGAGGCTCACCATCGTCGTGATCGCCATCGCGGCGACGCCGACCAGCGCCGCGGTCGTGTAGGCGTCGTCGTTCGGGAAGAGGCGGCCGGTGGCGGTGCCGGCGGCCAGGACCAGACCACCAATGGCGCTGCCCAGGGAGTACCCGACGCTGCGGACGACGTAGTTGAGGCTCATGGCGCTCGACGTCTCGCTCTTGGGGGTGACGGCCAGGATGACGCCGGGCATGGCGGCCGAGAAACTGCCGACGCCGAAGCCCAACACACCCATGGCCACGAGCAATTCGGCCAGGTTGGACCGGGCGGTGGCGAACAGAACGAACCCACCGCCGACGATCGCGGCGCTGCCCGCCAGGAGCAGGGGTCCGTCGATCCGCTCGCGGACCCGCGGCGTGAGCTTGCCGGCGACGAACCCCAGCACGGAGAACGGGATGAGGACCAGCCCGGCCACGAAGGTGGTCAGTCCGAAGCCGTAGCCGGCGCTGTGCGGCGTCTGCGCGTAGCGGGTGATGAGCGTGAGCAGGAGGTACATGCCGCTGCCGCCGACGAACATGGCGATGTTCGCCCCGGCGACCGCCGGGTGCCGCACCGCCCGGACGTCGACCAGGGGCGTCTTGGTGCGCAGTTCGCGAACGGTCCAGACGCAGAGCAGGAGTACGGCGGCGACGGCGAGCGTCACCGCCACGGCGAGGTGTCGGCTCCACAGGCTCCTCCCCCCGGCCAGGAACAGGACGAGGAGCAGCCCACCCGCCAGGGCGAGCGCGGCGGCCACGTCCACGTGGGCGGAGCGGCCTTCGGGAGCCGCCGGCATGGAGCGCCACGCGGTCACGAAGGCGACGGCGGTGACGAGCAGGCCGAAGCCGTACGCGGCTCGCAGACCGCCGAACTCGGCGAGCAGGGCGGCCAGCGGGTAGCCGACGCCGGCTCCGATGACGGAGACCACTGAGATCAGAGCGATCGTTGCCGCGCTGCGCTGCTCGGGAAGATGGTCGCGGGCCACGCCCATCATCAGCGCCGTGAGACCGAGTCCGACTCCTTGGGCCGCTCTGCCCGCGAGCAGCCAGGCGAACGGCAGCGGCAGCACGGTGAGCGCGCTGCCGACGACAACGATCGCCAGCGTGGCGAGAATCGTGGCCCGCCGCCGCGGACCGGCTCCGAGCCGGCCGAGGACGGGTGTGGCGACGGCACCGCTGAGCAGCGCGATGGTCAGCGTCCACTGGGCGCTGTCGAGGGAGACGTGGAACGTGGTCGCCACGCTGGTGATGAGCGGCGTCCCGAGGCTGGCGACCGCCGCCACGACCAGGGCGACGAACACCAGGGCGGGGACCAGAAGGCGTGCCTCGGAACGGATCAGGACAGTGCTCCCGGGCTGGTCATGAGCCTGGGCCGCGGTCACCGGCCCGACTCCTTCCGGGGGTGGCTTTCGAGCTCCGCCAGATGCAGCAGCGCCGGAAGGGCTGCGGCCAGGGCCTCGACCTCGTCACCGGTGAGTTCGTCGATCAACCGCGCGTACGCGTCAACGCCCGCCTGGCGTCGCGTCCGGACGTACGACGCGCCGGCCTCGGTCAGGCACACCAGCGTGACCCGCTTGTCAGACGGATCGCCCTTCCGCTCGACCAGCCCGGACGCCTCCATGACCCGTACCAGGACGGTCATCGCGGGCTGGGTGACGCCCTCGGCCACCGCCAGATCGGTGATCCGTCGCGGGCCGGTCTTGTCCAGGGTGGCCAAGGTGGCGGCGGACGTCAGGCTCATGTCGCGGGGGAGGCGTCGCACGGCCCTGGTGGCCAGGCCGTAGAGGGCCGACCCGATGGCATCGGAAGCGCCCTGCGCGGCATCTCGGCGACTCACGCCTGAAGCATAGCAGGTTTATATGAATCCTTTATGCAATCGGATCCACCAGGCCGACAGCAGCGGCACCATCTCGATCCAGAATTCGTCCGAGACGATCCACGACGGCTGCTCACCCCGGCAGGCGTGCTACTCCGAGCGGCCGGACCTGCGAGCGGAAGGCGATCGCCTTCCTAAGGCTGTACGCCGGATGGGGCGCAATACATGACCAGGCGGAGGAGCCCCGACTCCTTGACCGCCAGGCAACCAGCACCGCCACGCGGCCTGCTGTTCCGTGGTGCCTGCCCTGGGAACGCGGTCCGCCATCGTCCGCGCTCGTGTGCTGACGTCGGCACCGATCGTCACTAAAATAGTCACCCGCCGGATCCATCGTCTGATCGTTGACTATGGAGCGAGTCACCGAGCGCCACGCTTCGAAGGCCTAACTGAGGTCGGCCGTGTCGGCGCTGGTGAAAACCGTCTCTAGGTACGTCGCGTCGACGAAGTTGTAGCCGTAGAGGCTGAACTTGACATCGCCCTCATGACGGTAGAGCCACGCGGCACGGTGACCGATCCCGTCTCGGCCGCCCTCGCCGACCATGCCTGTCGGGTCTGGCGGTAGCTCGCCATCAAGCGAGGCGATGATGTCGGCCCCATCGGCGCAGCGCCAAGGGCTTCCTGACACCACCCGCAACGTGCGACCAGGTACGCGCCACGTTAGGACGCCGTCCTTGGCGCGCTCCCGCACCCACGCAGGCGACAGGTCGATCCACCAGCCGTCGCCCAGAGACCTCCGCACGGCTCAAGTCTGGCCTTGCCCCTGCCTGTCGTCACCCGGTTGGTCGCCCCCATCTGAAGCGCCGATTTTCAGCGCACACGTCGCCACCACCACGGCCAGTTCGACGGTGCGGTCGGGTCTGGCCAGGTGATCGCTCGATACTGACGGTCCAGGGGAGCAATGACCCGGACTAGCGCACCGCAGGACCAGGTAGGCATCGTCTCCAAGACCCACTCCAGTTGGTCGCGCGCTTCGTTGGGCCCACAACAAGGGCAGGCATAGTACGGATTGTCCGAACTGTATGCGCCGGGCTTGTAGACGAACGATCGCCACGATCGATATGCGGAGGCGAACGACCGATCCAACCTGCGACGTCTAAGCTCCGTGGCCACCCTGGCCGGCATCTCTGGTAGCCGGATGCGGTCGGCGAGGTCCTGCTCAGGCGCTCCACAAAGGGCGCGCATGGCGCCCGGACGCTTACGCCCCATGGACCTTTCTGCTGTCATCCATGATCCAGACCATCCCACCTGCACGACGCGGTTGTCCAGGCGGTCAGGTCAAGTACTTAGCTGCGGCAAGACAGCAGAAGGGCCACCTCCCGAACTCGGGAAGCGGCCTCTGACCTGCGGAACTGAGAGTGGGCGATGTTGGTATCGAACCAGCGACCTCTTCGGTGTGAAACAGGACGCTGTGCCCCCCTCTGAGCTGCGGCAACGTGCAGCCGCAGGCAGGGGTGGGTGCAGTTGAAGGCCGTTCGACGCCGTTGGGCGCAGTTCAAGGCCGTTCAGGGCCCCCGATGCTCCCAACCTGCTCCCCTAGACCGGGCCCGCGCCGGGCCACCGACCGCCGGGCCACCTTGAAGTGCCGGCCCAGTACCCCTGCTTGGCCCCAGCGCTGGCTCCCACAGCCGCATGGGTCGATTGGGAAGACGTCCACGATCGCCGCGCCTCGTCAGCGGCAGATCCGGATGTGCGCGGCGGCCAACTGTTAACGCCAGGCCGAAGCACATACCTCTATCCAGGCCGCGAGGTTGGGCACATGATCGATCGTGAGCAGCGAGTACGGCGGGGAACCGGCCAACGGTGCGACATTCGCGAAAGCGTGGTCTGGTGCGAAGAGAAGGAGCCGGCCGTCGTCGCGATGCGCCAGCGTCAGATTCCCGTTGGCCTCCGCAGCGACGGCGTAGTACTCGTCGGGGTCGATGGAGAGTTTGAGGTCGTCGTCTTCCCATAGCCATGCGTAGTCGGTGAGCACATCGGCGACTCGGACGTGCGTCGCGTTAACCGTGAGCACCTCGTTCTGGTTGTTCCACCAGGTGTCGGGTTCGCGGAACCGTTCGACGATCCCGCCGCAGAGCTTCCAGAAATTCTTATGGGTCCAGGCGACGGAGTCGCTGCCCACGTCGTGGGGCGGGCGGCAGAGCCATCCCCGTCGATCGTCCGATGATCCCCATGCCAGTAACTCGTAGGTGTCGCCTCCGACGGAGACGGCAGTGAGGGTCGTTGAGGCGAGCAGCGCAGAGAGTTCAGGCAAGCCTTCGACTGATCCGCGGGTCCACAGCTGCGCCTCACCCACAATGGCACTCTCGCCGCGACGGAGGAACCACGGAACCTCGTGGACGAAGTGCTCCCAGTCGCTCATCGCTCCGATGATGCCAGGGGCACCTTCGCCCACCGGCCAGGGAGCCGAGCGTCCGCCCATCGGCACGACCGGACGGCGCCGAGCGCGCGCGGTCGGCGGCCCAGAAGGGCGGCGACGGGGCATCGAACCCGCCAGATCAACGGTCCTCTGACCGGGCTTGAAGGCGTGTGCGAGGTGGTGGGGATCAGCAGCCCCGTCGGGGCTGTGACCAACAGTTGGCATGGTGGGCTCGTGACCGAGCCGGTGTTTCGATACCACCCTGACCCTTTAGCCACGGGCTCGGCGATGCAGATTGAGCACGAATGCACTGTCTGCGGTCAACTTCGGCAAGTTCGCTACCGCGGACCGATCTACGGCAGGCAACCCGGGACTCTTTGCCTGCACTGCATCTACTCCGGGGAGGCTTCCAGGGCACTCGGCGTCGTTGCCGTCGCCACGAATGGCAGCGACCTCCTGGACATGCCTGCAGGTGCCTTCGTTGGCACCAGCGCTGACTCCCGTAGTCGCATCGGTCGAGCGGGGAGCACGCCCACGGTCGCCGCGCCCTGTCAGCGACAGATGAGGATGGCCGAGGGTCGTCGTACCGTTCCGCCATGCCGACCGCTTATATCGCCGTTGCTGAGACGGAACCCTGGGGACCCGGCTGAGGTATCGAGGTCAGTTCGGTGGGCGTCGTTCACCGGCCGTCGAGTTGCTCGCGTACCAGAGCGGCGATGCGGGAGAGCGCGGCGCCGAGGTGGCGTTGCTGTGCAGCGCTGAGTGGGTCGAACACCAGTTGCCTGACCCGCTCGACGTGAGCCGGGGCACTGTCCTCGACTTTATGCAGTCCGGCGTCAGTCAGGGTCGCGAGGGTGTACCGGCCGTTGTCTGGGTCAGGGCACCGGGTGACCCAGCCCTGCTGCTCGAAACGGACCATCAGCTTGGACAGCCGTGGTTGCGTGCTGTCGCACTGCGCGGCCAGGTCGCTGAGCCGCATCGTGTGCGCCTCGGTCATGGACAGCCGGGCCATCACGCTGTACTCGAAATTCGAGATGCCCTCGTCCCGCTGCAACTGGCGGTCTAGCAGCGTGGGCAGCGCGATGACCACGGTGCGCAAGTCCTGCCACAGCTTCTGCTGCTCGTCGTCGAGCCATTGGGGGGTGCCGGTCATAGGCGCAGCTTACTTGACTGGGCAACCTGGCACCCAGATGCCTTTCGCTGCTCAGAGGCAGGAACTGAGCCGGCCGGTCTCTGTGATGCCGCGCACCTTGACTTGCCTAGGCAAGTCAAGCACACTCGTTCACAGTTGCCCAGGCAAGTGCGGCGGCGTCGCGGCGTCCGGAGATTCCCCCGTTCGCCACGGATCCGACACCCCGAAACCATCAGGAGAGTGCAGTGAAAGCCATTCGCTACCACGAGTTCGGCAGCACCGAGGTCCTGCGCCAGGAGCAGGTGGAGCGTCCGGTCCCCGGGGCCGGCCAAGTGCTGGTGAAGGTGGTGGCCACCTCGTTCAACCCCGTCGACGACCACATCCGGCTGGGTGTCCTCGCTGAGATGATCCCCACCCCGCTGCCGATCATCCCCGGCCTCGACGTCGCGGGCACCGTTGCCGAGCTCGGCGACCAAGTCAACGGACTGCAGGTCGGCGACCCGATCATCGCCATGTTCCCGCTGCACGAGCACGGCGGAGCCGCCGAGTACGCGGTCGTGGCCGCCGACCTGGTGACCGCCGCGCCCCGCAGCATCCCTCTGACGGACGCCGCCGCACTACCCCTGACCGGGCTGGCCGCACGCCAAGCAGCCGTCGAGCTCGCCGGGATCACGACCGGCCAGACCGTTCTCGTCAACGGGGCCGGCGGTGCGGTGGGAAGCATCGTGGTCCAGCTCGCCGTCGAAGCCGGCGCGAAGGTGACCGCCGTCGACGGCCCCCAGCATGCCGACCGCCTCAACGGCTACGGTGCGGAGAAGGTCGTCGCCCCGCTGGACCTCGACGCAGGCCCGGCCCCTGTCGGCGGCCCCTTCGACGTGCTGGTGAACCACGTACGCCTGACTCCCGAGGACCTCGCGAAGCTGACCCCCTACGTGGCCGACGGCGGCATCGTCGTCAGCTCCGCCGGGCCGGTGCCGGCCGACGAGGCACGCTCGGTACGCACCGCCGGCGTGTGGGTCGGCCCCGACGCCTCCCACCTAGCCGACCTCGTCTCCCGCATCGACAACGGAGTACTCAAGCTGCACATCGCCGACCGCCGACCGCTGGAGGAGCTGCCGACCATCCACCAGGATGCAAGCAACGGCAAACTGCTCGGCAAAACAGTCATCGTCGTCGCCTGACGCCACGTCCACGTCCACGTCCACGTCCACGTCCACCATCGAAGCCCCTCTTTGGTGGTAAACGCCGACGTATACGGAGCAAGCTCGGCCGGCTGGTCGGAGCCGCGGCCAACTCGGCGTCGTTCGTAGTCGTCATGGGCGCGGTGCTCGCAGCCGCCCGGCGACCGGCACTCCGCCTTTCCCGTTCGGAGGGCTGCCATCGGTGGCTGCGCGGAAATCACGTCGCTCTCAGCACGCGGTCGACGGCGGAAGCGAGTGTCGCTGGGCACGAAGGGGAATGTGCTCTGGCCGGTCGAGGGCAGAGGTCGCATACGCGCTCATCGGCATGAGCGGACACTGCCCGACTGGCAATCGGGGAACGTCAAGGCTGACACCTCCAGGTTCACCGAAGAGGTCACCGTTCAGGAAGCCCTCCTCAGAGGTTCGCCAGCGGGATCTGGGTCTCAGCTCGCGGAATCCGTACCGACGCCACGAGCCGTCGAGGAAGATCACTTGACGCATCAGGTTAACACTATTAACCTCAAGCAAGCGCCGTTAACCAACCCTGTGGAGGTTGTTATGCCCGAATACTTAAGCATCGCCGGCAACACCCTCGCCTACGAGGTGTCCGGGCAGGGCCCGCTCGTGGTCCTGGCGCACGGTATCGGCGACAGTCGGCACTCCTACCGTT
>NZ_JBEXYP010000027.1:0-94209 GCF_040630995.1 Micromonospora sp. NPDC005710 | reverse complement strand
CGGCCAGCGCTCGCGGCGCTGGCCGACCGCGGAGATTCCTTACAGATAGGGGCTCTGCGTCAGCAGGTGGGCCTTGTAGCCCTCGCCGACGCCGGGCTCCGGTGTGCCGGCCCAGTCCCTGATGAGCACGGCACCGCTGGTGCAGCCCCACGGGTTCCAGGTCCAGGCGAGGTAACTCAGGGCGTGCGTGTCGGCCCAGGTCACCAGGCGCTGCATGTAGTCGAAGCCGCAGTTGTCCTGGCCGAACTCACCGAGCACGATCGGCACCTGCTGCGCCAGCGGGGCGATCTGGCTGTCCCAGCAGGACTCGCTGGCGCAGGCGTTGAAGCTGTACGCGTGCCACGACGCAGCCAGGTTGTTCAGCGGGTCGTTCGGTCGGTAGGTCAGCCACTCCCGCATGTCGTTGGTCCATTCCAGCCCGCCGACCATGAGCAGGTTGGTGGCGCCGGTGGCGCGGACCGCGTCGACGAGGTCCTGCATCCCGGCTACCTCGTAGGGCAGGCCGGTGCAGGTGCCGCCGTCACGTAGGCACTGCCAGCCCAGGGTCTTGTTCCATTCGGCGGGCATGTCCGGGTACGGCTCGTTGAACAGGTCGAAGACGACCGCGTCGTTGCCCTTGAACGCGTTGGCGACGCCGGTCCAGAACTGGGGGGCGTACCGCGCGTCCGGCATCGGCTTCTGGCAGGTGGCGTGCTCGTCCTTGCAGTGCCAGTCCGGACTGTCGGGGTAGGCACCCCAGGTCCAGTGCAGGTCGAGGACGACGTTGATGCCGTTGCCGACGAGTAGGTTCACGTACTCTTTGACGCCCTGTTGGTAGGCGGTGCCGCTGGGTGAGCCGTTGAGGCCCAGCCAGCATTCCTCGTTCAGCGGGATGCGTACGGCGTGGATGTTCCAGGTCTTCATGGCGTTGACCGATGCCTGGTCGACCGGGCCGGAGTCCCACAGGCCCTTGCCCTGCACGCAGGCGAACTCCCCGCCGGACCGGCTGACGCCCAGCAGCCGGTACGGCTTGCCGTCCGCGGTGAGGATCTTGTTGCCGGATGCGTGCAGTTCCGGCGCCGAGGCACTGGGCGGCGGGCTGGTGGTCGGGCTCGCGGTCGGTGTGGTCACCGACCCTGTGCACGTAACTCCGTTGAGCGCGAACGACGCGGGTACGGGGTTCGCGCCGCTCCACGAGCCGTTGAACCCGATCGAGGTCGAGGCGCCGGTGCGCAGAGATCCGTTCCAGCTCATGCTGGCGGCCGACACTCGGGTGCCGGCCTGGGTCCAGGTGGCGCCCCAGCCCTGGGTGACCTTCTGGCTGGCGTTGGGAAAGTCGAACGTCAACGTCCAACTCGACAGCGCGTCGCCGAGGTTGGTGACATTGGCGTTCGCGGTGAACCCGCCCGGCCACTGACTCTGCACCGTGTAGGTGACCGAGCAGCCGGAGGCGGCCGCTGCGGCGGGGAGGCTGGACGTTGCCATGCCAGCCAGGATCAGCACGCTGGTGGCGCTGGCGCCCAGTAGTGCAAGACGATGTTTCATCTGATCTCCTCGGGTGGTGAGAGATCGATGGGAGCGCTGCAAACATCCTTTATTAGGTTGGTTACGAAAGTCAACACACTGCGGCACCGTGCTCAAGGCGCGGACTACGTGAGTCGCGGATGACTGCGGACGCGGTAAGTGAAGTAGCCTGGTTAAGCAGCGAATACTGGGAGGCACCGTGGCGAGCAGCCCGATCTGGGCCAGCCGGCCGAAGACTCGCGGCCTGGTGCTGGACCTCATCAGGGCGGCGCGCAGCATCAGCCGGGTGGAGCTTGCGACGGCGACGGGCCTGACGGGCGCGACGATCTCCGCGGTCGTGCGCGAGCTGATGGGCGACGGCCTGGTGGTCGAGGCCGGCCGAGGTGGGCCGACGGGCGGCAAGCCACGCACCATGGTGCAGCTCAATCCGCTTGCCCGTTACAGCGTCGGGGTGCAACTCGAGCGCAATACGTGCGTGATCGTGGTCGTCGACCTGGCCGGCCGACAGGTGGCCCGGACGTCTTTCCAGGGCGTGGCGTCGATGCCGCCGGAGCGGGCGCTGCCTCTGGTGGCCTCGCAGGTGGACGCGCTGCTGGCCACGGCGGCCGTGGACCGCGAGCGCGTGTTGGGGGTCGGCCTGGTCAGTTACGGGCCGCAGGATCGGCGTGCGGGTGTGCTGTTGACGCCGCAGCCGACAGATGCGTGGCTCGACTACCCGGTCGCGCGGCTGCTCGCGGAGACTCTTGGGCTGCCGGTCCTGCTCGACAATGACGCGGCGGCCGCCGCGATCGGCGAGTACTGGATGGGTGCGGTGGACCCGCGTAGCACCTATGGCTGCATCTACATGGCCACCGGAATCGGCGGCGGGGTCGTGGTCGCCGGCGAGGTGTACCGAGGGAGTTCCTCGAACAGCGTGGAGATCGGCCACATCTCGATGGACATCAACGGTGACGAGTGCTCCTGCGGCAACGTCGGCTGCCTGGAGAACTACGCCGGCCCGTCGGCCATCGTCCGGCAGGCCATGGCGACACCCGGGCTTGCCCAGCGGCTGGCCCTGGACCCGACCGCCGCCGATCTCCTCACCGAGTTCGCGCGGATCGCGGCTGCGGCGAACGCCGGTGACACCGGCGCACGGGGCCTCGTCGAGCAGTCGGCCCGCTATCTCGGTGGCGCGGCCGTCACCATGGCTTGCCTGTTCGATGTGGACACGATCGTCCTGGCCGGGCCAAGTTTCGCGGTGGCCGGTTCGATCTACCAGACGCTGATCCAACAGGAGGTCGACCGTCGCATGTTCGCGCGGCGGGCGCATCCGGTGCGCATCGTGCCGTCGGTCAACGGTTCGGACGCGGCGGCGATCGGCGGAGCGGTCCTCGTGCTGCAGAGCGAGCTGACCCTGCGTCACCCCCGCACGGACGACGGGGCACGGCCGGTTCCCGCCGGCACGGCCGAAATCCACTGAGAGATTCGGTCGGCGCCCGCACAGTAGGCGATGAGCGTCCTGCTTGTCTGACTCGTTGACTTACTTCGACGGCCGTTGCCACAGCGACGGAAACGAACTGCTCCCCCGGCTCGAGGATTTCGCGCCACTCGTGGTCCGTGCCCGTGGGTCCGCTGGCCAGCAGGTACAGGCCGCCGTTCCAGTCGGCGACCTCCCAGCACCAGGCCCCGTTGTGCTCGATCTGCCAGAGCAGGCCAAGCCCGCGGCCGGTGTCGTGCAACAACCCCATCGGCAGGTGATCGGACGTCGACCACGACCCCGCGTTGGAGACGAGGAGGCTGTGGCGGGAACCGATGGGCTCGCGCTGGTGTGACGGGTAGGTGCGGTAGATGCCGTGCTGCACGAGACTCGCCTCACGCCACTGGCACTCGCCGCCCCACACGTTGTGTGGGACGGACAACCGGATCTGTTCGTCCCACGCACCGTCGGCGTCCGTGACGAGGGTACCGACGACAAGCGAGCTGACCTGAGTCAGGAGAAGTGGCGAAGTTCCTGCGTTCGTCACCCTGGACCATGTCCGGACGACGGCGGGGCCGTCGAGCAGGGCGGCGAATGATTCGACGCAGAGACCGGTGCCGGGGTCGGCGAGCACGACGCGTAGTTGCTGGGCCGGCGCCGCACCGGGACCAAGGCGGACCTGTGTCGTGTCGGCGGACTCAAAGCACAGTCCTCTGGTCGCGTTTCGTTCGCTGTGCCGACGGCCGCCGGGTCCTACGTGACTCGTGGAGACCTCGACCAGCGGCATGGCAGGCGGCGGATCGTCCGCGCCGGCCCAATGCGAAGGGACGAGCTCTGCGAGCCGGGCGATCCCGTCGACGACCGTGACCCGCAGCCGGACACGGCCGTTGTCCAGCACAATGTCGTCCGCGGCGTCGTTCAGCGCGCCTCCCGCGGCTGGCAGCGTCTCGTCGATCACCACCGACACGGCGATCTCCGGGGGCACGGCCGCGCGCTCGCTCATACCGTCCGCCGTCCACCGTTGGCGTCCTCCGGCCACGGGACGAGCAGCCTCGACCGTAGTGCCCGGGCGAGCGTGGGCGCGAGCGGCAGGCGCGGCAGCAGCGTGGCCTGCATCGCGTGGTAGACATCGGGCTTGCCGGGCCACACGGTCGTGGCCGGCATGTTGTGCGGGTCGAGCTCGTGCCACCACGAGCCACCCGTGCGGTCGAGCAGATGACGCTCGGCGTAGTTCCACCAGGCGGCGTAGCTTTCGGCGTACCGCCGCTCGCCGGTGCGCCGGTGCAGCGCCGCGGCGGCGGCGATCGCTTCGGCCACCACCCAGTGCATCCGCTGGCGCACCACGGGTGTGCCGTCCCAGTCAGTGGTGTAGACGAAGCCCTCCGCGCCGTCGGCGTCCCAGCCGTCGTCGACGGCCCTGTCGAACAGCCGAACCGCCGCCGCGGCGAGGGTGTCGTCGGCGCCGACCCCGGCCTCGACGTTCAACAGCAGCCGTGACCACTCCAGGCCATGTCCGGGTGTGGCGCCGTACGGCTTGAAGGGGTCGTCCGGTTGGCTACGGTTGAAGCCGAGATCGGGGGCCCAGTCCGGCCCGAAGTGTTCGGGCAGGCGCCCGTCGTGGGCGACGGCGAGTTCGACGACGAATCGTGCCGCCCGCGCGGCACGGTCCCGCCATGCGGCGGCTCCCCCGCCGACGGCGGGCCCGTCCGGGTCCTCGAGCACCTCCACGGCGTCGGCCACGGCGAGCATCGCCTCGACGGAGTGCATGGTGGCGTTGAGGCCGCGGTAGTCGTCGGGCCGCGTGAAGTCGGCGTCCCAGGTGTCCAGCGGGCGGCCGGCGTCGTCGTCCCAGAACCGGCTGAGGTAGACGTCGGCGGCGTCGGCGAGCAGCATGGTGCTGCCGGGGCGGCGGGCGAGCGCTGCGGACGACGCGGCGAGCAGCACGAAGGCGTGGTTGTAGCAGGACTTGTCGGCGGCGCGATCGGGGGCGCCGTCTGGTCCGAGCGCGTGGAACCACCCACCGTGCTCGGGGTCGCGCAGTCGGCCGGTCAGGGCTGCCATCGCGGCGTCAGCGACGGGGGCGCTGCCGGGCACGCCGAGCAGCACCCCGAGCGAGTACGCGTGCGTGGTGCGGGCGCTGATCCAGGTGAGCACGCCGTGCCGGGGATCTGGCTGACCGCTGGTGTCGAGGTAGGCGGCACCGCCGTCGGGCAGCGCGGACCGCGCGCCGAAGGCGAGTAGCCGGCGGCACTCGGCGTCCAGCCAGGCGTGGTGGGCGGGCAGGGTGAGCATGTTCACGGGGACGGCCGGGGTGGCGGTCACGAAAGAGTCCTCTCCGACGGCTCCAGGAGGGTGTTGGCGCAGCGCACGGCGGCGGCGAAGGCCTGCGGATCGCCGGACGGCGACGTCACGCGGAAGGTGACGGACTGGCCGGCCCGAACGTTCACCATGCCGTTGTTCACGCTGGCGGCGGGGTCGACCACGTCGGCGGGGCAGAACACGTCGCGGGCGTAGGACGTGGCGCTCAGGTGCAGCAGGCAACCGTCATCCGTGGGCACGGCCTCGACCTGCAGCGGCCGAGGGTCGAGACGCTGGTCGAGCACCTCGGCGCCGTGCCAGAACGCTGACGCGAACCCGGTCGAGTCATCGTCGGGCTCGGCCACGATGACCTCGGTGGCGGGGTCCCCGAAAGCAGCGACCTCGTCCGGAATCGTGAGGGTGGCCGCGCCGCGCGAGGGCACCGACGCCTCGATCGTGGCCTTTGCCAATAGCGTGCCGTCGAACGTCTCCCGCGTCACAGTGAAGGTGCCGCCAAACGCCTCGGCGGTGTCGTTGACGAGCACGAGCGCGAGGGTGTCCGGGTTCGGATCGAGTCCTTCCCAGGCGCCGGCGCACGCCTCGGCGGAGGCGCGCGGCTGCAGTGTGGCCAGGCGTGGGGCGTACGCGGCCCGCAGGGCGTACCAGAGGGGCTTGCGGTGCTCGGCGAAGTCGACGGCGGCCCAGGACACCACCGGCCAGTTGTCGTTGAGCTGCCACAGGATCGTCCCGGTGTTGTGGGGCGTCAGGGAGCGGAAGTGTTCGACGCCGAACCGGATGGCGTGGGCCTGGTTGAGTTGGGTGGTCCAATGCCAGTCCTCGATGGTGGCGGGGTCGGGCAGGTGGCCCTTCCACCCGCGCTCCAGCTTCGCGTTGCCGAGGTTGGCCTTCTGGTGCACCAGCATCTGCGGGCCGAACGGGTCGAGTGGCTCGTCGTGCACCACGGCGGTGAGGCTGGACCAGGCGGGCGGTGCCTGGAAGCCGAACTCAGCGACGAAGCGGGGCCTGTACCGGGCGTAGACGGTGTAGTCCGCCCGGTTCCACACGTCCCAGATGTGCATCGTGCCGTAGCGCTCGTCGTTCGGGTGCCGGTAGTCGCCGAACGAGTACGGGCTGGCCGGCGAGTAGGGGCGGGTGGGGTCGAGCTCGGCGAGCACGCGCGGCAGCAGGTCGTTGTAGTAGAGGTCGCCCCAGCCTCGGCCGTCCAGGCGGCCGGGCCACCCCCAGTCCACTGAGCCCCACGTGTTCTCGTTGTTGCCGTTCCACAGCACGAGGGACGGGTGCGGGCTGAGCCGTGCCACCTGCTCGCGGGCCTCGGCGTCGATCTCGGTCCGCATCGGCGCGTCCTCGCTGTATGCGGCGCAGGCGAAGAGGAAGTCCTGCCACATCAGCAGTCCGTGCTCGTCGGCGAGGTCGTACAGGTCGTCGGACTCGTAGATGCCGCCGCCCCAGACGCGCAACAGGTTGATGTTGGCCTCCAGCGCGTCGGCCACGCGTCGGGCGTACCGATCGCGGTCGACCACGGTGAGGAACGCGTGATCCGGGATCCAGTTGGCGCCCCGCACGAGCACCCGTTCGCCGTTGACCCGCAGCAGGAACGGCGCCCCGGCCTCATCGGGCGTGGTGTCGAGCTCGACGGTGCGGAAGCCGACGCGCCCGCGCCAGAACGCGACGTCACCTGCCGCCTGCGCCTCGACCTGCACGCCGTACAGTGGCTGGTCGCCGTATCCGACGGGCCACCAGCGCCGCACGTCGGGCACCGTGACGAGGACGACAGTGGACGTCTCGCCAGCAGGCACGGTGCCGCTGACGGTCAGCCTCGCACCGTCGGGGTCGGTGACGGTGACGACGAGCGGGACGTCCTCGTCGGCGCGGACGCCGTCGCGCTCGACCTCCACGTGCACCCTCAGCAGGCCGTCGTGACGGCGGTGGGCACCGTCGCTCCCACCGGCCGGCACCACGTCCACCAGTGGTCGAACCGAGGCGATGCGCACCCCGGACCACGAGTCAAGCCCGATCGGCTTCCAGATGCCGGCGCCGGCGACGTCGATGCCCCAGTCCCAGCCGAACGAGCACGCCATCTTGCGCAGCTGGTTGTACTCGTGGTGGTTGACATGCGGCAAAGCGCCGTCGCGCTCGGCCCGCGCGGTCGCCTCGGGCACCGGCGCGGCGAACGTCACCGTGAGGTTGTTCTCCCCTTGGCGCAATGCGCCACGCACGTCCCAGCGGTAGGAGCGGTGCATGTTCTGTGTCCGCCCGATGACGTCGCCGTTGAGTTCCACGGTGGCCACGGTGTCCAGCCCGTGAGCCACGAGGTCATGGCGTGTCGAGGCGTCGTCGGACCACGTGAACGTCGTCGAGAAGCGCCACGTCGTGGCACCGATCCACTGCTGGGCGGCCTCGTTGGCGCCGTCGAACGGGTCGTCGATCAGGCCTGCGCACCGCAGGTCCAGGTGTGCCTCACCGGGCACGATGGCGGGTACGCCGTCGGCGAGGGTCGCGGGGACGTCGTCGGGGAGCGCGGGGGCGGTGAGGGTCCAGCCGTGGTGCAGGGCGCGGAAGGTGAAGGGGAGGTAAGCCATGCGGTGTCCTCAGGTTCGAAAACGAATACGGGAAGTGCGGCGGCGGAGCCTGGCAGATCAGCCCACGGGCAGGTCAGGCGCCGCGGCCGACGGCACCCCGGCCTGCTCCCACCGATGGGTGCGGTGGTCGTAGCACAGGCTGTTGTCGATGGCGTCGCGGTCCACAGTCACCGCGGCTGTGACGCGTTCGAGGCGCTCGGGATCCGGTGCGGAGCTCGCCAACAACTTGGTGTAGTCGTGGTGCGGGTCGAGGATCACCGCGTCGGACGGCCCGCGCTCCACGATGCGCCCGCGGTAGAGCACGAGGATCTCGTCGGAGAAGTGCCGCGCGGTGGCCAGGTCGTGAGTGATGTACAGGACGGCGAGCCGGTCCTCCCGCTGGAGGCGACCCATCAGGTTGAGCACCCCGAGGCGGATCGAGACGTCCAGCATGGACACCGGTTCGTCCGCGATGAGTACCTGCGCCCCCGGTGCTAGGGCGCGCGCGATCGCGACGCGCTGCCGCTGGCCGCCGGAGAGCTCGTGCGGGCGGCGCGGCGCGATGGTTTCGGCGGGTGTGAGGTTGACCCGTTCGAGCATCTCCAGCACGCGCTCGTGTGTCTCATCGGCGGTGCGGGTGCGCTGGTGGATGCGCAGCGGACGGGCGATGTGGTGCTCGATCGAGTGGAAGGGGTTGAGGGAGGCGAACGGGTCCTGGAAGACCATCTGCACCTGCCGCCGGTACAGCGACCCGTGCACCGGGGTGCCGTCGTCGAGACGCACCGCAACTGTGCCGGAGGTGGGCTTCTCCATCCGGGTGAGGATCTTGGCGATGGTCGACTTACCCGACCCCGACTCCCCCACGAGGGCGACGGTGCGCCCGGGGATCAGGTCGAAGCTGACGTGGTCGACGGCGCGCAGCCGGGTGCGGCGCAGACCGGTACGGATCCGGTAGTCCTTGACGAGGTTGGTGACGTGGACGAGGGTCATGCTCGCTCCTCGGTGGTGCCGTCGGCCGGGACGGCGGTCTCGTCGACCCCGGACCGAATGAACGCGCCGCGCGCTCCGGACAGGCTCGGGAACGAGCCGAGGAGCTTGCGGGTGTACGGGTGCTGCGCTCGGCGGTACAGCAGGTCGGCCGTGCCGAGTTCGACGATCTCGCCCGCCAGCATGACGGCGATGCGGTCGCTGATCTCCAGCAGCAGCGGCAGGTCGTGCGTGATGAAGATGACGGCGAAGTTCAGCTCGTCGCGCAGCCGCATGATCTCGCTCAGGATCTCGCGTTGGACGACGACGTCCAGAGCCGTGGTGGGCTCGTCCATGATCATGACTTGCGGTTGGAGCAGCATCGCCATCGCGATCATGACTCGTTGGCGCATTCCCCCCGACAGCTCGTGCGGGTAGGAGCCCAGTCGCCGCGGGTCCACCCCGACGCGTCGCAGCACCTCTTCGGATCGCTCGCGCACCTGCGCCCGGGACAGACCGGGGCGGTGGGCCAACAGGGTGTCGCGCAGCTGCGCGCGCACTGTGGTGACGGGGTTGAGGGCGTTCATCGCCCCCTGGAACACCATGGAGAGTTTCTCCCAGCGGAACGCGCGCAGCTCGGTGTCGCTCAGCGCGAGCACGTCGACGTCCTCGCCGCCGCCGTCGTGAAACGTCACGCGGCCGGACGCGATCCGGGCGGGCGGGCGGTGCAGGCGGTTGATCGCGTACGCCAGGGTGGTCTTGCCGCAGCCGGACTCGCCGGCCAATCCGAGAACCTCCCCCCGGTGCAGAGTCAGGCTCGCGTCCCGGACGGCCGTGACCGAGCTGTCCGCCTCGTAGACGACGGTGAGGTTCTCGACCGTCAGGACGGCGTCGGCCCTCGGCCCGCCGGTTGCGGGGGCGTTGTCGTTGATCAGCGTCGTGTTCATCGCGGGGGCACCTCCGAGACGGTCGAGCGGGCGGCCGGGGTGCCCGTGGCACCCCGGCCGCGTCGGGCCAGTTGCCGCTCCATACGCGCGGCCCGCCGCGCTCGCCTGCGGTACAGGCGCAGGTTCTTGAGCTTGGGGTTGATGGTCTCGTCGATCGAGAAGTTCACCAGGGACAGGCCCATGCCGAAGAACGCGATGATCAGGCCCGGCGGCACGAACCACCACCAGGCGCCGAGTGACAGGGCGTACCCGTTCTGCGCGTAGAAGAGCATCGTGCCGAGCGTTGCGGAGTTCGAGGCGCCAAGGCCGATGAAGGCCAGACCGGCCTCGCCGAGGACCGCGGCGATGATCGCGAACACGAACTGGGACGCGAGGACGGGCAGGAGGTTCGGCAGGATCTCCACGGCGATCACCCTCCAGGGTTTCTCGCCGGCGACCTTCGACGCGGCGACGTAGTCGCGGTTTCGTACCGAGAGCGTCTGAGCGCGCAGCACTCGCGCCGAGGCGGCCCAACTCGTCAGGGCGAGCACCACGACGATGGTCCACACGCCACGGCTCTCGCGTGGTACGAAGCCGGAGATCACGATGACCAGGGGCAGACCGGGGATCACGAGGAAGACGTTCGACAGCAGGGAGAATGCCTCGTCGAGGATGCCGCCGCGGTAGGCGCCGTAGATGCCGAAGAACGCCGACAGGACGGTGGCGAGGATGCCGACGAGTACGCCGATCTGCAGTGAGCCGCGGGTGGCGTAGGCGAGTTGGGCGAGGACGTCCTGTCCGGTCTGGGTGGTGCCGAGCAGGAACTGCGCCGACGGCGGTGTGAGCCCCTGGTCCCGGATCTGCTTGGGGTCACCCACGACGTAGACGGCGAGGATTCCGAAGAGCGTGATGCCGACGACCAGCGCGAGTCCGATGGCCAGCCAGGGCGTCATCGAGGGCAGGAGCATCCGCCAGCCCGCTCGGGCGGGTCGGCGGGTCGGGCCGGTCGTCTGGGTGAGCGTGTCGGCGGCGTCCGCTACGGTCGGCACGCTGGCGGGGTTGAGGTTCGTCATCGTGGTGTCCCCCGTCAGTGCCGGGCGCGGGTGCGCGGGTCGATAAGGCCGTAGAGCAGGTCGACGATGAGGTTGGCGCCGAGCACGGCGAGCGTGATGAAGAGGAAGACCCCCTGCATGAGCGCATAGTCGTTGTTCGTCACGGCGCCGAGCAGGCGCCCGCCGATCCCGGGATAGGAGAAGACCTGCTCGGTGATGACCGAGCCGGAGACCACGAACCCGAGGGAGATGGCGAACCCGGCCACGGAGGGAAGGACGGCGTTGCGCGCGGCGTAGGAGCGCCGGATCTTCCTCGGCGACAGGCCCTTGGCCTCCGCGGTCAGCACGTAGTCCTCCGAGAGGGTGGAGACCATCATGTTCCGCATGCCGAGGAGCCACCCGCCGATCGACGCCAGGACGATGGTCAGGGCGGGCAGGATCGCGTACTGGACCGCCGAGAGGATGAACGGCGTGTTCCAGCCGGGGTTGAGCGCGACGTCGTAGCCGCCCTGCAGTGGCAACCAGCCGAGCACCCGGGCCAGCAGGTAGGTGAGGATCAGGGCGAGCCAGAAGTACGGGATGGCGGCCAGCAGCGTTGTGGCCGGGATCAGCGAGTCGAGCCACGTGCCGGGGCGCCACCCCACGATCGCGCCGAGCAGCACCCCGAGCAGCGCGGCGAGAACGGTGGCGACCCCGACGAGCACCACGGTCCAGGGCAGCGACGTCAGGATCACATCGGAGACCTTGGCCGGGTAGTAGCTCACCGAGACCCCAAGGTCGCCGTGTGCGAGGTTCTTGAGGTAGTTGACGTACTGGCTCCACAGGGAACCCGTGTCGTCGCCCCCGAGGAGGAGCGTGTACGCCTTGCGCGTCTCCGGGCTGACCGTCCCGCCCCGCTGTTGGAGCTTTGCCAGCAGGATGTCGACGGGATTGCCGGGCAGGAGGCGCGGGATGGCGAAGTTGAGGGTCAGGGCGGCCCAGAGGGCCACCGCGTAGAAACCCAGCTTGCGAAGGAAGTAACTCACAGCAGCGCTCTCTCCTCGGGGGCGGCGTCTGGGGCGGTCAGCTCTGGGGCTTGAGCCGCTTGAAGATCTCCGCGGCGTCGAGGGATGACCACACCGCGGGGAAGGCGTACAGATCCTGGTCCGAGGGCCAGCCGCTGAACTTCGCGGTGCTCCACACGCTCGTCGTCCCACCGGTCAGGATCGGGACGTACGGCATGTCCCGCACGACCGCCTGCTGGATGGTGTCGAAGTACGGCTGCCGGGCCGCCTTGTCGGTGAGTGGGAGCGCGGCCAGCTTGTCGAGCGCCGCGTCGATCTCCGGGTTGTTGTAGCGGGAGAAGTTGTTTCCGGCGGGCTTACCCACCTTGGCTCCGGTGTTGGAGTCGAAGAAGTAGGTGTAGAGGTAGAACGGGTCTGGCGCGGGGCCCTGCCCGAGCGAGTCGATGGCCAACTGGAAGTTGCCGGATCCCTTCTTCTCCGTCCACTCGTTCCAAGAGGACTGGGCGGCTTGCAGGTCGATCCCGGCGGCCTTGGCCTGCGAGGCCATCGTGTCGATCGCGGTGATGTAGTCAGTCCAGCCGGTGACCACCTCGACCGTCAGGGACAGCCGCTTGCCGCCCTTGGCGTAGATGCCGTCGGCGCCCTTGGCCCAGCCGGCCTGCTCCAGGCTCTGCGCGGTCTTCTGCGGTTCGGCGGCCATGGACGCCACCTTCTCCGGGAGGGCGGCGGAGGCGAACTGGTCCTGGCTGGGGGTGAGTGTGAAGGCGGGCGAGATCGCGCTGGCGGTGTCCTGGAATGCCAGTTTGTTGAGCTGCGTGCGGTTGAGGGCGGAGTAGAGGGCGTGCCGGACGGCAGGGTCGGTCTGCGGGCCCTTGCAGCCCATCTGCACGCTGGAGCAGGTGGCGAGCACCATCTGGTTCTGCCACTGGGTGTACGCGTCGTACTTCGGGAAGTTCTTCTTGGTGTTCTTGATGTCGGGGATCGGTCCGGTGAACCAGTCCACAGTGCCGGCGGCGATGCCGTCGGCACCGGCCTGGTTGCCGGACAGCGCGACGAAGCGAATCTTCTTGACCTTCGGTTCTCCGCCCCAGTACTTGGGGTTCGAGGCGTAGGTGAAAGCCTGCGGCTTGAACTCGCTGATCAGGTAGGCGCCGGTGCCGACGGGCTTCTCGACGACGTCCTCGGTGGGGCTGATGGTCTTCCACAGGTGCTCGGGAACGATCGGCACGGTGCCGAGCACGTCGGGGCCCTTGACGAAGGCCGGCGCCTTGAACGTGAAGGTGACGTGGGTGTCGTCCACCGCGGTGGCGGCGCCGTCGAAGCCGATGTTGTTGATGGCCGCGTTGTTCTTCAACAGGCCGAAGGTGAACGCGACGTCCTTCGCGGTGAAGGGCTGACCGTCGCTCCACGTCACCCCGTCGCGCAGGGTCACCGAGAGGACGGTTCCGTCCTTGTTCCATGACTGCTCCGTGCCGAGCAGCGGCACGAGGTCGGACACCTTGGCCTTGTTGACGAAGAACAGCGTCTCGTAGGTTGCGCCGAGACCCCCGATCCGGGACGGCGAGAACGGGTTGAAGTTGATCTGGTAGTCGCCCGACTGACCCGTGTAGGCCACGAGCGTGGCCTCCGAGCTGGTGGACGAGGTCGCGCCGGAGCAGCTGGTCAGCACGAGACCGAGCGCGGCTGCGCCCGCAAGCGCCGCAGCGCGGCGCGGTATGCCGGTGAGAAGAGACATCGTGGTCCTTTCACGCGCGGGGGCGATGCTCGCCCGCCATGGCCCAGGAAGGGCATGGCATGTATTCTTAAGCGACTAAATTTACTCAGTCAATGCGTGGGGCGAATCGATCTCGCTAAGTTTCGGATCTGTTACACGCACAGTGGACCCTCAGCTGGGGCGACCTCACCCTCGGCCCTAAGCCGGACAGCCACCTCACCGAAGGTTCGCTTCTTTGATCAAATGGACTCTGAGCAGCTGTTACGACGGGATCAGCACCGTCGTTCACCCACTGTGGACCAGGACGCCTGCCATGCTGTCGACGTCCAGACCGACCACCTGATCATCACCAGCTCCGCCGAGGCCGGCGCGTTCGTCGCCGCCAGTGCAGTGATTTAGTTGATTGACTAAACATATAAGCCGGGGCGATCATGAAGCTTCAGCTCCAGGACGGGTCGAGGAGGCCTCGCGGCATGCTCCGCAACGACGATGGCCGCGTCACCACGGCTGGCCGGATGCTCGATCTCCTGCGCACGCGCGGCACGCTCAGCCGAGTTGAACTCGCCGAGCTCTCCGGCCTCACGCAGGCCAGGATCACGCACGTGGTTCGCCGCCTGATCGACGGTGGCCTCGTGCACGAGGTCGGCCGTGAGCAGCAGGGCCGGGGCCAGCCCCGACGTCTGCTGGAGCTGGACGCCGATGCCTGGTACGCCGTCGGAGTTCAGGTCGACCGCACCACGACGACCATCGTCGTCATCAACTTCGCCGGTCAGCGGGTCGCGACCGCCCGCCTTCGCGGCACCGGGGCCAGTGGGCCGGGCGCAGCCGTCTCCACACTGGCCGGTCACGTCGACGGCCTGTTACACGGCACCGGCGTGCCGCGTGAGCGGGTCATCGGCGTCGGCCTGGTCACCCACGGGCCTCAGGACCGCGAGCGCGGCATGCTCCTCATGGCCCACCCAACGCCCGACTGGCTCCAGTACCCCCTGACATCAACACTGTCGGATCGGCTCGGCCTGCCCGTGCTTCTGGAGAACGACGCGACGGCGGCGGCCACCGGCGAACAGTGGTCCGGCACGGTGCCGACCGACACGTTCGGACTCATCTACCTCAGCGCCGGCCTGGGCGGCGGCATCGTCGCGGACGGCAACGCCTACCGCGGTCGCGCCTCGAACGCCGGCGAAATCGGGCACGTGGGGCTCATGGGTGCCAGCGCTCCCTGCGTCTGCGGCAATCGGGGCTGCGCCGAAGCCGAGGCGGGCCCACGCACCGTCGTCGCTCAGGTGCTCGCCCATCCCACTCTCGCCAAGCGCCTCGGCATCACGGCCCACGAGGAGGACACCCTCGCCGACTTCGAGTGCGTCGTACGCGCATGGCAGGCCGGCGACCAGGACGCCACCACGATCCTGCAGCAATCCGCCAGGTGGATCGGCCGCACCGCGGTGACCATGGTGAATCTCTTCGATCTCGACACGGTCGTGCTGGCCGGACCAGCCCTCATCAGCGCCGGCCCGCTCTACCAGCAGTTCGTCGAGGCGGAACTGACCCGCTATGCGCTCGGCCGGGCGCTCAGCCGGCCTCGTGTCCTGTTGTCGGCCAGCGTGGACACCGCCGCCGCCATCGGTGGCGCCCTGCACGTCCTGCGCAGCGTCGCAGTGGAGCACATAGCGAGGACACCCGCCTGACGCGATTCCATCTTCCCCGCCCAGTTCCGCTCGACGACGAGAACCAGGAGAGAGATGTCGTCCTCACGCACCCCCGCACCGCACGCCGTCTGGACAGTACTGCGCCGCGACGGCGTCGCCATCGTCCTCGCCCATCCCGCCACCGGCCTGCCCACCGTCCTGCACTGGGGCACCGACCTCGGCCCGCTGGACACCGGTGACCTCGAGGCCCTGGACCGCGCCACCAGCCGTCAGACCGCACCCGGCACGCTGGACGCCGCCTGGCGCCTACCGATCGTGCCCGAGGAGGCGAACGGCTGGTCCGGCCGCCCGGGTCTGCTCGCCACCCGCGACGGCCGCCCCCTCTACCCGCGCTGGACGTCCCAGGTCGAGCACGAGGACCCCGCGAGCGTGCACGTCACCGCGACCGACGCCACCGCCGGCCTGACCCTACGAATCCACGTGGAACTCGGCGCCGGCGGCCTCGCGCTGCTGCACCACGAGCTGATCAACGACGGTGCCGGAATCGTGGAGGTGGAATGGCTGGAGGCGACGCTCCCGGTACCGAAGGCCGCCGACCACCTCACCGCCTTCTCCGGGCGATGGACTCGGGAGAAGGCACCGCTCACCACACCCATGCCCCGGGGAACGACCACGCGCGAGTCACGCCGCGGCCGGGGCGGGCACGACGCCCCTTGGGCGACGCTCGCCTCGATCGGGGCACCGCGAAACCGCATCGGTGACGTGTGGGCGGTCCACCTCGGTTGGAGCGCCGACGTCCGCCACCGGACCGACCGGGTCACGGAGCACGCCACGCTGCTCGGCGCCGGCGAACTGCTACGCCGCGGGGAGACACGTCTGGCGCCAGGCGAGTCATACCGCACTCCCACGACGTACTTCGCGTGGTCCGCCGCAGGTCTCGACGGTGTGGCGGACCGCTTCCACACCTGGGCCCGATCGCGGCCTCAACACCCCCGCACGCCCCGACCGCTCGTGCTCAACACGTGGGAGGCGGTCTACTTCCAGCACGACCCCGCGCGCCTGGAGCAGCTCGCGCGCCGGGCCGCCGACGTGGGCGTGGAGCGCTTCGTGCTCGACGACGGCTGGTTCCTCGGCCGTCGGGACGACACCTCAGGTCTGGGCGACTGGCAGGTCGACCCGGCGGTGTGGCCGCAGGGACTCGAACCCTTGGCGGACCTGGTTCACGCACTCGGCATGCAGTTCGGGCTGTGGTTCGAGCCCGAGATGGTCAACCTCGACTCGGAGTTGGCCCGCGCGCACCCCGACTGGCTGCTCGCCAACCCGGAGTCGATCCCATCGCCCACGGGGCTGTCCTTCCGCACCCAGTACGTGCTCGACCTGGCCCACCCCGACGCGTGGGAGCAGGTGCGGGCGAACATGTCCGCGCTGATCGGCCGGCTCGGCATCGACTTCATCAAGTGGGACCACAATCGAGACCTGATCGAAGCGGTGCACGACGGGACACCCGGCACGCACGCGCAGACACTCGCCGCGTACCGGCTGATCGAGCGTCTCAAGGCCAACCACCCGGGCCTCGAAATCGAGTCGTGCTCCTCGGGCGGTGCCCGCTCCGACCTCGGCATCCTTCAGTACACCGACCGGGTGTGGGCGTCCGACTCCAACGACCCCGTCGAGCGGCAGGACATCCAACGCTGGACGGAACTCCTGCTGCCGCCGGAGCTCATCGGCGCTCACGTGGGCCCCTCGCCCACGCACTCGTCGGGCCGCGCCACCGCGCTGTCCTACCGCATGGCCACCGCCCTGCAAGGCTCGGCAGGGTTCGAGTGGGACATCCTGGGCTGCGCCGAGGAGGAGGTCGACGCGATCGTCGCGTTCGCCGGCCTCTACAAGGAACTCCGGGAGCTGCTGCACACCGGCACCGTGGTGCACCCGGACGTACTCGACCCGGCGCTGCGGGTGCGCGGCGTGGTTGCCCCCGACCGCAGCGAGGCCGTGTTCACCGTGTGCACTGTCAGCTCGTTCGAGGAGGCGTTGGTCGAGCGGCTGCGGCTGGACGGTCTGGATCCGGAGCGCCGATACTCGGTGCGTCTGCGGGACGAAATCGGCGCGGCGCGTTGGGGATGGACCACCCCGGCGTGGGTGGGCAAGGCTCCTCTCGTTGTTCCGGGCCGGGTACTCACCGAGGTCGGCCTGCAGCTGCCCACCCTCTGGCCGGTCCAAGCGCTCGTCCTGCACCTGACCGCCCTGTAATGACCGAAGCGGCGATGCGGTTGGTGGTGCGCTGCCGCGTTGCCGTGCCGGTCAATTCCCTTGCCGGGATTGTGGGACCTTGGAGGATGACAGATGTTGGACGAATCGAGGACGCTCGCGAACAGGGTGGCCTGGGAGACCGCGTCCCAGAAGCACGTACGCGAGTACGACGACCTGTTGGCCCAGGCGGCGACCGGGGAATCGCTCATCGATGTCGAGCGGACCCTGCTGCGTGATGTCCTGTCCCGCGCCCCTGAGGTGATTCACCTGCAGAGCGGCAACGGCCTGGACGACCCCGCGCTCGTGTATGCCGGGGCCACGTCTGTCATCGGCGTCGACTACAGCGAGGTAGCCGTGACGGCGGCGCAGCGGCGAGCCGACGATCTCGGTGTCGCGTGCCGATACGTCGCTGCCACAGTGCCGCACGTGCCACTGCCCGACTCCAGCGCAGACCTGGTCTACACCGGAAAGGGCGCGCTGATCTGGCTGCCCGACCTGGACGCATGGGCTCACGAAGTCGTCAGACTGCTGCGGCCGGCCGGGCACCTGTTCGTCTACGAGGCGCACCCTGCGGTAACGCTCTGGACGTGGGACGCCGACCACCCCCGGATCCGCACCGACCGCAGCTACTTCGCCACCAGCCACGTCAACGACACCTTCCCCGGCAACGGCGCGGTCGAATGGCAATGGAACCTCGGTCAGATCGTCACCGCGCTAGCGAGAGCCGGCATGGAGATCCTGCAGGTCGGCGAGTACGCCGAGCCGTTCTGGCGCATGGGCGGCGTCACCGCCGCCGCGTGGGACGGCCGGCTGCCGAACTCCTTCTCGCTTCTTGCTCGCCGCCGCTGAACGTCACGGCCTCAACGACGACGAGCGTCGCTGGTCCTCATGCCCGCTGGCCTCGCACTCATGGTGGGGCAGAGGTCAAGGGCTCAGCCTTCCAGGTAGGCGAGGACCGCCAGGATGCGGCGGTTGTCGTCCTCGGAGGGCTTGAGGCCGAGCTTGGTGAAGATGTTGTTGCTGTGTTTGCTGACGGTTTTCTCGGTGACGAACATCCGGGCGGCGATCGCGGCGTTCGAGCGGCCCTCGGCCATCAGGGTGAGGACCTCATGCTCGCGTGGGCTCAGCTCCAGGAGCTTGGGGTCGGTGGAGCGGTGGGTGAGTAGCGCACTCACCACGTCGGGATCCATAACGGTGCTGCCGGTAGCGACCTGCCGGACACTGGCGACGAATTGGTCGACGTCCGTAACCCGGTCCTTCAACAGGTAGCCCACCGCGCCGGCGCGATCTGACATCAGCTCCCTGGCGTAGATCTGCTCGACATACTGCGATAGCACCATGATGGGCAGCCCTGGAATCTGGCGGCGGGCCTCGATCGCGCAACGCAGCCCCTCGTCGGTGAAGGTCGGCGGCAGTCGCACGTCGATGATGGCGACGTCGGGGCGGTGCGTCGTCAGCGACCGGATCAACGCGGGGCCGTTGTCAACGGCTTCCACGACCTCGAATGCATTGGCCCGCAGGATCCTGATCAGGCCTTCGCGGAGCAGGGCGAGGTCCTCGGCTATCACGATACGCACGGCAGCGACATCCTCACCTCGGTAGGTCCGCCCGGCGGGCTGTCAACGGTCAGCGTGCCGTCGAAGGCCGCCAGGCGACGGACGATGCCACGCAGGCCCGTGCCGGAATCGATCGAAGCACCCCCACGGCCGTCGTCGGACACCAGCATCGTCAGTTCTCCGGCAGCGCCGCCCCGGTGGGGTGCGAACTCCACGCTGATCCGGATCTGCTGGGCCTGGGCGTGCTTGACGGCGTTCGACAATGCCTCGGCGACGGCGAAGTATGCCGCGGACTCGATCGGGGCCGGCAGCCGTCCGGGTAGGCGGGTCACCACCGTGGTCGGGATCGGATTGACCAGGGCCAATGCCTTGAGTGCGCCGTCCAGGCCACGGTCGGCCAGTACCGGCGGGTGGATGCCTCGTACCAGGTCGCGCAGCTCGGTCAGGGCGCTGGAGGTCGACTCGCGGGCCTCGGCCAGCAACTGCTGGACGGCCTGCGGATCTTTGGGCAGTAACTGTTCGGCCAGGCCCAGGCTCATACCCAGCGACACCAGCCGGGCCTGCGCGCCGTCGTGCAGGTCGCGTTCGATTCGGCGCAGTTCACCGGCCTGAGTGTCGACGGTCTCAGCTCGTGAGGTCGCCAACTGTTGGACGCGGGCCCGCAGGCGCGCCTGTTCGGTGGGGCCGAGCAGAGCACGGATCACCCGAGCGTTGAGGTTCGCGAGGCGCACCGCAGTGACGTACCAGAGCAGTAGGAAAACCGGACCGAGCGGTACCAGCCAGAACGACTGCGCGACGCTGTGCAGCCGGAAGCCCTCCCCCATCGGTGTGCGGAATACTTGAGGAGGCGTCAGCTGATAGATGAGCGGATAGACCAGGTATACGACTCCGGAGACAAAGAAGAGCAGGGACAGTCCGCAACTCAACCAAATGGTGATCGAGTTGACCGCCAACCAGATCCAGTCCCGCCACGCCGCCGGATCGCGCAGGATCGTCCAAAGCCGAACCGGCCACCCGGCGTCCGGCGTCGGCTGATAGGGCTGGGCGGGCACCGGTTCGCCGAGCCGGTCGGCGGCCCACTGGCGATGCAGGTCGGCAAACCAGCGCACCAGTACGGTCGCGAGCAGGGTCAGTGGGATTCCGGCGCCAAGCGCGGCGATCGATATCGAGGTGATCCAGAAGGTGGCCAGCACGGCACCTAGGACCGCGCCCGGCAGCAGCACCAGCGACCAGCCCAGCAGGCTCATCCGTTGGGCCAGCGCGGAGCGCGGAATCCGACCGCTGCGAGCGACGCGAGCCGGCCCGGAGCCCTCCCGCGAAGGCGAGGAGCCGCCGGACAGGGCGGTTCCGCTGTTATCGGTCATCTCACTCCATCATTGCGCATCGTGCCGAACCGCCGGGCTGGTGATTCATATCGGCCGGCGATCCGCACTTCCCCACGGTCGGTGTCCTGCACGTCGCGGGGGATCCAGCGACGTGGTGTCCGTCCGTGGTCCACGGAGGCTCGCATCGCCGATCGACGGCTCCATCGATCGACACCCGCACACACGCTACCCATCGCGTAAGCAGCTCCGGCCCGCTCCCCGAATCTCGACCACCACCTCGCCGTCATCGGGATCCGGACCGTGTGGCTTGTCTCGCTCGCCTACGGCGCTGCCCCGGTCACCGGCAGCTGTGCCACAACGAATCCCCAGTCGGCCGGACACCCCGTACTCGCTCTACCGGTGACCACACGCGGTGAGGCGTCTCCGCAGACTGGTTGACCGAGAACGCCGGGGCGGCACCGGTCAACCAGGCTCGCCGGTCCTGTCAGCCGTCGACCCGATGCCCTTTACTTGACGGTGACGGTCATCTGTTCGATCTCTTTGAGCACCAGGGCGGGCTTGTCCTGGGGAACGTCGTGCGAGCTTCCCTCGGCAACGACGAGCGTGTGGTCGGGCCCCGCCTTGGTAAACGCCGCTGCCGCGTCGCGCCAGGCCTGAGCGTCCTGCGGAGAACCATCGAAGGGCGTCTTGTCCGACAAGACATAGATGACGGGAACACCGTCGGGCCAGGAGACCTTGTGGTACGCCTGGTGCGTGGGACCGAAGTTGTCGGCCGTGGCGATGAGCTGGCGGTTCGCCTTCGTCGACGGCGCGTTCTTGAGCTCTTCGATCTGCGGCGCGGTTAGCGCGACGAGGCGTTGGGTCTGGGTGTCGGTGAAGAATTGCGGCACGTTGGCATCGATGAGCACCGCCCCGGAGACAACGCCGGGGTTCGCGAGGACGAAGTAGTGGGCCACCTCTCCTGCCTGCGAATGGCCCACCAGGACCACGTTCCCGGTGACGCCGAGTTCACGCAGACCGGCCTGCAGGTCGGAGGCGGCGGCCTTGGGGTCCCATGGGCCCTTTACCTCCTCGCTGGCGCCCATACCGGCCCGGTCGTAGGTGATGATCCGCGATCCGGTGGCCTGCGACAGCTGCGGCACCAGGGCAGCCCAGTACGAGGAGTCCTCGCCACCGCCGGCGTCCAGCACGATGGTGGGAGAACCTCCGGGCGTGACGTGGAAGGCAAGCTGATGCCCGTTGTTGGCGATCATATGCAAGCCCGCTGCGGGGGGCGCACTTGCCGGGCCGGCCGCGCTTGTCGAGGTCGAGGGAACCGCGGCTACCGAACTGGCCGCGGGCGCGGCCTTCGGCGCCGCCGAGTCATCACACCCGGCGACTGCCGCTATCACGGCGACGGGAAGGACGATGGCCACGGCGGCCCGATGAAACCGGGAGATCTTCTGCGTAGTCATGGAAATGAGCTTCCACGGTTTCTAGATCTTGCTCGATCCTGCTACCTCCCAGTCGCGTTGGGAGTTACCCCTACCCTCGCCACGGGCAAAGTCGCCGGTAAGAGCCACGGCAAGGTCGTTGTCACCCTCGCTTGAGCGCTGGTGGAGCGGCGCACGTTCCCACGGCAGCGGTCAGCGCGCCGGCCAGGAGTCCATGGCCAGTTCCGCGGTATCGGTGAGCTCCGCCGCCGTGGCACCATCCCGGGCGCGCTGGGACATGCCGTGCATGACGGCCGTGAAAAACGCGGCAAGCTTGCGGGGGTCGGCTGTCGCCGGGAGTTCGCCCTCTTGCCGGGCGGTTGTCAGGCGCTTCTCGAAGGTGCCGACGCTGGCGTTGCGCAGGTCGCGCATGTAGGTGGCGACATCGGTGTCGGCCGCGGCCGCGCTGCAGAGCAGGTTTCCGGCCGGCGTCTCGGGGTCGGTGTACATCGCCGCCGCGTCGAGCAGGATGCGGCGGAAAGCATCGAAGGCCGTTGGCTCCCTGTGCATGGCGGCCCAGATCAATTCGCCGGCCGGGGAGCGGCCGTACGCCTCGATGACCTCGTTGAACAGAGACCTCTTGTCGCCGAACGCCGCATAGAGGCTGCCGGGCCGGATGCCCATCGCCTGGGTCAGGTCGTTGATCGAGGTCCCCTCGTACCCGTTCTCCCAGAACAGGCGGGTGGCGGCCGCCAGTGCCGCCGCCCGGTCGAAGGTCAGCGGCCGGCCTCGCCGTACCTCTGGTGTGTCCATGAACCCATTCTAGAGCGATCGCTCAAAATCGGAGCGGAGACTTGTTGGCAGATCACTCAAGAAAGAGCTACGGTTTTTTTTGAGCGATCATTCAACAAGGAGGGGCCATGTCAGGAGCACTGCGGAACAAAGTGGCCGTCGTCACCGGCGGCAGCCACGGGATCGGCCGGGCGACCGTCGAGCGGTTCGCCCGTGACGGGGCGACAGTCGCTCTTGGCTACGGCCACGACGAGGTGGCGGCCCACGACACGGTGGAGAGCATCCGCAAGGACGGCGGACGTGCCTTCGCCGTGCACACCGAGCTGGGCACACCCGGCGACGCGGCCCGCTTCTGGGAGGCCTTCGACAATGCGGGCCGGGAGTTCGTGCCTGACGGCAAGATCGACATCCTCGTCCACAACGCCGCCAAGGGAAGCTTCGCCCGGCTGGCCGATCTCCCCGAGGACGAGTTCGACCAGGTGATGGCCGTGAACGTGAAGGCACCGTTCTTCATCACGAAGCTGGCGCTGCCGCGACTGCGCGACGGCGGCCGGATCATCAACGTCTCCAGCACCGCGGCCAGAGTCGGAAGCCCGGATCTGCTGGCCTACGGCGTCAGCAAGGCGGCGCTGAACTGGTTCAGCTACGACATGGCGCTGGATCTGGGCCCCCACGGGATCACCGTCAACTCGGTGTCACCCGGCATCGTCATGACCCGGAACAGCCAACACCTCATCGACAATCCGGAACTCGCGGCACAGCAGGCAGCGCGCGTCGCACTCGGCCGACTCGGCGAGACGGACGACGTGGCCAGCATCATCGCCTTCCTCGCCTCCGACGAGGGGGGCTGGGTGACCGGTCAGGTCATCGACGCTTCGGGCGGCACCGCGCTCTGAGGACGAGAACTTCACCCCAGAGAGCTCCACAAGTGCCGGCACTGCCGGTTGTCCAGGCACCGCGACCCGATGGCGGCTGCCACCATCGCCGCCGTTGCGCGGCGGACTCACCACTTCGACAGCCGTCGTCGAGGTGATCACGCTGCGTCGGGACTGGCCAGCACCCTTGCGGTGCCGGCCGGTCTCGAGATGATCCCAACCCCCACGCGCCCCGAGGATCAGGTGGCCCATGGAGGCTCGCCCCACCGCCCGGAGGGGAGTCGCTCGCGCACAGGGCGCAGACCCACGACGGCCACCGGGCACGCGGTGGACATTCGTGGACACCGCACTAGCGGACGCGAAGCCCGGCGACGAGGAGGTGGACCAGGCGGCGGGCGTCGTAACGGGGATCGCTGCCCGCGCCGATGCAGAGATTGCCGACACCGCGCAGCAGCCCGTAGGCGTCCACGTCGGGACGAATCTCGGAGGCGGCGACGGCAACGTCGAGGAGCTGGCCGCAGACCGGGACGAGCCGGTCGAGAAAGTAGGCGTGCAGGGTCTGGAAGGCGGCGTCGTCGGACTGTAGCGCTGCGGCCAGACCGTGCTTGGTGACCAGGAAGTCGACGAACAGGTCGATCCACTCGGCCAGGGCGGCGTGCGGCGTGGCGCTGCCGGCCAGTAGGGCCGGTCCCGCCTCGGCGCACGCCTCGATCTGGTGCCGGTAGACGGCGACGATCAGGTCGGCCCGGGTGGGGAAATGGCGGTAGATCGTCCCCACACCGACGCCCGCCCTGACAGCGATGTTCCGCACGGGTACGTCGACGCCGGAGGCGACGAACGCCGCGGCGGCAGCGTCGAGCAGGGCCTTCTCATTGCGCCGGGCGTCGGCCCGCTTACGCGGCACCAGCTGCCCCGAGCCGCTGTCGATGTCCGGCACGCTGCGTTACCTCCATCACTCCACTTGGCAACCGGAACGTCGTTCCGTATCGTTCTTACCGGAACGGCGCTCCGCTTGCTCAGCATAATGAACCCTGCGGGCCGCCGCCAAACCGTGGAGCGCCGGACGTCTGAAGGAGAAACAACCATGCAGTACCGCACCTTGGGTCGCACCGGTGTGCAGGTCAGCACCCTCGCACTTGGCGCAATGAACTTCGGCAAGATCGGCAACACCACCCAGGAGGACGCCACCGCCATCGTCGACGGCGCGCTCGAGGCGGGAATCAACCTCATCGACACCGCCGACGCCTACAGCGGCGGCCAGTCCGAGGAGATGGTCGGCAAGGCCATCGCCGGTCGCCGCGACGACGTCGTCCTGGCCACCAAGGCGACCCTGCCCATGGGCGACGAACGCAACCAGCGGGGCAGCTCCCGCCGCTGGCTGGTCACCGCGCTGGAAAACAGCCTGCGCCGCCTCGGCGTCGACCACGTCGACCTCTACCAGGTGCACCGGTGGGATCCGACCACCAGCGACGACGAGACGCTGTCGGCGCTGACGGACCTGCAGCGCACGGGCAAGATCCGCTACTTCGGCTCCTCAACCTTCCCCGCCTACCGCATCGTGCAGGCGCAGTGGGCCGCCCGCGAGGGCCGTCTGAGCCGTTACGTGACCGAGCAACCGAACTACTCGATCCTGCAGCGCGGCATCGAGACCCACGTGCTGCCCACGACGCAGGAATACGGCATGGGCGTGCTGGCCTGGAGCCCGCTGGCGTCGGGCTGGCTGTCCGGGGCGATCCGCGCCGGACACGACATCAGCACGAACCGCTCAGGCTTCATGCAGCAACGCTTCGACGTCAGCATCCCCGCCAACCGCGCCAAGCTCGACGCCGTCGAGCAACTCGCCACAGTTGCCGACCAGGCTGGCCTCAGCATGATCCAGATCGCGCTCGGCTTCGTCACCGCGCACCCGGGCGTGACCAGCGCGATCATCGGCCCCCGCACGATGAACCACCTCAGCTCGCAGCTCGCCGCCGCGGACACGGTGCTCACGGCCGACGTGCTAAACGCGATCGACACGATCGTGGCTCCCGGCGTCGACCTCGCCGCCCACGAGAAGAACGACACCCCGCCCGCTCTGCTCGACCCGGCCCTGCGCCGCCGCTGATCACTCGGCACGTCAGTGACCAGCCAGACCTTCCAGGCTCGCGCCGAAAGCAGGAAGATCCGATGCCAAGCAATCCCTCGCCCAGTTTCGGGCTCATGACCGCCCCGATGCAGGTCGACTACCAGGACATCCTGCGGGTGTGGCAGGAAGCGGACGCCATCGCCGAAATCGAGCACGCATGGCTGTTCGACCACCTCATGCCCATCGGCGGAGACCCGGCCGGACCGGCGTACGAAGGCTGGACCCTGCTCTCCGCCCTCGCCGCGCAGACCGAGCGGCTGCGCCTGGGCGTGATGGTGACCAGCAACCGCTTCCGGCCTCCCGCGATGCTCGCCAAGATCGCCACGGTCGTCGACATCGTCTCCGGCGGGCGCCTCGACTTCGGCATCGGCGTCGGGTCGCGGCCCGATCATCCCCTTGCGCGACGGGAGTACGCCGCACACGGCCTGCCCTTCGCCGACACCGCCGACGCCGTGGGCAGCCTCGCCGAGGCGCTCACGGTCATCCGGCGGCTCTGGACCGGCAAGGAGCCGTTCGACTTCCACGGCACGTACGTCGACCTCACCGGAGCGTTTGCCAGCCCCAAACCCGTGCAGCGCCCGCACCCACCGATCGTGATCGGTGGCCGCTCCGCCGCCACGTTGCGGGTGGTCGCCGAGCACGCGGACATCTGGAACATCGCCAGCGGCGACGTCGACGACGCCGTCAGCCGCGGCGCCCTGCTGGAGCGCTACTGCGCCGCGATCGGCCGTGACCCGGCGTCAATCACCCGCTCGATCAACCTGTCCGTCTCCTACGACCAGCCCCGGCGCACCCGGGACGCCATCGACAGGGCGATCGGCGCCGGCATCGGGCACATCGTGCTCACGCTGCCGTCGCCCTATCCCGCTGGTGTCGCGCGTTGGGTCGCCGATGAGCTCATCGCCCCGTCGACCGCATAGCCCCTGGCGGGTCGCTCCGTCTGATCCTCCAATCCCCCGAACCCACCTGACGCGGCAGGTGGGGTCGTCGCGTGACGAGGCCGCCGGCGATACGACGCCGGATCGAGTGCAGCGGCTGCTCAAGGGGTTCGCCTGGGGGGTCGCGCTGGACGTGATCGAGTGCAAGTGCGTGTCGTCACGGAATTCCCGCTCGCCGGTCGATGGCCGGTAGAACCTGGGTACCAACGGCGGGCTGAAAGAGCCGACCGCGGTACCACGATGGGGACTGTGCCCGGACCTAGCGTGGTGAGCATGATTGAGGTACGCGAAGTAACCAAGCGGTACGGCGCGAAGACGGTCGTCGACCATCTGTCGTTCACTGCGAAGCCCGGACAGGTCACCGGCTTCCTCGGCCCCAACGGCGCCGGCAAGTCGACGACCATGCGGATGATCGTTGGCCTCGATTCGCCGAACTCGGGTGACGTGCTGGTCAACGGCAAGCCCTACGCCTCGTCGAAGGCACCGCTGCACGAGATCGGCGTATTGCTAGAAGCCAAGGCCGTACATCCCGGCCGCTCGGCGGTCAGCCACCTACTGGCCCTGGCTCGCACGAACGGCATTCCGCGCTCCCGCGTTGACCAAGTGCTCGACCTGGTCGGTCTCTCGGCCGTCGCCCACAAGCGGGTCGGCGCCTTCTCCCTCGGTATGGGCCAGCGGCTCGGCATCGCCGCCGCCCTGCTCGGTGACCCGGCCGTGGTGATGCTCGACGAACCGGTCAACGGCCTCGACCCCGAGGGTGTCCTCTGGGTACGTAACCTGCTCACCGGCCTGGCCGCCGAGGGCCGCACCGTGATGCTCTCGTCGCACCTGATGAGCGAGGTCTCGCTGATCGCAGACCACCTGGTCATCATTGGCCGGGGCAGACTGCTCGCCGACACCACCGTGGCCGATCTCGTGACCGCCGAGGGCGTCCGGGTCGTCACTCCCGCCCCCGACGCGCTGCGCACGACGATTGCCGGCCCGGGCATCACTGTCACCTCGACCGGCGCCGAGGAACTGCTCGTCGCCGGCACCACCGCCCGCAAGATCGGGCTGGCCGCGGCCGCCCGCGGCATTCCACTGTTCGAACTCACCCCGCAGAACGCCTCGCTGGAAGAGGCATTCATGGACCTGACCCGCACCGCAGTCGAATACGAGGCCGCCCGATGAAGATCACTCCTGGTGGCGTCGTCGCCGCCGAATGGACCAAATTCTCCTCACTGCGCTCCACCTGGATCACCACCGGCATCTCGGTCTTCCTCCTGATCGCCTTCGGCATGATCGCTTCGGCGTCCTTCTCGGGCGACGGCATGACTTCGATCGACCTGGCTTTGTCCGGCAGCGTCCTGGCCGCCTTGTCCGTCGGCGTGCTCGGCGCACTGCTGGGCGCCGGTGAATACACCACCGGCATGATCCGGGCGACCCTGACCGCAGTGCCACGCCGGTTGCCGGTGCTCTGGTCGAAAAGCCTCGTGGCGGGGTCGGCCGCCTTCGTCACAATGACCGCTGGCGCCTTCGCCGCTTTCGCAGCAGGATCGGCCGTACTCAACGACAAGATCAGCGGCCTGGGTCTCGGCGACGACGGCGTGCTGCGGGCACTGTTCGGCGCCGGCCTCTACCTCGGCCTGGTCGCGGTGCTCGGCGTCGCGCTCGGCGTGCTCGTCCGCTCCAGCGCCGGAGCCATCGCGATCCTGGCCGGTCTGCTGCTGATCGTGCCCGGTCTGGCCGCGCTGCTGCCAGACTCGATCGCCGAGACCGTCACCCCGTACCTGCCCAGCAACGCCGGCAGCGCCGTGATGGCACTGACCCACGGGGAGGGCACCCTGGCCCCGTGGGCCGGCCTCGCCGTCTTCGCCGGGTACGTGGCCGTGACGCTCGCCGCCGCCGCCTATCGGCTCAAGAAGACCGACGCGTAAGGGAGACTCGGGCGATGAGCACGCAGGGTTGGCTCGTCGACCGGCAGGCACGCCTGCGGGCCTTCGACGGGCGCCACCCATGGGTCATGGACACTCTGGTAGCCGTTCCGATCGTGCTCTTCAGCATCCCGAACATCATCGAGAAACCCCTGTCGGCGACCATCGCGACCCTGGTGCTGCTGCCACCGCTGTACTGGCGGCGGCGGTACCCGTTCCCGGCGTTCCTGGCCACCGCGGCGATCGACCTGCTCCTGGGCGGGCTGGGCGCCGGCGTCGGCGCCGGGGTGATCGTGCTGGTGATGCTCTTCGGGGTGGCCTCCCGAGGTAAGTGGTCGTCGCTGGCCTGGGCCGCCGGGATCACAGTGGCCCAATTGCTCGCTGGGATCTACCTGTTCGGGCAGGTCACCGAGAACCGCACCCTCACGTCGTTGCTGGCTCTCGGGGCGACAGTGGCGACGATCGCGTCCGGCGTCGCGGTGCGCACTCGCCGGGCGTACCTCATCGCCCTGGAAGACCGGGCTGCCCGCCTCGAGATCGAACGGGATCAGCAGGCCCGCCTGGCCGTCGCTGAGGAGCGGGCCCGGGTGGCCCGCGAGATGCACGACATCGTCGGCCACCACGTATCGGTGATCGTCGGCCTCGCCGACGGCAGCGCCGCTCTCGCCAGATCGCGGCAGGAGCAGAGCACCGAACCGCTCCGGCTGATCGGCGAGACCGGCCGCCAGGCGCTCGCGGAGCTGCGCCGGGTGCTGAGCGTGCTGCGCGGGGAGGACACCGATCCGCAGCTGAGGCCGCAGCCCGGCATCGACGATCTCGACCGACTGCTGCCCAGCGTGCGGGCGGCCGGGCTGCCAGTCACCTACTCCACCTCGGGTGAACTGCACACCCTCGGCAAGGGGCTGCAGCTCGCGGTCTACCGCATCGTCCAGGAAGCGCTCACCAACACCCTCAAACACGCCGGACGGGGCGCGACCGCTGACGTGCGTCTCAGCGTCTGCGACGGCGAGGTACGGGTCCACGTACGCGACAACGGCCGTGGCGCCCCCGCCGCCCCGAGCCATGGCCTGCTCGGTATGCGTGAACGTTCGGCCATGTACGGCGGGGTGGTGACCGCCGGTCCGGCCGGGAACGGCTGGGTCGTCGATGTCGTCCTCAAGGAGCCCACATGACAACGGTGCTGATCGCCGACGACCAGCCGCTGCAACGCATGGGTTTCACGATGCTGCTCGACGGCACCCCCGGCATCACCGTTGTGGGTGAGGCCGCCACCGGCGCCGAGGCGGTGCGGAAAGTCGATCAGACCCGGCCCGATGTGGTCCTGATGGACGTGCGCATGCCCGGCATGGACGGCATCGAGGCCACCCGCCGCATAACCGCGGCTGGATCGCGCACCCGCGTGCTGATCCTGACCACATTCGACCTGGACGAATACGTCTATGCCGGGCTGCGGGCCGGAGCGAGCGGTTTCCTGCTCAAGGACGCACGCCCGGAGGAGCTGATTGCGGCAATCCGCGCCGTGGCCGGTGGCGACTCGGTGGTGGCTCCCAGCCTGACCCGCAAGCTGATGGACGCCTACCTTCAGGAGCCGGTGCCGACCACACCTAGGGACCCCCGCCTGGACACGCTGAGCGAGCGGGAGCGCGAGGTCCTCGAGGCGATCGGCCAAGGCGCCACCAACACCGAGATCGCCGAACGCTTCACGCTCACCGAATCGACCGTGAAGAAGCACGTCGGACGGGTCCTGTTCAAGATCGGTGCCCGCGACCGGATCCAGGCGGTGATCTTCGCGTACGACAACGGCCTGGTCCACCCTCGCTGACGGGTGGCAGGGCAGGGGACGGCCCCACGCCGCCGGAGGTCTGCAGGCGGCTGATGTACGTGACGCCGGCCAGCACGCCGCTGCCGGAGTGGCTGCTGACAGTGAGCACAAACTCGGGGCGAAGCCCGCCCGAGCACGTGCTATGCAGTGGCGTCGTCCTTCCGGGCCGGCCCGAAGAGAGTCATGACGAGCGCCACGATGCTGAAGAAGCCGGATCCCAAGGCCAGCAGAAGCGAGGGCACGAAGGCATCTGGCGGTGGCACCCAGCCACCGAGCACCCAGGGCAGCGTGACAAGGACGACGACCGCTGCCGTGGTGGCGACTTCATTGACAACAAATGCGGTCGATATGGCCGAGCTGCCGCGAGCGACTGTGCGGTAGGTCGTGTCGGCAGTTGAGGCAACCAACACGATCGAGAGCGCGATGAAGGTAAGAGCACCCCAGATCGGCTCCAGACCGGCGAGCGTGAGGGACACGATGAGCGGCAGGGCCGAGACCAAAAAGATCCACCGCACTCCCGAGCGCATGTAGCGGTCGGCGGCAGCTGCCCCGCGGCGGGTCTTGTGCAGGTCGGAGTCGAGGTAGAAGAAGACTCCGACGAGAAGCGTGCCGACAAGCGCGCCAGAAACTTCTGCCATAGTCAAGAAGAACTCGTCGCTGATTGCTCGCATTGCGACCGACTCCCCTTCAGCATGGAGGATTTCCGAACGGCAGTCTCTCTATCACCATACGTCCGAGCGAGGAGGGCGTGCACGCATTCGCAGTCTCGGCATTTTGAGGTGCCAAGTCCATAGGTTCAGCCGCGATTTATCCGACGCACGAAAGGCACCGTCAGCACACTTGAGCGCGTTTCGCATTTGTGTCAGTCGGCTGTGTTGACGGTGCGGCGCTGTTGGCGCGGGTTGGCCTCGGATGAGAGCGCAGCACGCCGCCGAGAGAGGCCATCGGAAACATGGCCTCTGATGTGCCGAGGTAGGTCTCGTAGGCATCGGCCAGGCGGCGGTGGGCGGATACAGGTGGACCTGAAACGCCAGGCGAGGTGAGAACGGCCAGGGGCTTCTCGACGACCCAGCGGCGGCTTTCTGCCGGCGTGGTAGCCGCCGATCCGATGGCATGCCTGACAGTCGTGATCGATTCCGTTCGGTCAGCCGCGAAGGTAGGTGAGAACGGCCGACACCCGGCGGTCCGAGTGCGGGTCGAGCGGGAGCTTGGCGAAGATGTTGCCGATGTGCTTGCGCACCGCGGCCTCGCTGACGAACAGTTTGCCGGCAATCGCGTGGTTGGTGTGGCCTTCGGCCATGAGCGCCAGCACCTCCCGTTCGCGTTCGGTGAGGCTGGCGAGCGGACCGTCGGTGTGCCGGCGGACGACGAGCTGGCGGACGACCTCGGCGTCGATGACCGTGCCGCCCGCGGCGACACGGTCGACGCTGTCGAGGAAGTCGCGTACGTGGCCGACCCGGTCCTTGAGCAGATAGCCGATGCCGCCGCCGGGGGCAGAGTCGAGCAGCTCGCCGACGTAGGCGTCGGCGACATAGGCGGACAGCAGCAGGATCGCGATGCCGGGATGGGCGGCTCGGATGGTGGCCGCCGCGCGCAGGCCCTCGTCGGTGTGGGTGGGTGGCATGCGAATGTCGGTGACGACGAGGTCGGGGCGGCAGTTGGCCGCGTACGTGAGCAGGGCCTGCGCGTCTGCGACGGCCGCGACGATGTCGTGGCCGGCGCGTTCGAGGATTCGCACCAACCCTTCGCGGAGCAGGGCCGCGTCCTCGGCGACCACGATGCGCAGTGCCTTCGGCTGCGGCGTCAGTGGATCGGGCACGTCATCCTCACCTGGGTCGGGCCGCCGGCGGGGCTGGTGACGTGCAGGTCGCCGTCGAGGGCGTCGAGCCGGGCGCGCAGTCCGGCGAGGCCGGTGCCGGCCTGCGGGTCAGCGCCGCCGACGCCGTCGTCGACCACCGAGACGATCAGTGCGTGGTCCTCGGTCCACGCGTGCACCTGTGCCGATCGGGCCCGGGCGTGGCGGGCGACGTTGGTGAGGTTTTCGCTGACGAAGAAGTAGGCAGCGGCCTCGACGGCCGGGGGGAGCCGGCCGTCGAGGGCAAGATCGAGGTGAACCGGGACCGGTGAGCGACCGGCGATCTCGTGCACCGCCGCGGCGAGACCATGGTCGGTCAGTACCTGGGGGTGGATACCCCGGATCGTGGTGCGCAGGTCGGCGAGGGCCTGCTCGGCCTGCTGATGGGCCTCGCGCACGAGGTCGAGGCCGGGGCCGTCGGTCAGGTCGAGTTCGGCGCTGCCCAGTGTCATGGTCAGCGCAACGAGGCGCTGTTGGACGCCGTCGTGGAGGTCGCGCTCGATCCGGCGGCGTTCGGTTTCGAACGCGTCGACCAGCCCGCTTCGAGAGCGGCGCAGCTGCTGGACCGCTTCGGCCAGCTGGGCTTCGGGCGGGTCCAGCAGGTACCGCACCAGAGCCGCCTGGCCGCAGGCCAGCGCGGTGACCGCGTACGCCAGCAGGACGAGCGTGAGGATGCCGGCGGGCACCGCCAACCACGCCTCACCGGTGTTTCCCACCTGCCACCCGGCGACCTCGACCACGTCGTGACGGACCAGCACCGGGGCGAGGATCAGCACGACCGGAGCCGTCAGCAGCACCACCACCACGGCGTCCACGAGCCAGAACAGCGTCACCAGCAGGACCGTGACGCCCGCCTCCGGCCAGGCCACGCGGCCATGTTCCCGATCGCGCGGCGCAGGTAATCGGCTCACCGGCCGCCCGGGGAAGATCAGCCGGAGCCGGCGCCGCTCGCCCGCGGCGGCGAGATGCGCGAGCGTCGGAAGGCCGGCGAGCACGAACAGCCCCGCGACCACCACGATCGTGGCCACGCCCACTGTGAGGACCATGAGCAGGAGGATCAGCCAGCCGAGACCGATGGGCACTGTGGTGGCCACGTACGTGAGTGAGCGCCACGGCCACACCGACGCCAGAAACCGCGTGGGGCGTCCCCGTACGGCCGTCCAGGCATCACTCACGTGCCAACCCTACGGTTCGCGCCGGCCGAGCGAGGTAGCGTGCGCGCTACCCCAGAAGTCGCGTCCAAGCCAGTGTGGTGGGCCGCGCCGGCAGGCACAGTTTGGGCATGAACCAGGCATTCCCGGCGGCCGTCACGCTCGACGGGCTCACCCGCACCTACCGCTCGCGCGCCGGCACGGTGCATGCGCTGCGCGGCGTCACCCATGTGTTCCAACGCGGCACGTTCACCGCGATCATGGGACCGTCCGGCTCCGGAAAATCCACCCTGCTGCAGCTCGCCGCAGGCCTCGACCGGCCGACCGGCGGGCGGGTGCTCGTCGGCGACACTCAGCTCGACAAGCTGGACGAGACCGCGCTGACCCGCTTCCGGCGCACGTCGATGGCGTTCGTCTTCCAGTCCTACAATCTTCTCGACGCGCTCACCGCGTTCGAAAACGTCGCGCTTCCCGCCCGCCTGGCCGGACGCCGTGTCGATCCGGCCGCCGTGCAGACCGCCCTGGCTCACGTCGGCCTTGCCGAACACGCCAGGCGTCGGCCATCGGAGCTGTCCGGCGGCCAGCAACAGCGGGTCGCGATCGCCCGGGCGCTGCACGGTCGGCCCGACGTCCTGTTCGCCGATGAACCCACCGGCGCCCTGGACCGCGGCACCGGACGCGACGTACTGGAACTCCTGCGCTCGCTGGCCGACGGCGGCCAGAGCGTCGTCATGGTGACCCACGACCCACTGGCTGCCTCGTACGCGGATGCGGTGTTGTTCCTCGCCGACGGGCAGATCGTCGGCCACCTCACGCACGCCGACGCCGGTCAGATCGCCGCGGAGATGACCGAGTTGGAGAAATGATGCTGACGTTGAGCCGGCAGACCGTGCGCAGCTCATGGCGCGGGTACCTGGGCGCCTTCGTCGCGCTGCTGTTCGGCGTCGTTCTGATCGCCGTCACCGTGACGCTCATCGGGAGCGTCGACGCCACCGGCAGCCGGCCCGGCGTCACCGCCGACCAGCGCGCCCAACTCGACGACCTGGCCGCGATGTTCGGGATCATGTCGGCGGTCTCGGCGTTCATGGCGCTGTTCGTGGTCGGCAGCACGTTCGGCTTCGTCGTGGCCGGCCGTCGGCGCGAACTCGGCCTGCTGCGCCTGGTCGGCGCGACGCCAGGGCAGGTGCGCCGGCTTCTGCTGGGCGAGTCCCTCGTCGTCGCGGCCGCGGCCACCATGATTGGCGGTCTGCTCGGGACGGCGCTGGCCCCCGCCGTTCTCTGGCTGGTGGAGGCCATCGGGCTCACCACGCTCGACCTTCGGGCGCCGCGCCCGTGGATCGCCTGGGCGGTCGCCGTGCCCACCGGTGCCGCGATCGCGCTCCTCGGGGTCTGGCGATCCTCGCGCCGCGCCGCCCGGATCGCCCCGAGCGCCGCCCTGCGGGAGGCCACGATCGAACGAACGCGGCCGAGCATTCTCCAGCTCGCCGTCGCGACGCTGAGCTTCGGCGGCCTGGTGGTCGTCGCCGCCGCCGACATGCCGCCGCTGTTCGCCCTGGTCGCCTCCATCCTGCTGCCCGAGGTGGTCGTGATTGGTGTGATGAGCGTCGGCCACGCCGTCATCCCGCGGCTCGCCGCCCTGCTTGCCCGCCCGCTCGTCGCCCGGTACGTCACGGCCCGGATGGCCCGCGACGAGGTACGTGCGGCCGCCCGCACCACCGCCACGGTCGCCGCCCCGATCGTGGCCATCTCCGCCATCGCCGGGTCGCTGCTGCTGTCCCTCAGCTTCACCGCCGACTGGACGAACGCGCAGGACCATGCGCGGCTGCGCGCACCGCTCGTCGTCGAGGCGGACAGTCCGGCCGCAGCGGCGGCGGTCGCGTCCGACAACTCCGTCGCGATCGCCGACGTACGCCGGCAGGCCATGCTCCAGCGTGACGAGGAGGGCCGTCCCGGCGTGCGCAGTCAGGTCGAGATCCTCGACCCCGTCACCGCCTCCGCGGCCCGGGGCCTGACCGCCACCCGCGGCACCCTCGACGACTTCCACGGACGCGCCGTGGCGGTCACCGGCACAGAGGCCAGCGACGCCGGCATCGGCCTGGGCGGCGTTCTCCCGGTCTGGATCGCCGGCGAGCGGGTCCCGTTGCGGGTCGTCGCCGTCATCCCCGACGCACCCGACCTGTACGGCGAACTCGTCGTCCCGGTCGGCCTGCTCCCGCCGGCAAGCGAACGTGCCACCGGGACGGTCTTCGTCCTACCGCGCAACGACGCCGCCGCGGCGCGCGTCTCCCTCCAGCGCACCCTCGCCGGCACCAACAGTCGGATCCTCGGCTCCGGCGACTGGATCGACGCCACCACGGCCCAGACCCGCCAGGCCAACAACCTCAGCCTCACCATCCTGCTCGGACCGGCCGGCCTCTACGCCGCCATCGCGATCGTCAACGCCACCCTCATCGGCGGATCCCAGCGGCGCCGGCAACGTGACCTGGTCCAGTTCCTCGGCGCGACCCCCGACCAGGTCCGGCGAGCAGCCATCTGGCAGGCCGCCTTCGTCTGCGGCACCGGCCTGCTCCTGGGCGGTGCCACCACCCTGCTGCTCGGCTGGCTCGTACGCCGCGCCATCACCGCCGACCTGGTCGGCATCGCCGTGCCCACCACCATTCCATGGCTCCCGCTGCTCGGCATCGGCGTCACCTGCCTGCTGCTCACCGTGGCCGCAGCAGCGGCCGGTATCCGTACGCGCAAGGCTCCACATCTAGCCGGGAACGCGCCATGAGCTTGAGTCCCGAAAGACTTCACGGTGTTGGATCGTTCCGGCAGGAGTTCCCGATGTCCCGTGTTCTTCCCCGCATCCTGGCGGCCCTGGTGACCGTCGGCGCCGGCCTCGTCGCCGCGCTGGCGGCCCACGCCGACAGCTCCCCCGTCCAGGACGGCTTGAGGGCGACAAACGGCGAGGCAAGCGCTATGAACCGATCCTGCGCACCGAACCGCGCCGGGACCGCTCTTTGACGTGGGCCGAGTTCGTCGAGGCTGGCCTGCTGCGTGAGTATCGCCGAACCCACCGAGTGCCAATGGTGGAGCTGCGGGCCTTCATCGACCTGCTCCGGGAACGGTTCGACGTCCCCTACCCCCTGGCCGACCGTCGCCCCTACGTCGCTGGCCGCAAACTGGTTCTCGAAGCCCAGACCGCCGCTGCCCGCCCATCGCCCACCGACCTCGACTCGCCCTCATCGCCAAGCAACACCGACCCTCGCCCCCGCCGGTCTCGCGCTCGGCTTGTCCATCCCCACCACCGACAGCAGTTGGCTCGCGCTCGGCGGTGTCCTGCTCTGCGTCATCGGCGTCGCCATGGCCGTCGCCGATTGGACCAGACACCACCGCAACACAGAGCCCTTGTAGCCTTCCCGTGGCGGCCATCCTGTCCTGCCGGCGCGTCTGGCGGTGACCGGTCAACCGCCGTCACCATCCTCACCGGGGCGGCGGCGTCGCCCCGGGTCCCTGTCGGCGGCCATGAACGCGTTGTTCTTGCCGGTAGGCCACGGTCAGCCGGGCAAAGCCCTCGTCGAGCGTGACCTTCGGTGACCAGCACAGCGCCTCTCGGGTCCGGCGTTGGTCAAACCAGTGCGCGGTGGACAACTGCTCGGCCAGGAACCGGGTCATGGGCGGTTCTCCGGTGCGCCGAAGTGCCGGCCAGAGACGCTGCACCGCGGCACCGCCGGTCTTCGCCACTGCCACCGGTACCCGGACCCTCGGCGGCGTCGTCGCGGCGGCGACACAGATCCGTTCGACGAGTTCGCGCACCGTCCGTGGCTCGCCGTTGGTCACCACGAAGGCCTGCCCGTGTACGTCCACCTCGGCTGCACGGTCGAGCGCGGCGACCAGCGCGTCGGCGGCGTTACTCACGTAGGTCGTGTCGATCAGGGCGGTGCCCTGGCCGACCAGTGCCAGCCGGCCGGCTCGGGCCCGCTCGACGATCCGGTGCACCAACTGGGTGTCACCCGGTCCCCAGACCAGATGCGGCCGGAGGGCCACCACGGCGAAGTCGGCCGAGTCGGCGGCCAACGCGAGCAACTCGGCCGAGGCCTTACTGCGGGCGTAGTTGCCCCGCGCCCGGTCCGGGTCAGCCGTGTCGGCGTCGACGCCGACCAGGCCGGCGCCGTGGTGGGCGACCGATGGAGAGGAGACCTGCACGAAACGCGTCACACCGGCGGCCTGGGCGGCGGCGAGCAGGGTGGCCGTGCCACGAACGTTGGTGTGCTCGAACTGCTGCCACGGGCCGGTCATCGACACCTTCGCGGCCAGGTGGACCACGGCGTCGACGCCCTCCGCGGCGGCAGCTACGGATCGCGGGTTGGTGATGTCGCCGCGCCGCTCGTCGCCGCCGACCAGGCCGCTCTGCCGACGCTGCAGGACGCGGACCTCGTCGCCGCGCGCCCGTAGCGCGGTGGCGACGGCGCCGCCGAGCATGCCGCTGGCACCGGTCACCAGGACCTTCACGGCCGGCTGACTCTTCCGCCGGCGAGTACTCGCTCTGCCCAGTGACGCAGCCGGGTACGGTCGATCTTCGAGTTGTGCCGGATGTCCGTGGGCAGGTCGGGGACCACCAGCACGGCCGCGATCGGCGCCGTCGCCACGGTGCGTACCGCGTCGATCAGCTCCCGGCTGGCCAGTCGGGCACGGCGGGCCCCGGGCATGGTCTCGGCGACGACCACCACCTGCGTCACACCGGGTGGTCCCACCCCGACCACCGCGGCCCGTACGATCTGCGGCAACGACTCGACCTGCTGCTCGATCCCCACCGGGGTGAGCACGCCATCGGCGGTGACGATGATGTGGGCCAGTCGGCCCTGCACCCAGAGCCGGCCGTCGGAATCGAGGTAGCCGACGTCGCCGGTGCGGTGCCAGCCCGGATTGCGGGAGCTGCTGCGCTCGGTCAGCCAGAGCGCGTCGTAGCGGTCCTTGGTGTGCCCGGCCCGGACCAAAATCTCACCGGTCAGCCCGGGAACGCTGCCGGGCTGCTCGGCGGGGGTGCCGGTCGGGTCCAGAACGGCGATCGCCACCTGGACACCGGGCAGTGGCCGGCCGACGCAGACACCGTCACCCGGCTCGGTGTCGGTGATCTCGTCGAGGGTGATATCGGTGCACGGCAGGACCTCGGTCATGCCGTACGGGGTGTGCGGCTGCGCTTTGGGCATCAGCGCCCGCGCCTGGCTGAGCAGCGCGGCGGGCACCGGCGCACCCGCACTGAGCAGCAAGGTCACCCCCTCCAACGCGGCGCGCTGACGATCGTCGAGGGCGTCACCGGTGTCGATGACATTGCGCAGCGCGGCCGGTGAGGCGAAGACCGAGGCGGCGTCGACGGCGGCGGTCGCCTCGGCGAGAGCGGTGGCGGTCAACGTCCGTGGCGAGGTCACGCTCATGTCCGGGATCGCCGAGGGGGCGCCGAGGGCCGGGCCGAAGAGTGCGAACGGTGCGAACGCCGCAACGATCCCGGCGTCGGCGTTCACGCCGATGGCGGAGAGCGCGTCCCGCATCGTGGCGAGTTGGCGATGCGTGTAGACCACACCCTTCGCCGGCCCGGTGGAGCCGGAGGTGAACAACACCGCCGCGTCGTCGTCCGGGCCGGGCGGGGCAGGTAGTTCGTCGATGTCGGCACCGAGGCGGGCGAGCTTACCCAGGGTCAGCGCGCCCCACGCGGCGGCGCCGGGGCCGGCCCCGAGACGCCGTCCGGGCCAGCGCAGGGCACGGGCGACGGCGAGTCCACGACCGACGGCCACCAGGTACGCCGGGTCGGCGCTGCGCATCGCCCGGTTCATCCCGGCCAGCCCCAGCCCGGGGTCGGCCACCACGATCACCGCACCGATGCGCAGGCACGCGTAGACGGCGGCGGTCAGGTCGGCGCCGGGCGGTACGAGCAGGGCGACCCGATCGCCGGGTCGCACCCCGCAGGCGGAGAGCCCCGCCGCGATCTCCCGGATCCGTTGCCACAGCAGCGCCCAACTGACCTGCCGGCCGTTCTGCGCCAACTCGACGAGAGCGACCGAGCGGCCCGCGGCCCGCGCTGCCAGCTCCGCCCACAACGGACGCCAGGGCGCTGCCGGCTTCGGCGTCGCGGGCGGGCCGGCGGGAGGCCGGTCCAGATCGACGAGCCACTGCGCGACCGCGTCGGCGACGTCGGCGTCCTCGGTGACCAGGTGACCCGCGCCTTCGAACCGGTGCAGCTGCGCATGCGGCAGCCGCTCCCGCAGATCCCTCAGGTGCGCGGCGCCGAAAACCGGATCGCGCGGACCCCAGAGCAGCAGTGTCGGGGTCTGCGCCAACGTGTGCAGATTCTGCGCGACCCCTTGCAACGCCGGCCAGCTCGGGTGGTCGGCGCGCAGCGGAATATCGGCGACGAAGCCACCGATCGCGGCCCGCCGGTCCACCGTCCGGTACGCAGCGAGGTAACCATCCCGGACAGCCCCCGGCAGCCACGGGTTCGCCAGCGCGAGGGTGGCCTGCAGGAACGTCGGCGTCCGGACGGTCACCGCCGGCAGGACACCGGGCAGCCGGGCCAGGCGGATCAGCACCGGCGCCGCCGAACCGGCCGGCTGGTGCACGGCGGTGTTGGTCAACACGACACCGCGGAGCTGATCGCGGTGACGCAGTGCCCAGCCCAACGAGATGGAGCCGCCCCAGTCGTGCCCGACCGTCACTACCGGCCCGGTCAGGCCCAACGCGTCAGTGACCGTGCTGAGATCGTCGATCCGCTGCGCCAGCCCGCGTACCGTCCCGGTGCGCTCCGAGAACCCCATGTCCAGGTGGTCGACGGCGATCACTCGCCACGGCGGTGCGTCGGCCTGCGCGAACCGGGCCAGCAGGTGCCGCCACAGGTACGACCAGGTCGGGTTGCCATGCACGCAGAGCAGGGTTCCGACGGGTCGGACCGAGGCGTCGGAGTCGGCCGCCGCGGTGTCCAGGACGTGCCAGGTGCGCTGGATGCCCTGGCTGTCCCGGGCGGTGACAAACCGGGACCAGGCGGTGTCGAGGCCGGGCAGCCTCAGTGGTGGGGCGGCGTGTCGATCATTCACCAGACGACTTCCAAGGCGCAGGTGTTCAGGCCGGAGCCGACCCCCATGCAGAGCACCCGGTCACCGGGGTTGAGCGATTCGGCGTGGTGGGCCAGGGTCATCGGCAGCGACGCCGGGCCGACGTTTCCCCACTGCGGAAAGGTCTCCGGGACCTTTCGAGGGTCGAGGCCGAGCCGGTCGACGACACCTCGTGTGTGGGCCACCGAGACCTGGTGCATCACGTAGAGGTCCATGTTCTGCCAGTCCCATGGCCCGGCGTCCGCCCAGGTCGCGTCGGCGAGGGCCACCCCCGCGTCGAGCAGGCCCTTCGCATCCGTACGCATCTGGGTGCTGTTTCCTTCGCACAGTTTGTGATGCTGGGTCGCCGCCCGACCGACCCCACCGATCAGCCGGTGGCCCTCTTTGTGGTCGTCGGCGGCAGCTAGCACCATCGCTGCCGCACCTGAACCGAGGGTCAGCGTGGCGAACTGCTCCCGCACCTCGTCCCGAGTGGAGTCGGGTCGGCGCAGCCGGTCGATCGTCGCCTGTTGGGCCTCGCGGGAACTCTCCCCCGCCACGATCAGCGCGTACCGGATCTGTCCAACGTCGATCATGTTGGCGGCGACCTGCATCCCGTTGACGAACCCGAGGCAGGCGTTGGCGATGTCGAAGTTCAGTGCCGACGACGGCAGCTCCAGGGTGTGGTGGATCGCCGCCGCCGTCGAGGGCTCCAGAAACGCCCGTGACACAGAGGTGTTGAGCAGCAGGCCGACGTCACGTACGTCGACGCCCGCCTCCGACAGCGCCTTGGCACCGGCAATCGCCGCCGCGTCCGCGAAGCCGGAGCCCTCCGGCCACCAACGCCGCTCCTGGATGCCGGCGATCCGCTGAAGCATCCCCCGACGCAGCCCCAGCCGCCGGAACGTCTCGTCCAACTGCTCGTCGAACTGATCAGAAGTAACGACAACCGGCGCCTCCTGAGCCACCACCGACAATATCGCTGTGTTCCTGTAGCGATATTCAGCGTTGCCCTGCGTCATTCAGCCTCCGCCCGACACCCATCCCGAGGGCTCGAAGCTATCCACTCGGTCCCCACTCCACCAACAGTCGAAGGGCATCGCGGTGAACATCACTCACCTGTCCACACCATCGGGCGCCTGCACCCTGAGGTGTTCCATCTCGTTGCGCTGGACGTTGTGGCCGTGCTGCGCCGCATCATCCCCGACTGCACGACGCGGTGGCAGGACCCGACGGCGCTGAACCAGCGGACCCCGGGGCGTCGTCCGTTGCGGTGGACCGGCGTGGGCGCGGGCCACCCCGTAGCCGAAGTGCCGTTCCACCCAGGTGAGAGTGGTGTGGCGCAGCCAATGCGTGGTGATGCCCTGGGCGGCGATCCACGACAACCGTCGGCCGATGCGAGCCCACAAGAGGTCGTAGTGCCGGTAGGTGGCAGGACGGCCGTTGCGGTAGCGCAGCAGCGCGTCGTTAGGCGTGGCGGCCCCGCGAGCCTGGGCATGCTCGCTGAGGCGAGCGGCGAGCGTCAGCGTGATGGGCTGCCACCGCTGCGTGCCGCCCTCCTCCGTCAACCGGTTCAGCGCGTGGTCGGTGTCCAGGTCGATCAGGCGCAGCGCGCGAGGGCGCCGCCGCGTCGGCAGGCGGTCTCGGTGTGCATGCGCAGCAGCAGGGCGGCGGGTGCGGGCAGTGTCGGCAGCGGCGCCGGCTCCGGCGATGCGACCGGCGGTGGGGTGGGAACGAGCGCCTCGACGAGCTGCTCGTCGGGCCAGCGAGGGCGCTGGCGCTCGAGATTCACCTAGGCCCCCGCCAACGCGGCGGCATTGGTGTCAACGCAGGTGGCACCGGCTCCCTGGGGTCGGTGCGCACATATGATTCGTCGCGGCTCGCGTCCCCACGCGAGAGAAAATTAATCTCGCGTGGATATCCACGAACTCTGGTGTCCGAGGGGGGACTTGAACCCCCACGTCCAGCATCCATGCACCAGATAGGTGCTCATGCGCCCAATCTACCAGCGGCGCGGACCGGCAGTTCCGAGTCCAGAGCACGGGTCTCGCAAACCGCCGAGCAGCTCGCCAAGAGGAGTCCACAGCCCGCTCAGCCGGGCTGACGCCGATCCCAGCGTCTCGGCTGATGGCTGTCGGCATGGTGGTGGGTGGCGGATGCCAAGGATTCCGACACACCTTGGACGATCACCACCCAATCACGACGGCGTTCACCGGGCCACCCCCTGTCCCGCGATCTCCGCCTGGCGGGGCCGCTCTCGCGCCTGAAGAACTGTCGGAGGGAACGACTACGCTGCTGTCTAGCGGTAACCAATCACGCAGCGGAGGTGGTAGCGATCAGGAGTGGAAGAAGCTATGAGCGCCAGGTGATGCGGTACCTCACCGAGGAAGATCAGCATGTCACGTTCGAACTCGATGCGAGAATCTCCGACAGGAGTCAGCGCTATCGTCGCCAGGTCGACATATGGCTACCGAAATCTCGCGAAATCGTGGAGTGCAAGAATCACACTCGCCTGGTGGGCGTGGGAGTGGTAGATGCCCTTGTGGGCGCAATCGACGACATCGACGCCCACGGCGGACGGATTTTCAGTAACAGCGGATTTACCTCGATCGCTCGAGCTAGGGCAGAGAAGGCAGGAATCAGTTGCATTAAACTTCCGCACGATGACCAAGTCGAGTTCTTTCACACATCCAAAGGTGGAGGCACGTATTACGGTGACTACTTGGACTTGTGTTGGGCCTCGACCAAGGGCTGCGACAGCGTAGGAAGGATCAATTACTGCGACGATGAAGGGGTCGATCTGCCAATAGTTGTAGGCAGTAGTGTCGATTGGGGGAATGTTCAGATGCGCGGCTTCATCGCCTATATCCTTCTAGCGCACCAGCTCGGGAAGCCGCCAGCAGAGTGGACAATCGACAACTTCGTTTATGAGCATGGAAGCATGTTCGAATCCGGATTCGAGTGGACAATCGACGAAGGCAAGGTAAGCCACCTGGCGGTGGCATGAAATAAACGACGCTGCAGCCCGACTACGGACTGGGTAGCCAGAACCAGAGACTCCCTATGTTCCATCTCGGGTAGATGGGCCGATAAGACCTTGGGCGTTTACCCCTCGCACTCCGACCGCTGCCGAGAGCAGAGGGTGCGACTCACCTGTTAGGGCTGCCAAAGCTCGGGCGACCTCGTAGACGTCGGCTCGCACATAGGTGCTGGTAGTGCCTGCATCAGACCTGCCGTTGTGACCTGCGAACGCTCGGGCTACTGCATAGCCGAAGCTCCGCTCCACCCAGGTCAAGGTTGTGTGGCGTAGCCAATGCGTGCTGACCTGCTGGGTAGCCACCCAAGGCAGGTGCCTACCGAGGCGCTGCCAAAGATGGTCGTGGCGCCGGCTTGTGATGGGCCGACCGTTTCGGTATCTGAGCAACCGATCAGTCGGTTTGCCACCACCTCGGTCATCAGAATGCCCCGCAAGCTGAGTGGCCAGCGTAAGTGAGACGGGTTGCCAACGCACGGTCTCGCCCTTCTCGTGCAGCTGGACCATGCACTGCTCCATATCGAGATCCGCGCGGCGGAGGGCAAGCCCTCCACCCCTCCTGCACGCAGTCTCGATATGGAGTCGCAAGATCAGGGCGTCGAGCTCAGGGTCGTTGCCGGTGGTAGCAGCGACTTCGTTGATCGAGGCAAGCTGCCGCTCGGACAGTGCGCGCCTCGTGCTGGCCAGGCGTCGGGGCTTGGGCACCCGCTTGGCCGGGTTGTTGAACTCGGTGATGAGCCCGTCGGCCTCGGCATAGCTGTAGAGGCACCTGAGCGAAGAGATGAGGTGCTCCGCGGCCGTCCGCCCACCGCGAGAGTTTCTTCGCACTACGAGCTGGTCCTTCATGCGCTCGGCGAGCTGCCTGATCTCCAGCGGCGTCGGCTCGTTCAGGCGGCGGCTGCCCCAGACCTCTCGGACCCTGTTCCAGTAGGTGCCGTAAACCCGTCCCGTGCCCGCCGTTACCGCCTCAGATACGCGTTCGATGTACTCGTCGAACGTGGGGACCACGCGAGGTGTGCTCTGCACGGCCAGGAGCTGCTCCGGCGTTACCCCTAGCCGAGTCAGGAGGAGCCGAGCCGCCTCCAGTTCGTCGCCCCCGCTGAAGGCCGACCCCATCACGCTGCCTCACGTACGCCGTATCGCGAAACCATGAGCTCCAGTGCGCTCATCGTGTAGACCAGCAACACGGAGCGGTCCAGGTACGCCAGCACCAGGAGACGATGACCTCTTTCGACGCCGCAGCTCCGCCGTACTGAGGACGGCAGCACCAGGTGACCTTGCCGGTTGATCGTCCACCGCCCGCCGCGCCGCGCGGTCACCGTGATCACGTTGTCCCTAGCGACGAGGTCGACGGGACGACCGGCGAACCACCCGAGGGCTTGTAGTGGCCTGCGGTCGGCTAGACGGCCGCTTACGTCGACGGATGTGACTGCGCAATGTACCGCCTGAGGCTTGAGGGTCCGCGCGAGGCGCGGCAACGGCAGGCCGCGGGCGATAAGGTTGTAGTGGTCGTAGGGACCGGCTCCCACCTGACCATCCTCGGGTCCCTTGCTTGCCGATACGGCTATCTCACCCTGTTCATGCAGCACGCGATCACCTCCCGTGATCAGCAGACCCCCCCGGCCAGACGTCGCTGGTGGCTCGTCCCGCTGTGATCAGTGGGAGTGCTCCCGACGCCAGCTCAAACCATGCCGAGGTCCGGCTACCGTGCCGCTACCTGTGAGAGCCACGAAAAGCGGCAACGGTAACGCATTCGCCGCTGGGCCAAGCGCAACCGAGGCTGCGCCGTCGCAACCAGGCCACGCCAGCCGTTCCAGAGCTTGGTGACAACGGCGAACATAGTTGCGTGTAGAGCGAAGGCAGTCCAACGCGCCGCAGCAGCTACCCCACATAGGCCGCAGATCTATAAAAAGAGGTCTGCGGTCTTGGGGAGCCCGACTGCCGCGAGATCGATGTCTAGCCAGGCGGGCTCGTCACCGTACGCGGCTGCCCACCAGTCGGTGTGTTCGATCGCCTCACTGGAGAGCGGAACGATGAACGTCTCGCGCACGAGGTAGGGGTGGGTGAGTCGTCGGAGGAAGACTCCGGACTCGGAACGACCGGTAACCGCTTGGGCGGCGGCATCGTTACCGTCGAAGTTCACCCCGGGCCCACTCGACAGTACGACGCCGTGGGCGTTCGTAGGCCAGGTGATCTTGCTGCGGATCAAGGCAGCGATTGCGTCGATGCGGTCTGCTGGCTCCATCGTGGTCCACTCAGTGAACTGAAAGAGCCCATCCAGGCAGTCCACGCGAACCCAGGCAGGCAGCGGGCCGGCGATCTGCGCAGCCTTCTTAGCGAGAGTTCGACCGAGCCGGTGCCAGCCGTCACGGTTCTGGGGAGCGCCGGTGAAGCTGGGTCCCGGCGGTGACAAGTCCGGGTAGATCGCCACCACTCCAAGATCCCCTCGGAGCACCTGCACCTCGTGCGACTCTGCTGCAACAGACGCAAGGACGCCGACGGACCTCAGCCACTCCCACGTCTCGGTTTCGTCCATGTGATCGTCCAGCGCCACTACACAGGTCACATCGTGCGTGCGCTCGATTCCCCTGATCACGGCCTGAACATGGTCTTCGTAGTTTTCCCACGCCATGTCGACCGCTCCCCGAGGAACCGTGGTGGTCTCGACCATCCACGGCCTCCGCTCAGGGTCGATGAGGAGATCCGCGTTCTTGACTGAGCCGGGGATCGGCGGCTCGAAGCTACATGGCGATCCGGAGCTTGCTGCCGCGCGAGCAACCTCCAGTTGAAGCCAGGTGTGCCGCCAGGTTGCGGTGTCCACGCCCTTTCTCATGTTGGTCCGGACTTTCGCGAACGTAGGCTCACCGGCTGCAGCGTCCAGCCACAGCGCCCATGACAGCAACTGAGGTAGCGCGTAGCGGTGAGTACCGACGAGCAGCAGTTCGCGTGGCACCCAGCCTTGCTTCTTGTACTGGCGGCCCAGCCAGCTCTCCCCGAGGTGCATGCGTAATCGACCGACAGCCCACCGCGCTGCGGCAACGCCATTGTCGGGCAAGCCATTGCGGACGATCATCTCGTCGATTAGCTGCCAGGTCGGTCCAGCCTCGCTCATCTCGCCAGGATGGTATCGATGAGCCCTCCGTACAAGCTTCTTTTGAAGGCGGGCAGGATCCCGGACCGCAGGAAAGAAGCCTGGTCGGCGTCGTCCTCGGCACACCGACGAGTGCACCGGTGCTGTGAGGGAGGCGCCGCGGTACCCGTCCAGCCGGACGGTAGAACGGCGTCAGGTCAGATGGGTTGCCGCGGAGCTACCCCAATGGCAGGGCCGGAGGGCCGGTCCGGAAGGACCCACCGCGGGCGGGCATCCAAGCCGAGAACCCACCGCTCCCCGAACCGCTCCTGTTCACCGAGTCGCATCGCCGCATTGACTCATGCTTATTGCCGGCGACGCCGTCGGAGAGGATCAACCAGTCCGCAGCGATCGATCGCCGCGTTGCCCTGTCGTTGATCGGCCGCCTGCAGGCCGTCGCCTTCCTCAGTAGGCGCTTGGCGCGGCTGCGCGCCGCACCAGCGCCGCAACGTCATGGAGAATCTCGTGCGGCTGCCTCAAGAGGTCGAGCGGGTGATGGATGATCTCTATCGTCGTATTCCGGATGTGCTTGCGCTCCGGCGGAGTCGTTCCCTTCGCGTATACCAGCCATCCAGTTCGCACATCGAGGGCAGCACAGTAGGCGAGCATCTGGTAGGTGTCTCCGTTCGGAAAACCCGACGTCGGATGCTCAAGCTTGTACTTTGCATCGAACACCGCGACGGGCCGACCGTCGACCAGATAGACCAGGTCGGGCCGAATCGGGATGCTCTGTTCGGCATCCAGATACGTCCGATACTGCTCCTCCACCACTCCCGGACAGGATCCGAGCGCCTCACGGATCGCGGCGGCGACGAAGTTCTCGAAGACTGTGGCCATGTTGACGGCGAAGGCAGCGATTGCGATGCCGCCGGCATCGGGCTCAGCGGACTGGTTATCGAGGATCAGCTCGGCCAGCCGGAGTGCGAGCACATACCTCATGTTGATCCGACTGGGGCTCCACAGGGGAACCGGCGCATGGGGTGGAAGGACGGGTACCCCGGCAAGGCGTGCGTCCAGCCGCTCCAGCCGCTCCCGTGCGGACGGCAGGAGCCGGGGCACGGCCAACATTCGGCGTACAGCGGTGCGGAGCAGGCGGTTCTCGACGATGTCGACGGTCCAGTCGTCGAACTGCACCTCGATCGGCAGCGGTATGGCCGGCCGACGGGCGAACTGCTCGGCGAATCGAACGCGCCCACGGATCAGCGGAAGCGCCTCCTCGAACGAGGTATACCCCTGCAGGAGACCACCAGCGAGGGCCCGCTCGGCCTGCCGGATCAATGACTCGGCCATTGCCGGCCACAGTCCTGACGCCGGTGCCGCAGTTACGTCCTCTGGGCGGAACCGCGGGTCTTTCGCGTACCCGAGAAAGAACAGCAGCCTCACCACGCCGACCTTCGGCTGCACCTGGACGTCGAGGTCTCCGGCGCGGACCGCGCCCACCTTGCCGCCGGGTCGAATACGCCAGCTCCTGCCCTCGGGGGTCAGCTTGACCAGGCCGGACACCCGGAGTATCCGAACCTGAGCGTCGTCGAGGGGCCGCAGCACACCACTGGTATCCAGTTCGGGCAGGATGACCGCATCCACGCTGTCCACTGCTACTGCACGTCATCCGAATCATCGGCAACGTCGACGGAAGCGGTTTGGGCACGGACCGCAGCCAGTCCGAACCGGCTGTGCACCTGCGCCCGGCTGAGTCGACCGTAGTAGTGCTCCTCGAGCAGCGGGAGCAGATCGTGCCGCCAGACGCGCTGGAGCGCAGCCTCATCGTCGAGGCCGGGCCGCATGAGATACGAAGGCCCGATCTTGAAGTCGTGGTCTTGGGCACCGATCAGGGTGTTGAGTGAGACCAACAGCCCGGCACGCTCGTCGTCCTCGCGGCCGTTGGCGGCAAGCCAACTCCCGAGAACATCGCGAACCGGATCCTCGTCGGGGTGCAGTTCGACGAACGCGAAGCGGCGTCGGATGGCCGCGTCGATCATCGCGATCGACCGATCAGCCGTGTTCATCGTCCCAATGATGAACACGTTGGGTGGCAAGTTGAACGCCTCGGACGGCGAGTACTGCAGCCGCACCGTGGATTCGCGGTACTCGAGCAAGAAGTACAGCTCACCGAAGACCTTGGCCAGGTTCGCCCGATTGATTTCATCGATGATCAGCACGTACGGGCGGTGCCGGTCGTTTCTTGCCTGCGAAGCGATCTCCCGTAGCGGGCCTGGTGTCTTGACAAAGCTCACTGCGCCGCCCTCGACGTTCTCGACTGGCCGGAACCCTTCGAAGAAGTCCTCGTAGGCGTACGACGGGTGGAACTGCACAAGGCGTATCGCGTCCCGCTCGGCCACGTGGCCCGCCAGCGCTCGGGCCAGGTAAGTCTTGCCGGTGCCTGGTGGGCCGTACAGAATGATCTGCGACCGCTCCTGCCACAGCTCGACCAGCCCGGTGAGCCAGTGGGTGCTCATGTGTACATGCTCAGCCAACGCCACGGTGGCGGCGTTGAGCTTCAGGGTGGTGGGGCCGACCGCTCGGTCCACGACATCCGCCGTGCTTGCCGTGCCGGTTTCCTGCTCTACCTGGCTGATTGACTCGAAGAGCTCGATCAGCACTGGCAGTGCACCGGTCAGATCGACCACGTTTCCCTGTTGATCCAGCTCCGCTGGCAGGGGTGCGGGAAGCGCGGCAGCCTCGAGCGACGCGACGGCCCATTCGGCCGGCCGGCGCAGCTCGCTACCGGCTGCGGCCGGACGAAACTCCGGCCCACCGGCAAGGATTCCCAGATACATCCGGTCGTCAATGAGCGTCGTCACGATGTCGTCGCTATCCATCTGGCTCAGAAAAGCATGGAACTCGTTGGCGTAGGTGACACGTTGGGCGTAGTCGAGGTGCCGGTATCCGGTATCCACGGCCGACCGGATGTCGGCCCGGGACGCGCCTAACGCGACATCCCCGAGATGCGCGGCACTTAGGGATACGAACGAGTCTTTCAGCCAGTCAGCCAACAGGCGGGGACCCCCGTGACCCGGACGGATCAGCCAGGCTCGCCGTTCACCGGGCGGCCTCTCCTTGACTCGCCACTGATTCACGAATGGCGGCAGGTAGTAGTCTACTGGCTGGCCGGTCTCGCTCTGGACTCTGGCGGTGATCCCGAGCAGATCGCGGTTGATAGATGGCGTGCGATCGCCTGGATCGCTGAAGGCGTCGCGGATCGCCCGCTTGTGCCCAGTATTAACGATCGGCAGGAAGTGCGTGGGAAACCGCAGATAGAGCAGCGACTCTCGCAGGGATGGAACGATGTTGGCCTCGTCCAACAGGGACTGCCACTCCCAGGGGTCGGCCAGCGCACGCTGCCGGCGGTCGGGGGAGATGGTCCACCAGTCAGACAGGAGGACGACTGCGTCCGCCAGCCACTTCCAAATCATCGTGTGGCCGCCGATGCCGCCGTTCCATGTCCCCTGCTCGAACGCGGCCAGCACCTGCTCCGGGATGGCAACTGGTTCCTTCATCCAGCCGAGCACTGTGCTTACCCGTTCGCGCAGCTTGCCGGCGCTCAGGTTCATCAACGGTAGTCCCTGCAGCGTCAGCAGCTCCGCTGTCAGTTGGATCGCGAGGTCGGATCCAGGCTCGAGTTGCCTGTGCAGCTTGACCAGGAACGAGTCCGTGCCGGTATCGACCCGTTCGTTGTACAGGTGGAACAGCTCTTCCGCTGTCTCCGCACTCCAGACTGGACGTCCGGGCGTGAAAAGGGATCCGCCTCGATTCAAGCCCTGCTCGAGGAGCTCCCAGCCAACACGGCGGACCAATTCGTCGTCGCGGGGAGGGACAATCGCAGCACTATCGTTCATGATCCGCTTACTCCCCTAGCTGATCGTCAGGTCCGTAGGCGCAAAGCTCAGGTCGGGTGAGGCTGGGCCGACCGGTGAGGGGCGACCAGCTTGACGAACCGCCTGCTCCACACCAACCTCAGGCGCACAGAGAGAACCGAGGTCGAAAGAATATCCGGTGGATTCGGCCGGTCAAGCTCTACACGAGAGCGGCCGGGATGGGCTGTTCGTTGGGTCGAGGCAGCTGCCACCACCACGCGGGTACTGCCAACCATGGTGGGCTCAAGATCACCCCGACGATCACCTCCTCGCCAAGTATGAATCGATCTTGAGCGTCAACTTTTGCCGCGCGACGAGCACGGCCCGACGCAAACTCCGAGCGACTATTCGGCTGCTTGAGGATGAGTAGCGCCGGACGGCAGGATCCCGGCTCCCCAGGGCGATGCGGTGACGCTCTACCCTCATTCGTGCCGTGATCCCAGGGCCTTACGCCATCGACCCTAGCCAAAGCCGCGGAACCAAGCCGGCCACGGCATCCACCACCGCACAACGTCGGGCAGCCGCAGCGAGCCACTCCGTTCCCGAAGCATCCGCCATCCTGTCTGCCATCGACCCGCCCGCCGGGGAGCGGGCCGCCGCCCGGCCCGCCACCACCGCGGACCTCGACGGCTCGTACGGACGCTGGCGGGCCGGGCGGCGGTCTGCTCGGCTTGCCCGGGTCGTTGGCAGACAGGATGGCCTGCCGCCACCAACCTCGGAGCCGGCGGCCGCGGACCGCCTCCGGCCATCCTGGAGCCGGAGCGCCCCCGCCGGAGGCGCAGTAGTCACTATCCACGCGGCATGCCGCCCGCTGACGCAGTTGCCGCTGTCCCCCACTTCGCGCCCCGCCAGGAAGCGCCGGACCAACCTGACGTGTTTACGATGCAGGCCCGAACAACCTTCCTCATCAGCTCTCAAGAAGCCCCGCGTGCTCCAGCACCTGCCGGAGTGCAGGGTCGACGTCAGCATGGCCCCGTTCGAGGCTTTTCACGGCCACAGTCGAGGCGTCTGGCGCGTTGTCAACGTGGAACGTCTCCCAACTTCGACAGATCGGACAGCGGCGGCGAAGCAGGTAGGGGCGCAGCAGATGAAGCCTGCCGTCCTCATTCCCAAGGTACAAGCTTCCGACCTCGAGGTCGTTGCTCGCGTAAAGTCGCTGACGACTCGGCACCAGGGCGATGTCGCCCATTAGCTCTTCGTACTCCACCTGGGCAATCCTCTTGAGAGCGTCCCAACGAAGGCCTGTTACATGCACGAAGGGCATGTCGGCGAGGAATGAGGCCTGTTCTAACAGGCTCCTCAAGTCAGCGTGTGCTTCCTGGATGGCGGACGGAAGATCAATCGCGTCTACGCGCCGCAGATGCGCCTTGTCGTTACGGCGTTGAGCCAGTCGCAGCCGAGCGGATGTCGCCTCCGGGCCAGCAAAGGCGCGACTGATGTCAGTCAGGGGGTCACCATCGGGTATACGGCGGAATGCTCTGCTCTCCGCTGCCTCCTGAAGGATCGTAGCCCAGTCCCCGAATCCAGGCCCATTGGTTCCTCCCCGAGACAGTCTTCTCCGGATACCGCCTACGGCTCCGAGACGAAGCCCCTTGTCGCTTGACAGCGACAAGACTACGAGAGCTGCGTAACATAGCAAGACCTCGCCGGCCTCGAGAATCGCCTCGTAGGCCGCCTCGTGAAGACCTCTGGAGAGTAGGACCTGCACATCGCTCCACCGGTAGGCAATGGGGTACGGATAGCGAGTGCGCACCTGATGGCTGAAGTCGTCGAGCAAAGCCGCAGCTTCCACTCGCATGCGTAGTCGGCGCCCGGATACCAGGATGCGTCGCCTCGCGGTGACTGCACTCTCATCTTCGAAGACGGACTCAAGTATCGCCTCGGACTCATTCTTCCAGTTCTCTAGCTGCGATCTCGCGGATTCAAGCCCTTCCAGAGTCGCGGCGAGCGCTGCATCGGGCTGCGGAATGCGTAGATCACTTAGAATAGAAGGGGCGAGATCGGCAATGGAGAGTCCTGCTGCATACCTCCGAACAAGTGGCGACCGGAGAAACAAGACGGCGACGAGGCGTTGGGGACCTCCCAGATGCGCGTCGGCGCGCAATATAACGACGGTATTGTCCGCAGCCAGGGGCAAGTCGTTCGCGGCAACCTCCGCAACACGCAAATTGTTCCGCGACTGTGGTGAGAATATTCGCCGGAGCAAGATGTCCCCCGCTCGCAGCTGTTGCTCCTGGGAGACCTCCGCCCACCGGGAGGAGTCGTCGCTTCCGGCTACGGTGCCGTCGTGCCTGAGATCCCGCCCCGACACGACCCGCACGAGTCCATCCTGCTGCTGATTTTTCAGCATTCGGCGATCAGCAGCCTGATGTAGTGCTGGTGCCGGAAAGCTAAACAAGTCCCCTAAGCGGGTCGTCGTGCCCCACACATGCAACTCCGACCATCGTGCTGTCAGGACCGGATCGTTCAGCTCGATGGAAAGACTCTCGCCCGAGTCCGGAGGGCGGGGCAGGACGTAACCGAACTTCTCACTACCGCTTACGCGGTTTAGAAGGCGTCGGAGATCAGTCTCCGCCACCTCGCCCCTCTCGTGGCGTGGTAACCGGAATAGCTTGAGGGGTGGAGGTGCCAACGACCGTGGCCGCCAAAATATTGCTGCGGCCTCAACGCGCTCATGAACCTCTGCGAAGATGCCCGCCGCAAAGACAATCAGGCATGGCTGCCAAGACTGATCAACGATCTCGCGGAAGGTCCGGCTGCTGGGAGCAGTTAGTGCGCTCGTCGGAAGCAATGCCGCCAGTAAGTCTTCGGCGCCACTCGGCCGCGTTCCGGCTACGACGATCTCGTGAATGGTCCGCAAGGCGCTGTCCACTGGAGCCACCGTCGACCGTCCGGATGTTCGCCCCCACGGCGGAATCAACAGCACCGGTGCGGTCCGAAGCAGACCGGTGGCGCTATCGGCGAGATCTGACGGAGAACTCGTTGAGTGCGAGCGCCATGCATGCTTTAGCCCTATTGGTCCGTTGTCTTCAGTAGCCACTACAACCGGCTCGCGGCCGTCCAGGCTGGCGAAGGCCAACTCAAGTAGGCGAAGGAACGACGCCTGCCTAACCATCTGAGGGGAAGTGCCGAAGGTCACGGTAGTGATCATATTCGCATTCGGTCACATCAGGTGCCAGGCGGCATCCGTTAATTTGGACCCCCTGATCAGGAGGTCCGCCGCTCAGGCGCATTTGCCAACCCTAGCCTGAAGTGATCTCCTCTGCTCTCGTGGCCTCACGGTAGGCACGGGAATGTCACGGCCCGCAGCCACGTCGGATCATGCCGCGCCGTCGAGCAGAGGGCTGGGCAGGCCGTACCAACTAACGGCTAGGACATCGCGGGCGCGCGTCGATGCCACAAAGAGCAGCGATCGCGCCTTGCGCTGTTCGCGCTCGTACCGCTGGGGGTCATCCCTCCGGTAGCGCTCGATGGCAGAGCGTGGAATGACGCCCGCTCCCACACCGACGAGCGCCAGCCGTTGGTACTCGAGCCCCTTGAACCGATGCATCGTTCCAACATGGATCTCGCCGTCTCCGCTTGGACCGTCCTTGGTCAATTCAGCACAGGTCAGGCCCACCTTGGTGGTTAGGTAGTTCATGACCTGGCTCATCAACTCGCGATCAGCAACTCCTACGGCGATGTGGCCGGCCGGATCGCGTGGAGCGCCGCGTTCATCGGTGGAGAGTTCCTCCCGCCAAGCGATCAGCAGGTTCCCCAATCCGACGAGTTCCTCGTCCCAGGTTCGGTAAGGCGTGAAGATCGGCCGTGGACCGCGGAGGACCGAACGATAGCCAACGAGGTGGTCGGTTCCATCGTTAAGGTCGTCGTAAAGGACCTGGTTACCGTCGGCGATGCGCACAGCCCGCGCCAGAATTTCGCGGGTCGTGCGGTAGCTGAGTGTAAGCCGGGTGGACCGGCCCCGAATGTTGATGCCGAGGGCACCGAGAGACACTTGGTGATCGTAGATGCGCTGGTGCGTGTCACCAGCGATGAACAGGTCGCTGCGTTGCCCCGGGGCGACCATCGCCCGGAGCATCTTCCAATGCGCTGCGCGGAGGTCCTGCGCCTCGTCTACCACAATGTGCTGGTAGCGGTAACTCGTAGGATACGCCCCTGACCCGTCGTCGACGGGCCCGCTGGAGGCGCGCCCCGCCTCGATCTTCCTGGCGCGTTCGATCTCGTAACGGGCCGCCCGTTCCGCAGCCTGTCCCCAGGTCTCGAGGCCGAGTTTGTCCAAACGCGCGGTGAACTGCTCGACTAGCTTCCAAATCTGACCGCGCTCGGGGCGAGTGAGCGCCCGGCCACGACCGGCCCGGCGGGCCTTAAAATACTCGGATCGAGTTGGTATCGCCTGGCCGAGGATGATCTGTTCCCACTCGTCAACGACAAATTCGGCGTCCCAGCGTTGCTCGTCCATCTCAGTGAGTAGCTGCCGCATCTCAATCAACGCGACCTGATCACTGATCCTCCTACGCCGATGACCTTGGCCGGTGTTCTCACCGATGATTCTGGCGGCGAGTTGGTCGATGTGCGTGACGTCGACCCGCGCGATTAGGTTCGGATCATCAATCAGCGAAGTCAGCCGGAGCCGGAGATCAGCAGCAAGGTTCGCGGTGAAGGTGGTCAGCAGGATCGACTTGTCCGCTCCCGAGGGAAGCTGCTGGACGAGGTGCTTAACCCGATGTAGTGCGACCACGGTCTTACCCGTGCCTGGCCCTCCGGAGACGCGGGCAGGGCCGCTGTAGTCGTGGTGAGCAATCTTCTCCTGGGCCGGATGAAGGTAGACCTTCCAGGCCCGAAAACTACCCTCCTCGATCGCCGCTTGCACGTCGTCATCGACGGATGTGACCTTGGTCCGACTAAGCGCCGTGGCGAAGTCGGCGAGGTCGGGTTCTGTCTGCAGGCGGACGGGTCGGGTGACCTCCTCGAGAACTGAGTCGATGCTCATTCCCGCGGCGAGGCCGTAGAGGACGTCCTTGGACAGCAACGGCGCCCCATCGAGCAGTTGGTCAAGTTCCGCGTCGGTGGTGACGGTCAGCGCCAAACCGATGAGCTGCTCAGCGACGCCGAGTTCCCGAAGCTGATCTGAGCTGTAGGCGGCGAGTAAAGCCGGGGGTGTTGCTTCCACTAGCTCGACTGGCGGGGCGCTGGGGTGACCGGAGGCCCTAGCAGGCGGTTGGTCTGGGGCGTCCGGCTCGGCCGGCGTGAGGGTGATGCCGGCCCGGCGGAGGGAACTGTCCCCCACCACGGCGAGGTCGACGAACTCAATCTCGCCGGTGATCCGGTTGACGGCAACCTGAAGCTCGTCGTAGATGTCCTTACGGTGCCGTACCGCAATAATCAGCCAGTGCTGGATGCCGTCCTGATCAGTGCCGACCGGGGTCAGGAGCGCCCGGTACGACTGATTAATCTTGGCTCGGTGGATGCGTGAATCGCCCTTGAGCTTCTTCAGGTCGAGCCCGGGCTGGTCCGGATTCTTTCTGAAGCGATGGCAGAAGTCGTAGAACTGGCCTTTGACCGTCCGGTCGAGCTTGTAGAGCTCTTCCTCGGCCTTGCGGTAGAGGCTGAGGCGTGCGGTCATAGTGCTGGATCCTCCACATCTGGAATCAGCGCAACCAATTCGTCGAAGCGTCCCAGCCACTCGGACGCCGTCAGAAGCGTCCAGCCGTCGTCGACATACGCCTCGTCGCGGCGTCGCGCGTCGTGGTCACTCTCATGAGCTGTGTAGACCACCGCCACCTTGACGTTGGACTCGGCCCATGCAAAGTCAGCCATCCAGCGGCTAGTGCCAAGTTCGTAGCCGAACACGGGCGCGCGTTTGCCCTGCTCGGCCAGACGCTGCGCGAGGATGCCGAGCTCGCCACCTTGGTCCGGCTCGTCGCGCAGGATCTCTAGGATTTCCTCGTCCCAACTTGGGTCGCGTCGCGTCTGAGCAGGGACTGTCGCTGATGAACGCGCGGCTCCAGCTTTCGGAGCGGACGCAGCGCGGGCTCCGCTGAGAGTGTTCAGCTCACCGAGGCCGCCACAGACGGCGAGCATCTCGACGTCGTAGTCAGCCGCCGTGCTGTAGGCCAACTGGACGCCATCGCCGCCGTCGAAGGCAAGGAATTGGGTGAGGTTTGTCCAGTAGAGCCAGGAACGCCATCGGTCCTTGTGCGCGTCGGTGTCGAGCACTGCGTCGGTGTCGTCCAGAACGGCCAGCGCAGACCATCGCAGATGCTCGGGGTCGGCCGTGTCAAGCGTGACGACGATCGGCAGACCGGTCAGGTCCTTGGAGCGGTAGACGTGCGCAAGGCTGTTCGTGCCGGCGCTCTGCTGCGCCGGCGCACGTTGACGCCCACCGAAGGTCTGAAGTTCGGAGCGCAGCGCGTTGATGAAGACATCACGCCGGCTCGTTACTGCTACCGGGGTAGTGCCTGCGGCGGCTAGCAGCCCGGTGACCATGGCCTTTGCGCGGAGGGCCCAGCGTTCGTTGTCTGGCTCCCGAAGGTAGCCAATCAGAGCGGTGATGGGGTTGGAAAAGACCGCAGCAGCGAATTGAGCGCGTTGACCACCGTACTGCTCGTATGCGTTCTTTGCCTGCTCCTGTGCGGCGCCGGAGTAGGGAGGCCAGGCGGGCCGAGCCGAGGTTGGCCGTTGTTCAAAAAGATCGATGTCCGCCCAAGTGACTTGGAAGACCACGTGCCCGTCGGCTCGGAGCATCGTGCGCTGTCGAGCGTCCGCAGCGATGCGGTTGTGTCTTCGGCTGGCGTGAAACTCGAAGCCTTCCAGATACACCTTGACACTCTGCTGCGGGCCGTCGACGCGCGTAAAAGTGAAGTCAGTGCGGGTTTTGTGGAGCTGCTCCTGGGCGGTCAGCCTCCAGTGAATAACGTCGGCGCCGCGGGTAAAACGCAGGTGCCCGCTGGCGTGGCCGTCCTCGTCCAACGAGGCGTCCTCTGTCACGGTGACCCAGTCGCGCAGCACCGAGAGGAAGCGTGCCTCCAGGTCAGACTCGACCTGGCGGTCCAGACCGACCTGCCGGGTGTTCGTGACCTCAGTCGTCTGCCAGCCCTGCTCGTCGAAGAGCAGAGATTCGATCATCCTGAGCGCCGTCGCTCGGGAGACGACGTCCTGTGTCTGCTCTGGCGTGTAGCGGTGAAGACAGCGGTGACAGGCCCGCCGTTGCTCCTCGCCGCACGGGCAGTTGCGCAAAGCATCATGCGCCTTCTTAAGAACCTTGCGGAAGTCATCCGGCTCAGTCAGCCGATCGAGATAGCCAGTGCCGCCAGGGAGGCTGTCGAACAAGACCAGGAACCAGCGCCGCTGCCCGCTTTCGCTGTCCGGCATGGAGGCGATGGTTGTGTCCAAGTGCTGAGGATCCCCACCGAAGTGCAGGTCGACGCCCATTCGTAAGGCCGCCCGAAAAGAGTGCACCTTGGTGTCAACGTCCGCGGTAGCGGCCGGCAGCAGAATTCTCAGCGCCTCAGTCTGCAACTGGTGGGCGAGTAGGACAGGCTCCTGCCGTATCCCGTCCGGCTTGCCACGCCGTAGCGGGCACCACGGGCGATGGTGCTTCAAGGCCGGGTTCCGGGCCGTCGAGGAGGTCAGAGCGTCGGTGTCATGGTCGAAGACCGGCCGCCCGTCGGCACTCGCCGCCCCACAGCCAGTGCAGACGTGGAACGGATTGACCCGTACGGCGTGTCCAGCGAAGTCGTCCCTAGCAGGCGCGTCGAATCGGGCGGGCCCGATGTTGATCCGACGGATCATGGCACGTCGGCAGTAGTCGACCCCAAAGGTCTGCGACGCATGCCGCCACGAGCCCGGAGCGATGTGGTCCTCAGGGAAGTCGACTGCGTCAACGACGGCGTAGAAACGGCGATCGCGCTCGTCCTTGTCGTCCCGGATTCGAGCGTCCTCCCGCTGGTCACGAGAGGTCACAGTAACGGGCTCCACCACTTGGAACAGGCATCCGTCGTCCGCGATGTGGCTGGTATAGCACCGTGGACAGTCAGACCGGTCGTGCGTCGCGTCCTCCGTGCGGACGTAGCCACATCCGGGACAGACCCTCCAACTGCGCCACTCCGGTCGCCCACCTGTCGTGATTTCCAGACCGGTGATCTCGTGCCGGTAGCCATTGACGTAGAACGTGTTCCCCGGCGCGAGTTCCGACAGGGCGTAGCGGCGCGGCCGCTCGTAGGCAACTGTCGTCGACGTGAACCGAGTCTTTCCGGTCTTCGGGTCAACCCCGTCTGGCCCATACAGCGTGGCAGACAGCCTGGTCACGGTGTCCACCAGCGCATAGTTGGGCAGGAGACCCAAGTCGCAAAGCGCGTTCTGCGCGGGTGTATCACCCAACTCCATCAGCCGCTTACCGATGCCACGCCGTTCGGCGTCGAGCTCGGCCTTTTGTTCCGCCTGCTCCGGATCAGAGTCGTGCAACTCGTCGTGCGCCTCGGCGATCGCACGGATCCGGGCCTTCAGACCTTGAGTTCGGCGGCCCCATTCCCTCTCGGCTTCTTCCAGTGCGGCACGCAGCCCACCGCTCGCGTACGCCTGAAGATCTTTCTTGGCGTCCTCGCTAACCCCGCTGGGGAACAGTCGCAGGAAGCCTTCGACCAGCGCTGAGCCTTGGCCGATCACGACTTCGATAAGGTCGATCAGATATCCAGACGGACCGAACAAGGCGGGTGCGCGATTAGGTAGCGGGCGCAGGAGCGTCCCGTCGGCGCGGTAAAGTCGGCCGGCCGCTGCAAGGTCCAGGAGGTGGGCAAGGTACTGCCGCCGCAGGATCTCAACTGCGGAGAGATAGCACCCCGGCGGAATGATGGTGCCAGCGATGAGCTCCTTGGGCTGCTCCAAGAAGTAGAGGTCACGCCGCGATCGATCCGGAATCGTGAGCAGGAAGGCGTTGCCGGTGCGGCGCCCGGCCCGGCCGGTCTGCTGGGCGTAGCTCGCCGGGCGCCGCGGCAGCGCGGCGAGCACGACCGCTGAGAGGTCGCCGATGTCGATGCCCATCTCGAGCGTTGGCGTACAGGACAGCACGTTCGGGTTCTTGTAACCGGCGCGTTGCTTGTCGTCGGGCTCCTTGCCCGGCTTCACGTCGACGTTCCTACCCTGCTTGAAGGCCCTCTCGACCCGTTCCCTCTCAGCCCGGGTGAGCATTCCGGTGTGCTCGGCAGTCACCACCTGGTAGGTACCCGCCCGCCGGTAGAGCCGCCGATAGTAGTCCCGGGTGTAGTCGCGGTCACGCTGGTGACGGCCCAACCCCTCCGGTCTGTCGCCTGCCACCAACCGGCCGCTCTGGCATCGATATGCGGGGCAGGGCTGGTCGTGCCACTGCGTTAGCAGGGACGGGTGGACGGTCTGTTCCCAGAAGCAGACCGGGCAGCGCACGAACCCGTGCCAAACCTGGTCGTCGTTGAGCAGCAGGGCTTCGATGTTCCCCGGTTGAAGCCCGTAGATGCGGGCGGATGTGTCGTTAGGGGTACGCACCGACAGCAGGCCGAGTGAGGCCAGCTCGGGCAGCAGCCGGCCCCAAAACTCGGGGGCGACTTCCCGCGGCAGCCCGAGGCTACGGCCCGCCCATCGCTCGTACCAGGAGAGGCGCCCCGCTGCGACGTCGAAGTCACTGCCGCTCTTGGGCTGCGCCAGCAAGAACTTCGGTGCCGCGACCGTGGTTGGGAATGCCCGCATTCCCGCTGGGCGCTGTCCCCAGATGAAATAGCGGCTCGTCCCCGCCTCGTCGACGTACTTACTCAGCCACTTGTGCGCAACGGCGCCCCTGCTTCGAAGCCGTTCCAAAAGGACCCGCACGAACGCGAGGTAGCGGGCATCGTCCCTGGGAGTAATCGACAGATCGTCGCGGTTGCACTCCGCATGCAGTTGCTTGATCAGCGCCACCGTGGCGCCGGGGTCAGGGATGCGAACGTGGGCTGCGGCAGTGCGCGTCAGCTCCAGTGTTCGCCCGTTGCGGGAGCGAAAGCCGAACTCCATCAGCGTCTCGAACGCCAGCCGTTGCCCGATCAACCGCCACGTTGCCAGGTCCCCGCCACGCCCTTGCCCGGACAGCAACCGGTCCACCCCCCGAAGGCCGTGCAAATCCGGAGGGACCACCGCCGCCAACGTCTCGGGATTTGTCGTGGCCGCGACCACATCAGCGATCAGATCGTTCAGGGCGGTTCCAGCGTCATGCCGGAGGTGTGCGGTGAGCAGCGCCCGCAGCGAGAAGGTGTACGACCGATTTGCGACGAAACCTGCTCGGTGCGCGGCATCCTGCACTGAGGCGTTGAACATCAACGTCTTGTCTTCGTGCAGCTTCTTGTCCAGCTCGCCCGCTGTGAACAACTGGGTAATTGACGCTGCCGCCATCGCGGCCGCACCGGTGCCCAAGTACCGGATGGCGTTGCGCTCACCGCAGGCCGGGCACCAGTCCTCAGCGGCGGCGGTGTTCGCCGTTGAGCCCACGTTCACCAAAATGAATGCTGAGTCCCGAGCAGTCAGCAGGGGCCGGCCCGCGGAGTCGTAGTCATTGGCAGGGTCGGGTAGCCGCAACCGCTGCCGGACGGCGTCCAACACCATCAGCGTCCCACCGGGGCCCTGCGCCGAAGAGTTGTTCCCGACCCGCTTGCCCGCCCCGTGCATCTTGTTGCTGCCAGCGCCCTCGCCGGCCTCCCGGTCCGTCGCCGCGATCAGGTACCTGACCCGTACCTTGTCCTGGCCCGTTGACGCCCTACGGATCTTATAGCTGTCGAACTGAACGTCGAAGTCATCGCTTTCTGGCGAAAAGACCGCCCAGCCGGAACGGCCGCAGTCGCGGCAGTAGACCGCCGGTAGGAACAGGTTGGCCGCTTGGCCGGCGGTCGCGGTAGTGACTGGTGCAGTAATGGCACCGACACCAATGCTGGTATCCCTCGTGCCGGCGATGTCCCAGCGGAACTCGGCCTTCGGCCATGGCAGTACGCCCCGCAGCAGCCGGGTAACCGCCCGAGCCCACTGGTGCACCTCCACGTGGACGAGCGGGCGCGGCTTTTCCTTCGTCGAGTCCGGGTCACGGGCGTAGGAAAGCAGAGCCACAAACCGGGCGAGGGCCTCCGCCGCCTTTTCCGGCTGTTTGGTGATGGTCGCCGACCAGCCGTGTGCGCCGGCCCGCCACATCAGCTTGAGCACCTCAGCACCGGTCTTCACTTCACTACCGAGGGCTATCAACATCGCCCTGGTGAAGAGATGTTGCTTCAGTCGAGCACCAAGCTCGAACGGATCAAGGTCGTCAACCCCTGTCACCGCGTTCGCTAGCAGAAGCAGTGAGTCTTCACCGGTCGTTGGGTCCGGCAGCGCTAGAAGCTCGTCCGGCGTTGGCGTCGGCAAATTTTCAATCGAGCCCAGTGGGATGAATTCGTCGACCGTTTGCCGGTCCTCTGCGACGATCGAGTCCGCTGTGAACTCGGTGCCGAAGACAGCACTCGCCACCTTCAGGAGATCTTCCGTGCCGACCTCGTCGGTGGCGGAGGCGAGGGTCGCCGAGGTGGCTACTGGGCAGATGCTACCCAGCGGCCTGCCCTCCTCGCTAGCGTTGACGACGGCCGCGAGCCGGCGGAGCAGCATCGCGACATCCGTGCCCTGCGCCCCGTCATAGGTATGGAACTCGTCGACTACCACGTAGCGGATGTCCGCGTTCTGCCAGAGCGGCGCGTCATCGGTTCGCTGGAGCAGCAGGTCCAACATCTTGTAGTTGGTGAGGAGGATGTCCGGTGGGGTCAGTTGCATGTCTAGCCGGCGGGTATAAACCCGCTCGTATGCCATCGCTGCCTTGTCACCGATGTACAGACCGGCCGTGAGGTTGCCCAACTCCGTCCGGTTGCCGACGAGAAGGTCATTGATCCGCTCTGCCTGATCGGTGGCGAGTGCGTTCATCGGGTAAAGGAGAACGGCCTTGACACCGGTCTTGCCCGCAGCCCGCTCCCGCCGGCAGTGATCCAGCACGGGATAGAGGAAGGACTCCGTCTTGCCTGAGCCGGTGCCGGTAGTGACCAGCGTCGGCTGCGGCACGTGCCCGTTGGCGGAGGTGAGGCGCTCGAAGGCTCTTGATTGGTGGGCGTAGGGCGACCAGCCCTCTCGCTGCCAGTCCAGGTGTTTCTCCCACCCCGGGCCAGCCGACGTGAACGGTGTACGGATCCGCAGGAACGGGCCACGGAACATGCCCGAGTTCTCGTTCCCGAGGAACCGGTGCAGGGCCTCGCGGGCGCCTTCGTCAGTCAGCGCATACGTCGTCGAAAGGTACTGCAGCAAGCTTTCCTTCAACCCGCGTGCCTGGAGGGTAGGCCTCACGCCGTCGCCGCCTTCCGAGTCATCGGATCCCAGTCACCCCGAGCGATCGCAGCATCCAGCCTGGCCAAGAACACCGCATGCGCCTCGCGCATCTCCTTTTCGCGCTCCGCCTTGTAGAAGGGCGGGGTGTAGCCCTCCGGCGCCGGCACCGTCCTCGGCACGGTCTTGTCACTCTGATACGCCTCGAACTGCGCCCACGTCGTCTTGGACTGCCGCTGGCCGATCGTCCGGGCATTGCCGGCGAGCTTCCAACCCTCCGCGTCGAACCAGGTCACCGCTTCGTACTTCTGCAGCACGGGGAACCGGCCCCGGTAGGCGGCGATGAGGGCGTCGGCATCCATGCCCAACCAGACTGCGGCGAGTGCATCAATCTCGACAAGTGCGGAGCGTCGGGCCCGTTCAGTGCGCAACGGCGTCTCGAGTCGCCACTCCGAGTCAACATCCTGAAGTGGTGGCAGCCCTTCCCAGTCGTACGCCCACGACTCGGTGTCTCTCCAGACTGGATCGAACAGTTCTTCCCAGAGATCGGCGTACGCCGAGGTGAGACAGTTGAGCCGTAGTGACCGCAGCAGCAATGCTGGTACAAGGGGGTGATCTAGTGAGGGTGCGGGCAGAGCGCCGGCCCGGCCAACGTCAAGATGACCGGTGCCCGTTGCGCGGAGCAAATAGTCGATAGGGATAGAGGCCCACATGCCTGCCATCAGTGCAGTCATCCGATCATTCAACACCCGGGCGCTGCGAACACCGTTAGTGTGCGCCGGCCCCGGGGGAATTATGGCGCAGTAAAGGCTGCGCTCTGTATTCGGGGCCACCATCTCACGCCACGCGAATCGGAAGAAGTTAAGGTAGGGGCGGCGAGACCTTTCTATAAGGACAGAGTCCACCTTGTCCGGCGCGACATCTGCCTCGGCTATACCCTCGACTTCCGCAATGAAGGAACGGGCGTCGGAGACAGCGCTCTCGTCTGTCCGGAGGCGGGCGAGTTCGGCGTCGTCGACCCACCGGTCGGGCGCGTCGCGATAGCCGGCCTCCCGACCGGCAACCCGCACATACTCGGTGTCAGGCACGAAGTCAGGGGGGAGGCTGACGAGGTCGACCCCATAAGGGTCGTTGCTGTTCGCATCGTGCCGCTTGAAAACCGGTGTCGCTGTACTCAACTGGGTGCCCTTGAAAATCACCTCGTCCCAGGCCGTTGGCTGATACTCCTTACCAGTGGCAGGGTCAACCCGGTTATATTCAATCAGCCTTGTCTTCTTTGCCCCAGACTCGTCGAAGCCTCGTGAGATTTGTGGGTCGAGTGCGCCAAGCCGCAACGGGTATGCCGCGAGGGCCTCGATAGCGGCCGCTTCGGCCGTGCTGACCGGGAAGAGTAGACGGGCCTGGGTGAGCGGCCGGTCCTCCTCGTCGAGCAGTTGGCGCCACGTTGCCAGGACAGTCTCGTCGACAGAGACGACGCGAGTCCGATGCGGGCGTTCGTCGAACTCACGGTGGCGGTAACGGATGCCAGGGGTCTCCCCGGAGCCGTCGTGATGACGTGAAAGCCGCAGAGCATCCGCAGACACGAGCCATGACAGGTGGTCGAAGCGGATCGTCTTGATCGGTCCGTAGATGTGTACTCCGAAATGAGCCGTGTGGCCCACAGGCTCAGGAAAGAACCGCTGTCCGGAGTTGACGAAGTCACCGTGGATGCGCAGCCTCTGGTAGGCGGCCGCTCGTAGCGGCCCCTCCTTCTCGCCGGTGAAGTGGGTGTCGGGATGCAGAAGCCCGACGCTCCCCTTCGGTGAGGTGTGTGTCCAGACCTGGCACATGAAGGCGCGATAGAGGTCTGGCTGAGTTCTGACAAGCAGCGGGTACACCTGCGAAGAACCCAACAGCGCGACGTGGGCGCTGTTCTCGGTCAGCTCACGGAGAACGTATTGCTTGACCTTGAAACGCCGGAGAAGCTCGCGGCGCCGACGCTCCTTCTCGAGCTCGGAGGGCCGTTCCTCCAACTCGAACCACGGTTCGTGTTCGGCGAGGACGGCGTCGGCGTCCCACCGCGGCCGTACCCATGGGGGGTTGCCGACTTGGAGGTCGAAACCGCCGTGCTCGGCGAAGATGAGGGCGAACTCCAACTCCCAGTGCAGGAAGCCCTGCCGTTCTGCGATGTCTCGGACGATCCGAAGCCACGGAAAACGCTCCTCCGGATTCCTGGTGTCCATGCCCATGAATTCGGGCAGGAGCGCCTCGAACTCCTTGAGCGCGTCCAGGCTGTCGTACGCGTCGAGGAAGGTGTCTTGCGGAATGTCGCTGGTCCCAAGCATGGCTTCGAGGAAGTCGAGCCAGTCGTTGAGGTCCTTGAGAGGAATGACGCGGCGCCGGGCGACCGCCTTCGGCTTTGGAGCCTTCTTAGTTAGTGGGGTCCGTGGCTTCGGGACGTACGGTTCCGGATCGTTCGTCGTGCCCCACCCGAGCTCGTCGAAGGTCGTCTGATCCCCATCCATCGGGAAGAGCATCATCGGCCGAAAGATGGCGGGTCCCACCGACGGGGTTGCCGCTGCTGGTGGTGCAGCAATCAGGCTTGCCGGTTCCTGGGATGACGGCAAATCGCTTGGTGGTTCCCCGCTGGGGGTTACGCCGCCGAGTAGCTCGGCCAGACTGTCCGGACCCATCGCAGCCGCCACCGCGTACTCTGCATCCGTGCCATCGATCAGGGCGACCTGATCGGCGGGCCAGAACCAGAGCGCGCACCAGGCGTCCATGACCATTTTGAGCCGCCAGTACGGTGTGTCAACCGCTTCGAAGAGGTCCTGCAGGACCTTCTCCTTTGGCACCGCCTGCCCCGGTCGCCGGAGAAAGCGAAACTCAGGATCGTCAGGGTCTGCGCCCCAGACTGGGATCCGGCGGGCGATCTCTCGCTCCGAGATCTCCATCCGCTTGACCACGACCGACCAGAGGAACTCAACGCGTCGAGCAGCGTCACGCAGCCGGGTGAACTGGGAGGCAGCTTCCACCTTTGGCTGCTTCGTGCGGGGGTTCAGCTTCGGCGTACCGTCGGCGTTGAGGTGGGCGGTACTGCGGGTCGGCCGCTGGAGGATGCCCTTTTTCCAAGCCGACAACTTCGCCGTCTGCGTCGACTCAAGCTTCTTAGCTTCGGCAGAGTTGGCAACCGCCGCCCAGCCGGGTGCGGGCAGTAGGAACTGGTGCACGGCGTCGTGTGGCAGATGCTGCAGTCGGCCGTCCTCGTCGCGCATCGGCAGGGGGGTCGGGGACAGGCCGCCCTTCGCCTTCAACCAAGCCTTAGCCGGAGATGAGACGTCCTCACCGGCGAAGACAGCGCGGCGGGCGCCAACGAGTGAGTTGCCACGCCGGAGGTGCAACCCGAACCAGGGCGCGCGCATGCCGGGGTGCATGGTGTTCAGCCACAAAGACACCTCTGCCAGCTCGACGCCAGTCGCATTGAGGTCGACCCCGTAGGCGTTGTGCAGTGCGATGTACGCCTTGACCCGCTGCTTCTCCGTCAAGACGTCAGCCGACGGAATTGACTGGCCAAGCTCGTTCTGCCGACGGCGCAGGTACTCCTCGGCGACCTGATTAATCGCCTCGTTGAGGAAGGCCCCCGAGCCCAACGCCGGTTCGCAGATCTTGTACGAGAGCAGCTCCGCTGCCCGCGTCTTGATCACATCGCCATCTGCGCCTCGTTCCTGATCGAGGCGTTCCTTCAGGGCCAGCTCGACCGTCACCTTGGTTAGCGCCTCGGGCGTGTAGTAGGAGGCCGAGGTCTCCCGGTCCCGGCCGGCAAGCCGGTAGACGAAGGACCCCTTCTCGTACTTCTTGGGGCCACGAAGGCCGCGGCGGGCGTCCTCCTCGGTGTAACGAACGAGAGTCGCCTCCGGGTAGTCGCTCTGTCGGTGGGCCGGGACTAGCCACGATCCCTGCTCTGGGTCACCGCCACGAGCGACCTCGCACAGTTCCTCGTTGGCGATGATGCCGGTGTACGACATCAGCCCCTCGTAGACGGCACCGAGCTGGTTGATGCCGAGGTTGCGGTAGGAGATGAAGCCACCTCGTTCGCCGCGCTTGCCCTTCTTCATAGTGAGCAGGCGCAGCACCGCATGCAGGGCTGAGTTGCGCAGCTGAAGGTCGAGCCAGCGAGGGTCGTCGTCCTCGTCGCTGCGCGGATCAAACACCCGGCGACCGATGAGGCGGATGGCCTTGGGCTCGAAGAGTTCACTGCGCAAGGCCTCGAACCGGAGGCCTATGTCCTCGCTGCGGCGCGCAGCTTTTTCCGCACGAGTTTGCTCGTCGTCGTCGGGCTGGTCGTCGTCTGGCTCTGTGCCGTATGCCCGATGCCCGTAGTTCACCTTGTTGAACAACACGTCGAGCGAGAGGAACAGGTGAAGGCCGTTCTTCGCCTCCTCCTCGACGAGTTCTTCGTCCCGGGCGACCAGCTCGCGGAGCCGCGCCATCGAGTACCCGGACTCGTAGCTGCCGTCGTCCGCAGGCAGGATGCCCAGCTCGGGGCGTGCCTCCGCGTACAGTAGGAAGAGGATGCGGTACAGGTAGCGCAGGCACTCACGGGTGAGCTCACGGGCGAAAGGAATCTTTGGACTTTCAATGTCTGCGGGACTGACGTTGTTGCCCGATTCCGCCATTCGGTGCAGGACCTCGTTGGCGATGATCTCGACTGAGCGTTGAAGGCCTTGGCGGAGCTCCTTGGAGACGCCGACGGCGTTGGTGCTTGACCTCTTCAGCAATTCGTCAAGGGCAGGGGCAGTGTCATTGTCGCCGGGGCGCAGCATGTCGAGGCTGAGCAACGCGGCGATGGTGGCTAACTCGCCAGTTTGGGACCGGTCGTAGCGTTCCAGGGCGGCATCGAGGTTGACGGCGAAGTAGCGGCCCTCAGCCCAGGAATTTCGGTCGGCGAGGACGATCACGCCGCCGTGCAGGAGCAGAATGAACCGGGGACGGGTTCCGTCGGCGCCGCCCACCTCACTCTGGAACAGCCAGGAGGCGAGGGCCGCGCCGGTCTCATACCGCTCGTTACCGGAGACTCGCAGAGGGTGCAGCAGCCGTCCCGCGCCTGTGTGGTCAAGCGCGGCATCGTTGTCTGCCGTCCAACCGCAGTCGACGGCGACGACGCCATCGCCATGGAATGCGACCGTCAGAGTGTGCACGCGTCCCGAGCGGTGCACGGTGACCTCAGCCGGCGTGGCGTCATAACCGAGCGCACGCAGCACATCCTGGTGCCAGTCGGTGACCCGCTTCTGCCACTCGGCATTGCCGTAGGTAGCCAGCCGGACCGGACCGTCGCCATCGGAGTTTGCGGCGCTGGCGAAATACCGGCGATCCTCCTCCCCCAGATAGATGGCGCGTAGGGCCCTGACCCGCTCGCGAGGGCTCTTGCGGGGATCATTCTCATCGCTCTCCCGGGCAGCCCAGGTGGTAAAGATGCCTTTCTTGAGATCGGTGCTCAGTTCCTCGGCGACGTAGTGTGCTGAGAGGTACTCGCCGCGGTTGGTAAACGAGTCGTAGTCGGCACTCATGCGGCTGCATCCCCCGTGCGGTCGGTCAGCGGTTCCAGGACGGCGAGCAGGCGGAACATCGGCGTGCCCACCGACTCGAGCGATGCGACGAGCTGCATCAGCCGCTCGGCGGTTGAGTCGACACTTCGCCGGTTCGGGCGAGGGCCCGCGAACAATGCCTCCTGCTGCCACCGGTTAACCCGTTTCCGGTACGGCTGCAACGTGCTCTCGATCTGCCGTCGGTAGTCGCCCTCAAGGCTCTCGAAATAGCGGCAGGCTTCATCGATGGCCGCCGGCACCAGCTCCTTAAGGCCGTGCAAGTCACGTGGGACGGCTCGAGCCGGCATCCGGGGCCCGAGACCGTAGTCGCCGAGCAACTCCGGGGTCAGCCGCCTGGTGCTTCGCTGATGCGGCAACCCACTGACGGCCATCCATTCTACGATCGTCGGGCGTCCCAGCCTATTCGAGGCGATGCCCTGGACCAGGAAGACTGGCTCCGAGACGGCCGCGGCCAGGACAGGCGCTTCATGCCGGCCGATTTCCACCAGGACCTTGTCGGTCAGCCAGTCCAGCACCGGGTGCACCTCAGTGACGTAGGACACACTAGGCCATTGCGAGTCGGAGCTTTCCCGAGCCGCCGTCAGCCGGGCCTCGGCAAGTTGCTTGGAGAAGGTGATCCGCATTCGTCCGGGGCGGTCCGGCGTTGGCAGGATCTGCTGCTCGGTCAGGTACGCCTTGGGCAACGACCGCAGCCGGTAGAGCAGGTCTGGCGACGGCTCGAACGCGATGGTGCCGTCGTTGTCGCGCCGCAGGGACAGTTGGTCCTCAGGATTGGGCCGGCAGACTTGCCGGAGACCTTCCTCGAAGTAGTCGGCCGTGGAGGAGAAGAGGCTGAGCACCTTCGCACGCGGCACCTCCGGGCGTTCCGGCACTGCGCCCACCTGGCCGACGAGCCCAGCGAGGAACGCCGCACCGCTCTGTCGGGAAGTTTTGATTGACTGCTCGACGGTACGGCCGGCGACCAGGTCCTTGATCAACCGCTTCTCTTCGTCTTCCGGGCGGAACAGACCGGTGGCTGCCTCGGCCGACCCGTCGATCTTGTGCGCCTCGGCCTCCCGCTGCAACAGCTTTTCGCCGACCAGCCGATCGTCCAAGGTCCGGTCCTGACCCGTCTCAGGATCGGTGGACCAGGGCAGATCGCAGGTGAGCAGCAACGCCCGGAACTGCGGCTGGTGCTGCTGACCGTAACGGTCGATTCGGCCGTTGCGCTGCTCGATCCTGATCAGCGACCAGGGCAGGTCGTAGTGAATCAGCAGGTGGCACTGCTGGTGGAGGTTGACGCCCTCCGAGGCGATATCACCTGTGAAGAGCAGCCGTACCGGATCGCCGCGCAATCCGAACCGCTCCACGATTCGCTGCTGCTCCTCGCCGGCCGTGACGTCGCGATGCATTACCTGCGCCACTCCGCCGAACGCAAGCCATGGCTTACGGGCATCGGCACTCCCACTAGGTGCGAAGCCGAGTGCGGTCGGCACAGTGTCAGCCAGCCAGTTCAGGGTCGGGACGCTCTCCGAGAAGATCACGACGCGGGTGTCCGAACCGGGGCCGATGCCGAACTCCTCTAGCTGTGCCACCAAAGCATCCAGCTTCGCTGAGTCCTCGTCTTTGATGCGCTCGGCAAGCTTGCGCAGCGTGATCAGGGCGGCCAGCTCGGCGCGTCGGGCCCAGTCGGCCGACTGTTCAGGAAGCGTAACGTCGAGGGTATTTAGCCGAGTCTTTATGGTTGCCAGCAGTGCCCGGTGCGAAGAGAGGAACGATTTCAGCAGTTGGTACGGCACGAGGCGCGAAGTGCTGACCGACGAGCCGCCGTTCCCGGGGATCCACCGGGCGATCAGCTCGGCGAAGACCGCCGCTTCTGCGTCGCTAGCGGGTGCGTGGATCGGCAATGATGGGCCGCGATCAGCCCAGGCGCCTGCAAGTCCTTCTCGAACCTCCGGAGAGTTCTTTGTACGCCGGATGTACAGGTGTTCGAGGTCGCTGACGTCGTACTTCTGAGGATCGGCGATTGCCGCCTCGTCAAGCATCCGGATCAGCTCAGCGAACGACTCTGCCCTGCCGTTGTGCGGGGTGGCCGAGGCAAGCACCAATGCGTCGGTTCGGCGCGCCAGCAACCGGGCCAGCTGGTTGTTCTGGGTGCCGCGATTGACGAGGTTGTGGGACTCGTCGATGACCACCGCGTCCCAGTCCGTCCGCTCCAGGTGATGGGCGTAGACGTCGCTCTTCAACGTGTCCACTGAGATGATCACGCGCTTGAAGTACGCAAAGGGGTTCCGTCCAGCGGGAATTTCCCGCTGGACCCGTTGGATCCCGGTCGAGTCGAGGCGCACCAGCGGGATGGCGAACCTCGTCCATACTTCCCGCTGGAACTGCTCGAGTACGTGCTGCGGGGTGACTACCAGGATCCGCTCGCCCCGGCCACGCCGTATCAGCTCAGCCAGCAGGATGCCGATCTCCAGGGTTTTACCCAGACCGACGACGTCGGCGATCAGGATGCGCGGTTGAGGGTTCTTCATCGACAGCGCTAGCTCGGCTGGGCGGAGCTGGTGTACCTGGCGGTTCATCAGGAAGCCTTCCGCCAACGCCAGCCCGTGCTCGGTCTGGGGCAGGGCGGTCTTGCGGAACACGGCCTCCAGGAATAGGCGAGCCCGCCGATGGTGGGCGGAGTCGTCGGCCACCAGCTCGGTCTTCCGCGGGTCGAGCACCCTGATGTCGTCGAGTCGCTGATAGAAGACGGCCTCGACGCCGCGCACAAACGGTGATACGCCGGTGACCTCGATCATCCACTTGTCGCGCTTGGTGTAGGTGCACTTGCGTACCAGCCACTGCTCGTCGCGCACCAGAACCTGCGAACCCGGCGGATAGCCAGCCGACACGCGCTTCACGCTGACTACGGCCTCGGCCTCGACGCTCACCCTCGCTCCGATCCTTCTTCCAGTCCAGTCGGCCACCCAGGCTGCCGCTATCTCGGTGACCTTTCTACAGGGTCGGCTGCGTCGCGTACTCGGCTCGTAGCTCCTGCGCGACCCGGGTGGAGGCGGGACCCCGACCAGGCCGTCTCGGCGGACGACCGGCCGGACTCCGCGCCTCTGGAGCATCGGGGGCAGGTCGAGGTGCGGCCTCGGGCAGAGATTCCGGGGATTCCGCCTCGGTCTCGGCTTCAGGAGGGGCGATCGGCGGGACATCAAGCGGACCTGGCTGCTCCTCTCCGACCTTGGGGCTCATCTCCGCGAGCCGCTCCTCGATCGAGATCGGCGGCACCTGGTCCCCACGCAGCGACGGATGCACGGCGGTCGTCCGCGCGATCAGGGCCAACCGTGCGTCGGCGGGCGTGATCTTCACACCGCGCATTAGGGCCGCGCACGCCTCGGCCACCTCGATCACCGACGGACGCATCTCTGGCTCGTGAGCAAGCATCGACCGCAGCAGCGGGAGGAGGGGTGGCGGCGCGTCGCTGAGGTCCGGCTCGGCGCGGGGGTCGGTCACCTGAGTGACGATCGCCTGCCAAGTCCGGCCGTCGTACGGGTAGTGGGCGGCGGCAGCGTAGAGCAACACTGTGCCTAACGCATACACGTCGGCCGCTGCCGTGACCCTTGGGTTCCCGCCCGCCTGCTCAGGCGGCATGCAGCGCACCGAACCGATGATCATGCCGCTGTGCGACAGCGAGTCGTGGGATGAAGACGCATCCTGCAGCGCAGCCAAGCCGAAGTCGATGATCATTGGACCGTCGGCGCCGAGCATGACGTTCTGCGGTTTCAAGTCTCGGTGCAGCAGACCAGAGTCATGCACCGCCTCGAGTCCTTCAGCCACCAACGCACCCAAGCTCGCCACCAGTGGCAGTGGAAGTGCTCGGTACTCGTCCACGTACTGGAGCAGGGTGTAGCCGGGGACGTACTCCATGGCCAACCATGGCCGTGCGGCGTATGGATCTGCCTCCAGGAACCGTGCAACCCGATTCGTACCGATTACCGTCCTCGCGATCGAGGCCTCCCGCTCAAAGCGAGCACGGGTGCTGGGATCCAGCCGGTCACTACGGATGAGCTTCACAGCTACTGGCGAACCGGCCGGCGAGTACGCGAGGAACACCTCCCCCATACCGCCCGCACCCAGCTTGCGCTTGACCAAGTAACGACCGATCTGGGCGGGAACATCACTCATGTATCGCTATGCACCCTTCCCGCCGCAGTACAGCGTGCTCCACTGAAGGGCCTAGTCTGCCTGATCTACACACATCCGTGCGAGCCCCACACGGTCCGTGCTCGATCACCATTCGACCGATGAAGCGCGGAAGAGATTCATGGAGCGTTCGAAAGCGAACGACTGCCAGGCATCCTCTCGGGGCCGTGTGCTGAGGTAGCTCTTGTCGTCAGCGATAGCGCGTCCACGTAGCGCTCACATCGTTGGCAAGCAGTGATCGCAGGCGGTGCCCCAGCTCACGGGCGACATCCGGCCGCCCGGCGAGAGAGTCGATGGTGCTGGTGACCAGCTGCAGATCTCGAATCTGACGCAAGACCGACCAGCCCGTCCAGGCGGTGATATCGAATCCGTAGGCATCGACGAAACCCTGGTAGGCGGCAGGTGAGCGGCCGAACCGAGTGGCCCCATGGGCGGTCGGTACAAGATCCCACTCCCGCGGCCCGATGCACAGGCCGTCTAGATCACAGAGCAACGGGACTGAGCTGGTAGGCGCAAGATCACCTGCTGGTCGAAGAAGTACGTTCCCCGTGTGCGCGTCCCCGTGGATGACCCCCGGCGGCAGCCGCCACGCGACTTTTTCGAGATCCTCTTCTACCTCGTCACATCGCCGGTGAACATCGCGCAGCAGGTCGGCGGCCGGAATCGCCAGTTCCGTCCTCGACCATTGCTCCAGCTCAGCGGCTTCCTCGTGTGGTAGCGCCGCGGCAGCGTTGAGACGCTGGCGAAACTTCTCTATCGGCGACCAGCGCGGCAGCGCCACGTCGAGCCCATCAAGGCTGTGGAGCGCAAGCAGCGGTGCAGCGAGGTCGACCGGCTTCGGCTCGTCATCGACAGTCGGGACGTACTGCCAGACCGTGGCGACCCACTCCCCACTGAAGACCGGCCGAGACAGCACGCCGGGCGCCAGCCGCACGGAGGGCATGCCAACCTTCTCAAGGCAGGCCGCCACCGACACCACCCGGCGGGCGAGCGTCGCAGCATGGGCACCGGCAGCAAGTCGGATCGCGATCGGTGGCGCCACGAAGACTGCGTTCATCGTGTACTTGACGAGCCTGGCACCATGCGGGTCGACGCCGATCTGAGCACAGACATCGCTCAGGCGGCCATGAAGCTCAGCGGCGACGGTATCGCTGAGTGCGGTGGTCATCAGTCCGCCTGCAGCTCCGCGATCCGGCTGCCGAGAGCAGCAAGCGCCGGTTCCCGCGCGGCCTGCGGCGCGGCAAGCTCCCACAGTGCGTTCAGACGATCGTTCACACGAGCTGATCGCATCCCATCCGCCACCAGGCCCACCGCCTTCATCCCGTACTCGCCAGCGGTTGCGAGATCACCGGCCAGAGTACTCGCCGTGGCGACCGAGATCGTGTCGAAGATGAACGACCGACGATCTTGCGGGCGGCGCAGCCGCACTGCCTGGTGGGAGTGCTCGGCAGCGCGGTCGACGTACCGCATGTGCTCTGGGTGACGGGCCAGAGCGGAGTAGACGACGGCGGACATTCCATGGACGTCAGCCTCGGTCAGCGCGAAGTGAGTCCAGGCCGGCGCGCTGTCCAGGTCTGTCTGATCAAGTTCGCGTCGTGCGCGGGCCAGACTGTCGACGACCTGGCGGTCAGCGCCGAGGAGCGCGTAGGCCCATGCGGTGTTGGCGTGCAGCATGGCGACGCTGGCATGACAGGCGGCTTGCTGCGCCGCGAGCTGCCCAAGGCCGAAGAGTTGCAATGCTTCTGCGGGCTGCTCCTGGTGCAGGCAGACCCGCCCGAGGCGGTACAGCGTGTTTGCCAGCAGTGGCAGCGAGTCAGTCCGTCGGGCCAGCACGAGGCTTTGGGTGAGATGCCGACGCGCCATGTCGTGATCGTCGAGATCGTGCGCCACCCAGCCGACGAGGTTGTGCAGCTCGGCGAGTGCGTCGTGCAGGGCGGCAGCCACCCCCTCGGTGCACCTCACCTGCAGTAGCTGCGTCGCCCATGCCACGTAGCCACGTGCGGACTGCAGGCACCGGCCTCCCCCGGCGGCAGCGTCGAGCCGGCGGTGAAAGGCGGTCACGGCTCGAACGGTGGCGACCTCGTCATGGCCGACCGCACCAGGGACCGCAGCATCGTGGGAGCTGGGCAAATACCGCTCTACGTCGGCGGGTATGGCGCCTACCGCGATGCTTGCGACGACGCCGAGCAACTCGCGAGGATCGAGTGGTGCAACGACTCCGACCGGCTCGACCGACGTCCCCTGCCGGTATTGCTGAGCATGTTCGTCAAGTGCCAGCCCCATGTAGTGCCGCGGGATAAGCAGCCCTTCAGCGATGCGCTCCAGGACGGCGTAGTCGGTGACGATGCGCCGGACTGCGGCGATTTCCGAGACTCGGCTGGCGCCCAGGCCCGTCGCGGCCGCGACCGACGACCAGCTGAAGCCTCGCTCCTTGAGAAAGCCGAAAACAGCTCCGATGTCGTGATGGGCGAGGTGTACGCGCATGGCGACGCCGCGATAGGTGCCCTCGTGCCACCACTGCGGTCTGACGACCCGCTGCATGGATGCCACCTCCTCCGGCTGCGGATACTGCGCAGAGTAGTCGGCTCCTGTCAGGATGTCCGCCCTGCCGCAGAGGACACGGCCGGCCATCTCACGGTGAGACGCCCACCATGGGGCGCTCACCAGTGGCTAGCTGGTAACAGGCAGCATCGGCGAAGGTCGTTGCCATGCCAGCCAGACGCCACCGCCAGCTCCGGGTTCCCGCTCAGGGGTTGGCGACCGGAACCGACCAGTCTCCGTTCGGTGAAGACGGCGGTCACGAGGCTGGCAGGGACGGGTTCGGGGTGGGTGCTGTGCAGGAGGCCCGCTCGCCTCGGACCAGCGCGCGGCAGGAGAGCACGCAGGCGTTGACCCGAGACGTCGGCAGCCTTCCCGCCCGCGTACACCGGAGGTCTGTGCTGCTCGGGATCGTCGTCCCCCGTGCGATCCCGCGCCGGACCACTGGTGCCGGGGTGGCGTGCCGGTGCCATCGTGCGCCGGCACGCCACCACGGATCACTCCCCACACAGCCACTTTCAGGGGTCGGCAGCCTATCCGCGGCCGTGTACCGACCCCGGACAGGACCGGTTCATGATCGGCGATCACATCACGGTTCCCCGTCGGTTCGCCTTGGTGCGCTACCCGGACGGCGATGACAGCCCCGTGGTCATCGCGTGGGGTATCGAACTGCCCGACGGTTCCGCCATCTCGTTGAGCATCGACAGCCAGGCGGTCGCCCTCTGCAGCAAAGCCGCCCACTGCGAACGCATCCACGGCGCCGAGCTGGTCTGGATCGATGGCGAGCTCGGCAACTTCGAAAAGGAGAGAACGTCGTGAAGGTCTCCGCCGGTCTGGCTCGGAGCCAGTCCGCGCAAGCCTCCACGGACAGCGAGTTCCGTGCGACCGCGAGCGTCGTCCTGGACATCCATCAGGACGACGACGGCTTCTGTCTCGGCTGTTACGTCTACTTCCACCAGCTCAAGCCTTTCCCGTGCGAGTACTACTTCTGGGCGGCTCGAGTCATCGCCACGTATCCCGGCCCTGCACCCCTGGCTGGCGGAACCCCTACCCGCGATCGTTTTTCCGCGTACGCCCGGACCGCCCCAGCCCTCCGGCTCGTGCCGGCGTCGACCGTCTCGGCCACCGACGACACGGTGGTCATGCGCTTGAGGTGACGCTCTCGATCTCCGCCGGTAGCGGCGACCGTTCAAGAAGTACGGACGCCGAGCTGGCCGACGACGGCTGCGGCAGTACCTGCACCTCATGCACCACCAACGTCGCCTGATTAACGGACTCAGCAAGGCCGGTGGGCACCGCCACAACCGTCGGTGCCGGCCGGGTGCCCCTGTCAGACCGAGGTGATCATGTGAGCCGTTCCGTTCAGTCCCCCGCCTACCGGTCAATGACCAACGCACTTGTCCGCGCCGTCGCCCAGCCGGCGGTGGACCTGCCCCCGTGGCCAGACCTGACCGAATCTCGCCCCGACCTCGTGCCGTCCTGGGTCGGCTGGCTACGGCAGGTCTGGGCCATCGACGCTGTGGTCGAGGCGGTTATGCTCTCGAGCCCGGTGCTCGCGGCGAAGGTCAGGAAGCTCTGCGCGGGTGAGGTGGCTTCGGTACGCGAGACACGGCGGACGGTCCACGCCGTCGCCCGGTACGCGCAGCGCCTACTGGGTCGACCCACGCCGTTCGAACTGCTCGCCGGCGTGGCGCCGGCCGTATTCGGCTCGAAAGCACCTACCCGCTGGGGCACAAACCATCAGGCTATCGCCCGGGCAGGTGCCGGCTGGCTCGCCGACGTGATCGCCCATCTCGAACACTGCCCGGAGCTGCTCTCCCGACTACCCGTGGTCGCGAACAACACGCTGACGGTCCGCGACGAACGGCTGATCTTCCCCTACCAGCCGAGTCCTGGGCTCAACCGCCAAGTTGGATCGACGGAGGTATCCCTGCGTCACTCAGCACCAGTACAGGCTGCCATCGAGGCAGCCCACATCCCGATCCGGCTGGAGGTCCTCGCCTCGCAGCTCCGTGGAGCGTTTCCACAAACATCGGCGGCGGACGTTACGGCGATGCTCAACCAGCTGATCGCGCACCACGCCCTCATCACGAGCCTGCACGCCCCCTGCACAGAGCTGGACGCGCTCGGGTACCTGCTGCGCCAGCTCGACGAGGCCGGCGCCAGAATCGGCACATCCGTCGCTGACGTCGTTGGCGCTCTGCAGGAGATCCATGCTGGGCTGCACCGTCACAACAGGGCGCAGCCCAGCGACGCCACGGCGGCCCGACGGCTGGTGGCATCGCAAATGCGGGGTCTCGCGATCTCCGAGCAGGAGCCGCTCGCCGTGGATCTCCGATTGGACGCCTCGGTGACGCTCCCCGATCAGGTATCCAGAGAGGTGGAACGTGCCGTACTGGCGCTGACCCGGCTGAGCGCTGACCCGTACGGCACCGCCGCATGGCTGACCTACCACCAGCGCTTCTACGAACGCTATGGGGTCGGTTCGCTGGTGCCGGTACGCGAAGTGATTGACCCGGACAGCGGCATCGGCCTGCCAGACGGCTATGTAGGAAGTTCTGCCCCCGAGCCTCGCTCACCGATGTCACGCCGGGACGAGGTGCTTCTCAACGTAGCGCAACGCGCGGCACTCGACGGCGCGATCGAGGTCGCCCTCGACGACGCACTGATCGCACAGTTGGACCTGTGTCCACAACGGCTACGCCTACCTCCGCACCTCGAGGCGTGCGTACGCGTGCAGGCCGCCGATGAAGAGGACCTGACGCACGGCAGGTTCACGATCGAGGTCACGTCCGTGTCCCGGGCCGCCGGCGGACTCACCGGACGCTTCCTCAGTGTGCTGCGGCCGAGCGACGCGGGAAGGTTCGTCGCCAGCTTGGCCGATCTACCCGCCAGCGACCGGGCCACCAAGCCGGCCCAGGTGTCATTCCCGCCGCTCGACCCCGCGACCGCGCACGTCGCGCGTGCCATCCGGGTGCTGCCAACGGTGATCAGCCTGGCCGAGCACCGATGGCCGAGTCGATCTGTGCTCACCATCGACGACCTGGCGGTGGGGTGCGACGGCCGACGGATGTACCTCGCGGTGCCCGATCGCGGCCACCGGATCGAGGCGGTCGGCACGCACGCGCTGAACCTGCGCAGCCACACTCCCCCGCTGGCCCGGTTCCTCATCGAACTCGGACGCGCCCAGTGCGCCCAGGTCACGGCTTTCGACTGGGGCGCCGCCGCCCAGGCGAAGCTGCCCTTCCTCCCCCGGGTGCGTTACGGACGAGCGATCCTGGCTACGGCCACCTGGCGCCTGGAGGCCGCCGAGCTACCGGGCAGACAACAACCCTGGTATGCCTGGGACGACGCCTTCGACCAATGGCGGGCGAGCCGGCGGTTACCGCGCCTGGTGCACCTGGTCGAGGCCGACCAGCGCCTTCCGCTGGATCTCGACGAGTCGGCGCACCGCGTCCTGCTGCGCACCCACCTGCTCACCGCACCGCGAGCGGTCCTCGTCGAGGCACCCACTCCGGATGACCTCGGGTGGTGCGGTGGCCGCCCCCACGAGGTCATCGTCGCGCTGCACTCCACCGAACCACCACCCTGGCCGCCGCTGCCAACACCCACCCCGGTCCGCGTCATGGGGCGCGACCAGGGACAGACACCTCGGGACGTACCCGCGCATGACTCGGATAGTTCGCTTGAGGCGATAAATGCCGTCGCGGCGACGGATTCTCCATAGTGCTCCTTGTCGATATGCCCTACGGTGCTGATCGTGAAGCTGCGCCGAGTAACCGTTGCGGGACTGGTTGCTGCCGGCGTTGCCGCAGTGACGCTGATGATCGGCCTGGTGACTAACGCCGCCTCGAATCAGCAGCGGTGGCCCGGCTGGTTGTCTCTGGTGCAGCGGTACCCGTGGCAGTCGTTCCTGTTGCTTGCGGTCGTTGCCGTGGTCCTCGCCGCATTGCTGCCGGGCCTGACTGAGCCGGACCAGGTCGGCATACGGATGGCTGCCGATGAGCCCGTGTCGTCGGTGGGGTCGGCCGGGGTCTTGCGAACTCTGCCGCGCGACGTGGCCGGCTTCACGAACCGGAAGGACGAAATCCAGCAGATCCTGGACGAGGCGTCGATGGATCAGTCGATCATGCCTGTCCGGACCATCGACGGCATGCCTGGCGTCGGCAAGACCGCCTTCGCTATCCACGTCGGCCATCTGCTGGCGTCGAAGTTCCCGGACGGTCAGCTGTTCCTGAACCTCAACGGGCACACACCTGGACGCGAGCCGGTCGGACCGGCCGAGGCACTCGCGTCGCTGCTGCTCGCCGACGGCGTCGCCCCGCAGAAGATCCCGAACAGCGACGATCAGTGGGCGATGACCGAGGCCCGCGCCGCACTGTGGCGCACTCGGGTGGCTGATCGGCGGATGCTGCTCATCCTCGACAACGCCGCCACGTACGCGCAGGTGGAGCAGCTGCTGCCGGGCGCGGCCGGCAGCCTCGTGTTGGTCACCAGCCGTCGTCGGCTAGCCGCACCGGACGCAACGAGTCTGCAGATGAGCGCGCTGTCGACGACGGACGCCGCCGCGTTGTTCATGCGTCTGGCCGGTCGTAGTCGGCTCCGCAAGGAATCGGTTGGTGAGCTCGTCGCTGTCTGCGGTTACCTGCCGTTGGCGGTTGCCCTGCTTGCGGCGAGGCTGCGGCACCACCCGTCCTGGAGCGTCGAGGATCTCAAGGATCGCTTGTTGTCGACGCAGTACCGCCTGGTGGAGATGCAGGCGGGCGAGCGCGCCGTCGCAGCCGCGTTCGACCTGTCGTACCAGGATCTGCCGGGTGAACGTCAGCGGTTCTTCCGTCGACTCAGCCGGTTCCCCGGGCTCGACGTCGATGAAGAGGCCGCAGCGGCGCTGGCTTCGGTCTCCCGGGAGGTGGCGCGGTCCGAGCTTGAGGCGCTCTATGGGGATCACCTGCTGGATGAAACCGAGCACGGACGGTACCGGTTCCATGACCTGGTCAGGGACTATGGACGCAGCCTCGGGGAAGACGGGCAGGACGGGACGATGTCGATCAAGAACCTTGCGGGACATTACCTGGAGACCATCAACGCGGCGAATACCCACATCAGCCGTGGATCCACGACCACCACAGCCCGATTCGATTCGCCGGCCACGGCCTCGGCGTGGCTTGACGCTGAGCGCGCGAACGTTCTCGCCTGCGTCGAGGAGTGCGTGCGCCGCGAGCAGCACGCCCTGGTCGTGGGACTCGCCGCCGCGATGGCGCCGTACCTGCGCCAGGCGGGTCCGTGGGACCAGGCCGCCGAGCTACACCGCACCGCGGTCGTGGCGGCACGCCGAACGGGTGACCGGAAGGCAGAGGCCGACGCATTGGCGAACCTCGGCATGGTGTCCCGCCTCATGGCCCGCTACCGGGCAGCGGTGGAGACCCTGGACGAGTCGCTCGCGATCTACCGGGCTCTCAGCGATCTGCATGGGCAGGCGTCGGTGCTCAACCAGCTCGGCATTGTGCACTACCTGACCGCAACGTACGACGAGGCGGCCAGAGCCCAGACGGAAGCGTTAAGTATCTGCCGGGAGACCGGTGACCTGCTCGGTCAGGCAAACGCACTTGCGGACCTGGGGATGGTGCGGCGCATGACCGGTGACCTGAGGCCTTCCGCCGAAGCTTCGACGGAAGCGCTGGAGATCTACCGACTGCTCGGTGATCGTTTTGGCGAAGCCAACGCGCTCCGCGACCTCGGACTGGTCCACTCCCTGACAGGCGACTACGCCGAGGCCGAGCACCACGCCCGCGAGGCGCTGGCGATCTACACCAGGATCGGCGACCCGGTGCATCAGGCGTACGCGCTCAACGAGCTGGGCGTCGCTCGTCGCCTGAAGGGAGACCTCGACGGTGCGACCGAATCGCACGAACAGGCACTGGCCAAGTACGCCGAACTCGGTGACCGATTCGGCGAGGCCAACGCCATCCGGCACCTCGGGGTGTTGCACCGACTCCGAGGGGATCAGGCAGCGGCGATCGAGGCCCAGGAGCGGGCCGTGACCATCTACGCCGAATTGAAGAGTCGGGGTGGGTTGGCCGCCGCCACGGCCGAGATGGGCGTCCTGCGTCGTCTCGAAGGCAACCTCGTCGGTGCCAGGAGTGCGCTGGACAGCGCTGCCGGGTGGTACGCCGAGCTCGGAGACCGTACTGGTCAACTCGAAGTGCACAACCACGTTGGCGCGTTGCACCTCGACGCCGGGGAACTCGACCGGGCGAATGACCGATACGAGGTCGCGCTGTCCCTCGCCCGCGACCTGGGCGTGCCGCTGCAGGAGGCGCATGCGCTGGACGGCCTCGCGCGCTGCGAACTTGCTCTGGGGCGACCTGAGCGAGCGGCCGACCTCCGCAGCGCCGCCCAGATGCTCCACGAACGGCTCGGAAATCAACCTACGTAACTTCACTGCGTCCCGGTATCGTCACCGTCAGACATGAAGGAGGCGACCATGCAGCAGTCGACGACGTCGAACGTGCAGCCTGTGCTGGCGACGGTGGTCCAGAGGGTCCACGCCCGGATCGCGGCCGAGCAGGCGAAGCCGGAGTCCGTTCGAGCCGCACACGCGGCGTCGCTTCCTGCGCAATCCTGAGCGCGCGCGGAGCCGAGGCATGCCACCACTGCGGACCTTCATCCTCAAGGTGGTCAACCGCTGCAACATCAACTGCGACTACTGCTATGTGTTCAACGGGCCAGACCAGTCCTGGCGGGGCCTGCCCGTACGGATGAGCGTCGAGGTGGCCCACGCCGTCGCGCAGCGAATCGCCGAGCACGCCACCGCCCACGACCTCGACCACGTAGACGTCGTGCTGCATGGTGGCGAGCCCTTGCTCGCCGGGCCGCGCAACCTCGGCGCCATCCTGCAGATACTTCACGACCGAGTGCCGTCCGTCCGCTTCGAGTTGCAGACCAACGGCATGCTGCTCAACGACGACTGGCTGGACCTCTTCGATCGGTTCGACGTCCGGGTCGGCGTGAGCATCGACGGCCGGCCCACGGCGAATGACCGCCACCGGGTCAGCCACCGCGGTCGGTCGACGTCGGATGCGGCGGTCCGCGGTATCGAACTGCTCCGCAATCGGCCCCACCTGTTTGCCGGTGTCCTGGCCGTGGTCGACCTCCACAACGACCCAGCTGACGTTCACGACTATCTCGCGTCACTCGGGCCGGCGGTCATTGACTTCAACCTGCCGCACGCCACGCACGACGCCCCACCGGGACGCACCAATCCCGCTGAGCCGGAGTACGGCCGCTGGCTGAGCCGCGTCTACGACGCATGGACCAGCGCCGACTCCTACACGCACTCGGTGCGCATACTCGAAGACATCGTCGCCCTCAGCCTCGGTGCGAAAGGCTCCGTCGAATCGCTCGGACTCGCACCGGCCGACATCGTCGTGGTCGAGTCCGACGGCTCAATCGAGAATATCGACACACTCAAAGCCGCCGCCCCGGGCGCCGCAAGCCTCGGCCTCAACGTCTTCGACCACACCTTCGACGAGGTGGCGAACCACCCGGCGATCCAGCGACGGCAGGTCGGCGTGGCGGCCCTGGCAGAAGAGTGCCAGCGCTGCCCCCTGGTGTCCGTCTGCGGCGGTGGGTATCTGCCGCATCGGCTGAGCGCTGAGCGCGGGTACCGCAACCCGTCCGTCTATTGTCAGGACCTCGCCCACCTCATCCGGCACGTCCAAGCCACGCTTCCGGCCTAAAGGAGAAGCACAGTGCAACACCTCGTCGTCCGCCACGCCGAGCCCAGCGACGCCAAGACCGTCGCCGCGATGATCGAGGAGATCGAGCGGTACTACGGCGCCACGTCGATCCAACCGTTCGACGAACGACTGACACAGGTCGAAGCCTCGCTGTTCGGGACGCCACCCCTGGCGTACTGCGTGCTCGCGATTAGCGGCGACGAGGTGTTGGGGTTGGCGGCGTACTCCTTCTTATGGCCGGCTGCCGGATCGACGCACTCACTGTTCATCAAGGAGCTGTACGTGCGGCCGGACGGACGGCGGCTGGGCACCGGAACGCGGCTCATGCAGGAGATGCGGGCAATTGCGGCCGCCGCGCCGGGGTGCAGTCGAGTGGAGTGGATGACCGACCGGGACAACGACGGTGCACGCGCCTTCTACCGACGACTCGGATTCGAGGAGTTTGAGGGGAAGGTGAACTACCGCGTCGGGTCCGACATCCCGGAGCCGCTCGGCTGAGTCGACAGGCCAGGCTCCGGCAAGGAGTTTGATCGGCATCAGCAGCGACCGCTTCGGTGCGGTCGCTGTCAGACCGACCTTCGCACTGCCGCAACACCACAGGCCGCCAAAAACATGACCGCGATCAGTCCGATCCGTAGCCAGGGCACGTCCCGGCTCGGTCGTACGCCGATCGACACCGCCAGCGCCAGCTGTGCCAGCAGGGCCAGGCAGATGACGACGCTGAGCGACCGGTAGGTGTTCCCGAAATCGGACCAGAACACCCAGGTGCCATAGATGGTTGGGACCACGAACAGCAGGCTCAGGCCGATCAAAGGGACGGCAAGTCTCCATCGCATGCTGGCGCTCACCGCTGCTCCTTTCGGCCATCGGTAGTGGGACCGTCCAGAGTCTCTACCTCAACGGTCAACTCTGCGCCCGCCTCACGAAGCTGCTGCGCCTGCCGTTCCCATTCGATGCGCTCGTCGCGCGTGAGGGCGTCGCGCTCGTTGAGCGATGCCGTGAAGGCATCGTCCAGCGCCTGGCCATGCCAGGAGAACGTCGCCGCCGTGCGGAGGTCAGCCTCGCCGCTGAGGACGGTACGGGCCAGGGAACCCAGTGGGTCGTTGCCGGCGCGGCTTTTGGCGAGTGTCGTCAGGATCGCGCGGGCCAGCGGCTGGCGGTGGATCTCGTCGGTCATGGCCTATCCCTGCTGTCCGGGGTGCTGATAGGTCTCGAGGTTGGGAAGAGCGGCGATGGCAGCGCCGGCCTGAATCATGCTGATGGTGCCGGCGATGCCCTTGAAGGTGGCCTCGGCATTGCCGTAGAAGGTCGAAATCTCGTTGTAGAGGTCGTACGCCTGCCAGGCGTAGTAGGCCGCCACGCCGTAGCCGACGACTGGCCCGATTCCCGTCTCGCTCGTCGCCGTGCCGACCGCCGAGGCCAGGTTGATGACGATCAGGACGTCGATGAGCTTGGTGATCAGGCCACTGACCACGTCGAAGAGGTGCTTGGCAGCTTCGCCGACAAGCACCGTGGTTGAACGAAGCCCCAAGCTGCCGCACGAAGCCGCTGTTCGGGAGCCGGCGACTTCCTGATTCATCACCCTGTCCACTCCACGCGCGCATCTGGCCCGCCCGCGCCTCGATCACGGTCACGTTCAGGGGGTTAACACCTAGGATCCTTCACGACTAGCTCGAGGCGGGTTTGAATCTTCCCTATTAGACCTGAAAAGGCAGCTCAGATCAGCCTCTCGGCGCTGACGATGCAGTTGGCTCTACCTACCGCAGGGCCTTCGTGACGTACTGCGCACTAGTGTGCGCGCTGGACAGGCGATCGACATGTAGCCATGATGAGCGTCGTAACCAACGTCCTACCGGGGGTGTCGATGATTGACGAGGCTGGTTCCCATGACCGGCTTGTGACCCGATCCGAGATCGCCGATCTGGCGGGGGTCAGCCGGGAGAACGTCCCCAACTGGGCGCGGAGACACGGTGACTTCCCGAAGCCCGTCCGGTCAGGCGATGCGGAGTATTTCCGACTCGCGGAGGTCATGAGCTGGTGGGAGAGGCGCACGATTCCGGACCGATCCCTGCGAGAGGGCGAGAGAGCCGGCATCACCTACGCCGACCGTGTCCGCCGGACCCGTACCGCGAAAGGCCAATCCACCCGGGAGAACCCGCCCGTCACGCAGACTCTGAATCGGGACGAGCAAGAGCGGCTACTGGTCGAGGGGCTTCTCAGCACGTTGGAGGGACGCATTCCCGGCACAGCCTCCTCGGCCGGGTACTTGCATCTGCTGACTTCGCTGGCGTTCCTTTGCGCCAGTGCGCCCGAGGAATGGGAGCACCTGCGCCACCTGTCGCGGCAGTCAGGAGGACCGAACGAAGGCCGGACGCTGCTCGTGCAGCTCGGAGTGATGGCTGATCGGCAGCTCCGTGAACGTGGCCTGCTACCTGGCGTGCGGCTCGGGCTCGGCGGCCTGCAGCCAAGCTCACCCGACGACCTTCGTCCCGTAATCCGGGCCAGCGGCCAGCTCGGGCCCGCCGCCTTCCGGACGCTGATGGACCGGTACGCGGCACAGGCCCGGCTCGGTCCTGAAACCTCCTTTACCCCCAACTGTGTCGCCCGGCTAATGGCTGATCTGCTACTGGCTGGCAGGACCTCCGGGGGACGCGTCCTCGACCCGTACGCCCGCGGCGGTGAGCTGCTCACCGCATTCGCCGACCGATACCAGGCCGACGCTCAGGTGGAGGTCTACGGGCAGAGCGCGGACCAGGACTCGTTGCGGCTGGCCGGCATGAACCTAGCCGTGCGCGGCCTGCGAGGCCGCCTTCAACACGGCACCCCCGGATCCTGGGCGACCGTGGCCTGGCCCCGGCAGAAAGTGGATCTGATTCTCACCAACCCGCCCTTCAACACCGGACTGTTAAGCAAGCAGCGTCGTGCGGAGGACTGGCCCTTCGGCCCGCCGCCGGAGGGTAACGACAACTTCGCATGGATACAGCACATCCTCGCATCGCTTGACTCCGGCGGGCGGGCAGTAGTGGTGATGCCCAACACCGCAGGGACGTCGACCAATGCCCGGGAACGCGCCATCCGGAAGGTCCTGATCGACAAGGGCGTAGTGGAGTGCATCATCGCCCTGCCGCGGCAGCTATTCCCCACCACCGCGATCCCCGTCTCAGTGTGGCTGCTGACGGCGCCCACCGAGCCCCGCGATCAGGTGCTGTTCATCAATGCCCAGAAATTGGGGGCAGCCAGCAAGGGGCAGCGCACCCTCTCGTCCATCGACCAGGACACCGTCGTCGCCGCCTATCGATCGTTCCTTGACGATCGGGAGCAAGGCCGTCATCATCTGGGCACCGAGCAGATCAGCCTCGCCGTCGACACCAACAGGCTCCACGGGCCGACTTACTCGCTGAACCCGCTGGAACATCGGATGGCCGGCGCGCGGACCAATTCGCCCGGCGCCACCATGGCGCAGACGCAGGACGCACTCCGAGACCTGTCCCGCCAGCAGGCTCAGGCGAGCGCCGCCGAGGCCGACACGCGTCCCCTGCTCGACCTGCTCTCAGAGACCGACCTGGACGAGGACCGCCTTCCGGACGGATGGCGTCGCGTCCACCTTCGGGACATCTGCGATATACACGCCGGGCCCTCCCACTCCCGATTGGGCACCCCGAAGGTGCAGTCGGGGACATCCGTGGTGCTACCGAAGCATCTCCGCCACGGCCGCATCGACGCCACCGGGGAGGAGAGGATCCCGCCGCAGGCTGCGGACCGACTCAAAAAGGACTTCCAGGTGCAAGCAGGTGACATCGTCTCCGTACGATCCGGATCCACTGGGCCGTCCGCGTTGGTGAGCCACGAGCAGAACGGCTGGCTGTTCAGTACCAACCTGCTTCGACTACGGCGGAGGCAACCCGGCGACGTCGACCTCGGCTACCTGCTGAGTTACCTCAGCCTGCCGCGCGTACAGGAGTGGATAAGAGGCCGATCAGCGGCCACCGCCATCGCCTCGATCAGTGTCGAGGACTTCGGGTTGCTCGAGGTCGTACTGCCGCCCTTACCGCGACAGGAGCACGTCGGCGCGGCCTTGGGCGCGCTCGACGAACAGATTCTCGCCGCCCAACGCGTCGTTACGGCTGCCGCGCGGGCCCGCACCCTGCTGTCGGAGCAGCTTGTGGACATCGCTGCAGAAATCTCCCCGCCATCGGCGGTTCCCACCGCTGATCACACGCAGAAAGGACAATCCGCGTGAGTAGCCCGACCGTCCATACCGTATCGATTCTCTGGCTGCTCGTGGCCGGGCTCTTCTCCCTGGTGGTCGCACTCATCGCCGGCATCCTCAAGTCGAGCGTCGACGCGCGATTGGCCGAAGCCGTGCTCTACGGCGGGACGGCGTTCGCCGCGTCGATGGGGGTCGCACTGCCCATCCTCGTCGTACTGAATCTGATGTAGTTCGTCCGCAGAATCGTCTGGTTCCGACACCCATGACGGCGGTGTCACTTAGCGGCGTCGGATTCGTCATGGCAGGCGGGAATGGGTATAGCGGCCGGACAGCCGGGTAGCAGCGGTCCGGCCGCCAGCTTGTACCTCGGGCCTTCGCCTTGTCAGGCCCACCAGCTCCACCAGTCTTCTGGCGCGGGCTCGGTCGGCGTCTCTGGCAATGAGCGGTGTCGCTTTTCGCTGACGTCATTGCCGGCAGCACAATCGCGGAATGGCCCGTCATCGCCGTACAGGATGGGCAGCTGGTGGTCGAGCTCTCTCAGCCAGGGCAGCATGCCGGTCATCTGCAGCCGGGCCTGTTCCCAGCCGTACCACAGGGCTGTCAGCCGGGTGACCGCTTCGTCGTGGCGCCACCATTGTTCGTACCAGTGCCACCGAGTCATGCCGACTTCACCGACCGGGCGTGGGAAGGTCGGCAGCAGATACGTGGTCACCCACTCCTCGACCGTCGAGTACAGCGGCGGCTGATCATCCCCATCACCAGCGTGGACGCGTTCGGCCTGGGCCTGCTGGAGGTCGACGACCTGCGCCGTCAGTCTCGCCACCTCCGCAGCGAGCTCATCGAGTCGTATGGCACGTCGTTGCGGACCTGCTGGGACGTGGGGACGGTCATCGCGATCGTCCGCGCATCGGCACTGCGGTCGCTGCCGCAGGTTGCTTGGCGGCAAGCGCCGCGTCGACCTGGGCTACGCGAAGCTTCGGGAAGGCCTGCACCCACGCGGGCGTCGCAAGCTGGTCAGCGTGGTGGACGGCGGCCGCGGTGGCGTCGGTGTAGTCAGCACCGTCGTCGTGCACCACGCTCGCCGGCTGCGCGACTGCGTACTCGTCGGCCACGGTACGAGGATCGTCCAACGCCCCGCCCTCTCGGACTCCCTCACCTCGCTCAGCAGCGCTCCTACCTTGCAGATCACGGTCCAAGGCCTCCTCCACATGACTCTGCGCGAGACGGATCCCTTCGACCGGGCGTCCGTTAGCCTCGCCGGCCCGGATCGCCTGGTTCATCTCTGCCGCGAGGTCACGAAGGAGCTGCACGGGTTCGCCCGCGGGGAGTTTGCCGGTGGCGCGCCACTGGCGCTGTAACTCGTCGAGAGCTTCGGGCCGTACGTGCTCGGCGAGTTTTATAACCTCCTGGCGGACAGCGGCGTCGAAGTCGTCGACCAGCGCACGGCCACCCGGTGGCAGCGCGGCTGGGCCGTCCTGGCTAATCCCCGCCCGGTCGGGTGTGCCGCCGTGAGCGCGAGCGCCGTGGTGGCGGTGGCCGGCCCGGGCATCGCGCTTCCACACCTCCCGAGCGGCGGCACGCATGGCCTCAGGGATCGGCGTTCCGGCCTGCCGATGGCGTTCGTAGGCGGCCATCAGATCCGGGCGGAACTGACGTAGTCGTTGCTCGGCGAACTCTGCTGCCCGCCGGGCTAGTGGGTCGCTGCTGGCGTGGACCGTCGCGGTTCGCCAGGTGGCGGCGGCCTCGGCGAAGGTAGCCTTGTCGACGAGCCAGTCACCGTCCAGCGACGCTGCCATCCGTTTGCGGTCGCCGCTTACCTTGGCTGCCAGCCGGTCGGCTTCCCGCCGAGCCGCCGAGGCTGCCTGGTCACCTTGGGCCTGGCGTTCCCGTTCGGCGGCCTTGTTTTGGATACCGACGGCGGCCCAGCGGGCACCGGCCTCGCCGACGGTCGCCATCGTCGCCAGCCCTTGCAGGAACTGCTGGCGGGTCTCGGCCATCGGGTCCTCGTGTTGCTGCGGGTGCGCCACGTGCACCTCCTTTGCCTGCTCAGCGGCCGCGCCCAGCACGCTGGCCGCCTCCCACTGTCGGGTGTTGGCGTGGGAGTTAGCGGTAGCGTTACCGCCGGTTGCCGGCCACCCGCTACCACTCGCAGCGCGTCGGCTGCGGCACGAGCCGTCTCGGCTTGGTGCAGGCGCTGCTGGGCACGCCGAAGCTGCTCGAGGGTGTCGGCGAGCCGAGCCAGGTCCAGCACCAGCGCGAGCGCGGCGACCGCGGCGTCGTCGCCGGAGTTGCGACCCGTGAGCGCTACCAGTCGCGACATTGCGCGCATCTCCTGGGAACGGCTGGTGGACCGACGGATCCGTCCGTAGATTCGCGGGCTGCGCGGTCGAAAACCTCGGCGGCCCGGTGCAATGGCCCACGCCGGTGACCCTCCATCGCGTAGGCCAGGCTGGTGAGCAGGTCGGCTGCGGCGACCGCAGTGGCCTGCGCCCGCGCCGGTTCGGTGCGGGCGGCACGGCGGATGTTGGCGGCGGCTGCGGCTGCAACCCTGGCGGCCTGGCGCATGACCTCGACGCGCCGGCTCCGGCTCACCGTCGGTGCAGCCGTCGGCGGTAGTGTCGGGGCGCCCCACCGCAGCCGCAACTTGGGCAGCGACATGTCGGGTGCCAACCGGCCCCCGCCGAAGTACACCGGCTGCCCACCGGCGGTGCGTGCGCCGGGAAGAGCCACCGCGTAGCCAGTGATCTGCCGTGCATCGGTGCTGCTAGGCCGGAGCCGGACCAGCACTCCTGCCTCGCGTAGCCGGGCGAAGAACTCCTCCTCCGAGCCGGCCGCGGCCACGGCCGTGCGTACGCGCCGGCGCAGCTCATCCCTGGGCGTCTGAGCGCGGCCTACGCGACGGGCCTTGCTGACCTCGACCGGATGGGGGCGGCGGTGGGCGGTCCGGTCAGCCGGCGGCACCCAGCGTTGCAGGTTGTAGCGGCGAGCGACGTTGTAGGTCGCCTTGACGCAGCGCGGGTAGTCGTTGCGCATCCAGTTGGTCCGCCCGTCCTCGCGCACCAGCGTGGCGACGATGTGCACGTGCTCATCGGCATGCCGCATGGCGATCCACCGCAGGGCCCGGATCAGTGGCCGTGGTGGCGACGCCGACCTCACTGAGCATCTGCACCGCCATGCTCGCCCAGGTCGAGTCGCTGATGGTGCGGTGCCGGTCCTCGGGCGCGAGCCGCATGCTGGCATGCCAGACGAACTTGTTGGGCGGCCGGTCGCCCGCACGGACCGGTTGCTCCAGCAATGCCGTCAACGCACGGAGGTCCCGCTTGCCGCTGGCGGTGACCTTTGGTTCCAGGTCGCTCAAGGGACCCGCGCCGTCCCAGGCAGCCACTAAGCGTGGGTTGACGTGTTCCTCCGCCTTCCCCAGGCCCCACAGGTAGCGCAGCAGCCCTCCGACCCGCGAGCCGCGCCGGTGCACTCGCGTGATCACCGCAGCCGCCGGTCGATCAGGGAGATTACCTCGTCGAGCCGGGCGATCGCGGCTGCACACAGCCGGACGGCGTCAGCGGTCCAATCGGGCAGCCGACCGGTGGCGTTGAACGCCGCAGCCGCCTGGTTAACGTTGTTGCCGAACATCGCCACGGCGCGGCGAGCGGCGAACAACTCGTGCTGCATATCGCGCAGGTCACCGGTCACACCACCGGGCGCCTGAAGAGCGGACGCGGCGGCGACCGCAGCCCTGGCGGCGTAGCCGGTTGGGGTCAGCTGGGCAGCAGCCGCCGCCGCGTCGATCGCAGCCTTCTCGTCGTCGGACAGCCTGAGCAACACGGCGTGCGGGCGAGCCGGTCGCTTGTGCGCGCGGTGCCGCACCTTTCGAGGTGGGGCGGGCTGATCGCTGTCCATCGTCGCCACTGTGCGCCCCGAGCGTTGCCGGCGACGTCAGCGCCAGCGGCTACCGGCGCCAGCCAGGGCGACGCGCGGGGCACGGCCCACCCCAATTGCCGATCTGCGACCGCGCCCGGTCGCAGATCGATAAGCAATGGCCATATCTTGCGTGTCAACGCCGGCTCAACCTTGCTCCGCGTGTCAACGCCGGCTCAACCTTGGCTCTGGCACATATTCTGTGATTGATCTTGATGGCGGCTTACGGGTTGGCCAGGACGCGTCTGCGGAGGAGGTCGAGGTTCGCGCGGCCATACCTCTCGCTTGATCGTTTTGATGCGGTTGACGTGGCCTTCGACCGGGCCTGAACTCCAGGGCTGGGCGCGGCCGGCGACGACGGCGTCGGGGTCGGTCGGCGCTCGAGGACTCGCCGTACCCGGCCCTTGGTGCCCTGAGTGCTAGGTGCGGTTCGGTCGTCCGCGTTGTTGTCGTACCCCCGCGATACGCTCACGCGCTGTGACTGACCTTGTGATCTCCGCCGCGGCGGAGGGTTCTTCCTGGACCGAAGTCCTCGGCGTTGTCGGGGGCTCCGTCGGCGTGCTTGGGGGTTTAGTCTTCGGGCTGCTGTCCTGGCGCCTGAGCCGCCGTTCCGCATTGGCGTCGGAACGCTCGGCGGACATCGCGGCGGCCGCCCTCACCACATCACAACAGGCCGTCGATGCCGCCGACCAGGCCGCGAAGGCGGCCGACATCTCCGCGCGCGAGGCGCAAAGGATCTCCACCATCGAGTCGACGCGCCATCACGACGAGTTGGGCCCCCACGTCGACGTGCAGTTCGTCTGGCGACAGGATCGCCATGGTGGAGGGATCTTCGCGGAGGTCACGAACAACGGCCGTTACGACTTCTGGGTGACCGGGGCGCACCTCATCGACGGGAAAGGGGCGACATCACTCGCGCACACGGGACTCTCGGCGGGGGCGACGCTGGACATCTATATCGCCGAACTGCCGCTGGAAGACCCTGGCGAGCCGACCGATCCTTGGCCGGTGATCCGCGACGCCATGAAACGGGCCGAGATCTACCAGGTGGAACTTCAGGAGGCTTTCCACCAGGCCCGCGACCGATTCGGCCGACTCGAGCTGCTGTACCGGGCTACCAACGAGCCGTGCCAGTGTGGCCGGACCCCCGCCGACAGCGAGGGCCACTGGGCCACCTACCACGCAATCACCAGCGTTAGCCTCTGATCACTCAACAGGCAGGTATCGGGGCGAGGCCCGCCGTCACACCCGGACCGGCCCACCCGGCACGCCGCGGACCGTTCCGGCGAGCCCGCCCTCGGGCCGCACGGCCGCGGGCAAACGGCGCCGGTGGAATGGGGTCAGCCGTCGGTGCCACACGGGAAGGATCATCTCCACGTCAGCCGACCGATCACGAGTGACAGCCCCCGGTCCGGCGACGGTGAAGATGTCAGCCTTCTCGCACGGCCCTGTAACCACCGGCATCGAGCAGCGCGCACGCAGCTCGCGCAGCTTCCCGCCGGGCGCGGTCTTGATGGCCCCCTATCCAAAAGTTGGCGAACCGCACCGCGTACGGACCCGGCCACGGTGGCACAGAGGGGAACATGGGCCTGTGCGTGGCCTCCTCGCCACGATGCAGCACGAATGCCCTCTAGTCACCAAGCGCGTGCCGGCCCCGGCGGCGTTCACCGCCCCCACTGGCTCGTTTATTCCAAACGCCTTCGCGGTGTGGCCACCGCCGAGAGCGGGTGGCAGGCGTTGTCGTGCGCTGAGCAGCCCACACCTGACGGGCAGTGGGGCAGCCCACCCGGCTACGGCGAGGTATAGCAATGTGGACCTGTGGCGAGCATCGAGGACCTTCTGCAGCGTCGTACCGACTTGTCGACCTTCTTGATCCACCTGACCCGTGACACTCCCGGTCATAACGGGCCCACTGCCCGGGAAAACCTACTGACAATGATCCGGGACGGATACATCGAAGCCCGCTCACCGTTCGGACCGGCGTCGGTGCACGAGCCGAGCCTCAGGAAGGCGGCGACACAGAAAGTCGTGTGCTTCACCGAGACCCCGCTCGAGCACACTTGGATGATGCTGGAGAACATCGACAAGCGCGACGTGCGCTTCCAGCCTTACGGCCTGGCCGTCACCAAGACCACTGCTCGCAAGGCCGGCTGCAACCCCGTTTGGTACTCCGACATCACGCCCGGCCGCGACTGGCCGATCGCCGCGGTGAACGCCATGGTCAACGACGCCGTGCGCCGAGCCACGACCGGCCGGACAGTCGACCGCGACAAGTTGAGCGAGGAGGCCATCTTCAAGATCACCCCGTTCTTCGAGCAGATGGGCCCGACCAAGTACAGCCGCAAGGAGTTTTGGTGGGAGCGAGAGTGGCGCCGCATCGGCGACTTCCCCCTGTCCCCCCGCAGGACCGTCGCGGTCCTGGCACCCGCCGATGACCATGAGCACCTTCGAGAGGAACTCACCGAAATCAGCGCGAGGTGGGGTGCGCGGCCGATCCTCGATCCCCGGTGGGGCCTTGAGCGGATGATCGCGGCGATAGCGCAGATCAGCGACGAACACATCGGTCCGTTCCCTGACGCTGGCTGACAAGGCGCGCCGACGTTCGGGTGCCCCATCTTTCATGTCCCCCCGCGGCACCTCGTAGACTGCGGGCGGCGGTCACGCGCCCGCCCGTCTCCAAGCCGCTGGTGCCCACGCCGCAGGTGGTGATCGAGGACAAGCTGTCGCCGACGCAGCGTGAATTCCACACCAGACCCTTTCTCGCGAGGGGCGTGGGCCTTCGCAGAAGGACAGATCATGGGCAAGCGCAACCGTGCACGCACCCGAGCTATCCGCGCCGAGATGGCAAAGACTGGACAGAACTACACCCGCGCCGCCGCCACAGCGGTTGAATCACCGCTGGGCGACGGCGGGGTACGCAGCAGCGGCGATGCCGCCGTCGAGCACGTCAGGCGCCTGCTGCGGGCGCAACTGACCATCGACGACGCCCGCTACGAGCGCCTGGAGGAGCTCGAGCAGAAGGGGTATCGCATTGTCGACGGCGGGCAGGTCGGCGTCGATGAGTGGAAAGTTCTGGACTGGCGCACCGACGAGGTGATCGCCGAAGGCGACGACGGGTGGGAGGGCTACACAGCCGCCACCAAGCGGCTCTGCCCCGACGGCCGGTGGGTTCACGTCGACAGCCTCACAGACGACCTGCCGCTGCCGGAGGTAAACACCCCAGGGGTACCACCCTCACTTGGGAAGGCACTCTACGAGTGGATCAGCCAGAACAGCACATCCGCCGAGGACATCGCGCAGTTAATCGGCTGGCCAGTCGAGAAGGTCCGCGAGCACCAGTAACACCGCCTCGCCAGCAGAACAGCGGAGGCACCCGGTCTCATCGACCGGCTAGTGCCGTGACCACAAACGTTGGCCGGGTTGGGTGACACACCGGGTCGGGTCCGCGTAGCGGACCCGGTAACGGTTGAGGCTGTGGCGGT